>CALBFP010000207.1 GCA_937894115.1 uncultured euryarchaeote
TTCGAGGGTACACCATGGCCAACGTATCAGCAACCAACACTGGAGGTGCTGTCGTTTCATGGACCATCTCACCAGCATTGCCGTCAGGTCTTTCCTTCGACAACGGCACCGTCCACGGCCGCCCACTGTCAAACATGAGCGCCACCACCTACACCGTGTTTGCCAACAACTCAGGTGGTTCTGTAAATACGACCTTGATACTCACCGTCAACGAGCCAACACCGAACGTTGACTACAGTCCGGACAACTACACGCTAACCAACGGTACCTCCTACACGATCACGCCGACGTTGCTCGGTCAAACAGGTAACATCTCATCCATTTTGGGCGCCGGTACGCTTTCAGCTTCTGGGGCATGCACATACGGTAATTTGTTGATTTTCGGAACAAACGACTATCGAATGTGGGCGTTCAACACAAGCCTGTCGGCCTCAACCAGCAACCCATACGTGCTTGCTACGAACCTTTCATTAAGTTCATGCACCCATCGCATTGTTCACAACGGCACGATGTATTTCCAAGCATCAACCAACAGCACCGGTATAGAACTCTGGAAGTCCGACGGTACCGCCGCTGGGACAAGCATGGTCAAGGACATTGTCTCAGGAACCTCCTCGTCAAGCCCAAGCAGCTTCTTTGTCTTCAACGATGAGGTTCACTTTTCTTCACGATATACCAGCAGTGGTGTTGAGATTTGGAAAACCAACGGTACATCCAGCGGGACCGTGAAAGCCACAAACTCGGCTTGTACGAACTACAACTGCATCTTCCACAGCGCCGTAGAGTACAACGGTTCGTTCTACGGTTCAGGCTTTTGGAATTATAACGGACGAGAGGTGCTGATGTACAACAGTTCGGGTCTAAGCCTTCTTGTCGATCTCACGCCCGGTCAGCGATTCAATATACCGAGAATGACCAACCCAAGCGATTTAATCGTTTATGATGGCTGGCTTTGGTTCCTGACCAATGGCAATCCATATAGCGGAAACGGCAAGTGTTTGTACCGAAGCAACGGAACGGCCGCTGGAACGACGTCGTTTGTCTGTGACACAGGCCACAACCTCGGCCTTGAATTGTTCAACGATGAGCTGTACTTCAGCCGCTCTGCGAACGGCAAGGGATACGAGTTGTGGAAGACGGACGGAACGGCCTCGGGAACCGTCATGGTGAAAGACATTTACACAGGAACGAATTCTGGACTTGTCTCTCTGTTAGCATCAACGGAAGATTACCTTTACTTCTCTGCGAAGACAGGAACTGCGAACACTGACACCGGCCTTTGGCGAACCGATGGAACAAACGCTGGCACGCAGTTGGTCAAATCTGGCTTTGTTGGCTACCCCTCCAGCGCCACCAGTGTTGTGATAGGTAACGTGTTGTATTTGCGTGGCACGCAATACTTCAGCAATTCCGACAGCATCCTGGGTCTCTGGAGCACCGATGGTACGACCAACGGCACGACGTTGTACACGAACTACGACGGGCAATTCCCCAACCCTGTTGGCGATATCCACAGCATCAACGGAAGCCTGTACCTCCGTTACTACAACGGAACAGCGTATTCCTACGGCCAAATGAACAACGCTGCAGGGGCCATTGTTGGCCAACCCTCCAACTGGTCGATATCGCCTTCCCTCCCTGCAGGCCTGAACTTTGGGACCAACAACGGTACGATTTGGGGCACACCGACAGCGTTGAGCACCACCACGTGGTACAACATCACAGCAACGAACGCCAACGGTAGTTCAACCACGAGCATCAACATCACAATCAATGATCAATTACCAACGCTTTCGTATTCTCCATCGAGCATCACACTCACCAAGGGCCAACCCAGTACGGACTTGCCGCTGAATGCGACGGTAACGGGTTCGGGGACAATCATCTCCTGGGCCATCAGCCCAAGCCTGCCATCAGGCCTGAACTTCGGAACGAGCAACGGAACCATATGGGGAACTCCGACTTCATTGATGACGTTCAAGACGTTCACAATTTGGGCGAACAACAGCGGCGGTTCATCCTCAGCCACGGTCAACATAACCATCAACGATGAAGCCCCTGACATCTCTTATTCACCGGATTGGTTTGAATTGACCAAAGGCACGGCCATGTCACCAACTGCGACACCAACCAATGCCGGTGGTGCGATTCTGTCAACCGTCATCGATTCAACTGGCACCGTTGGAGAATATTCTTCCATCGTCATTGATTCCTATGGATTCAAGCATATATCCTACTATGATGCTACCAATACGAAGCTGAAATATGCTACCGATAAGAGCGGATCTTGGGTTCATACAACGGTAAACACCAATTCCCAAATGGGTCGATACACCTCGATTGCGATTGATTCCGAGGGTTACGTACACATTTCCTATGACTATCATTCCATGTTCTACAGACATCTCATGTATGCTACCGATAAGAGTGGTTCATGGGTGAATACGATTGCAGATGGTAATGCGGAAGTAGGCTCTCATACCTCTATAGCTGTAGACTCCAATGATGTAGTGCACATTTCCTACTATGATTATGGAAGCAGCAAAAAGAATCTGAAGTATGCGACGTGTTCTTCTTCTTGTTCATCAACATCGTCTTGGTCTAAAGTCACCGTTGATTCAAACGGCGATGTGGGCAAATACAACTCGATCGCCACCGACTCCAACAATGCCCTGCACATTTCATACCGTGATTCCACCAATGACGACCTGAAGTATGCGACCTGTTCCTCTTCGTGTACATCTGCATCGTCGTGGACCAACAGCACGATTGATTCCGTTGGAAACGTTGGATCCCGTACATCCATCGCTATCGACTCGAATGACGCTGTACACATTTCGTACCATGACATCACCAATGGCGACCTCAAGTACGCAACCGATCAGAGTGGTTCTTGGGCCAACACCACGGTTGACTCGGTTGGGACGGTGGGCCAGTACACCTCCATTGCCGTCGACTCGAATGACGTTGTACACATTTCTTACTATGATGCTACAAACAAGGACCTCAAATATGCATCCAACATGCAATCCTCCATCCAAACAGGTGTTGGAAATGTCATCAAATTCATTGACCGGGATACAAAGGTGGGCAATGAAGGCACATCCATCGCTGTTGATTCAAACGGCGATGTGCACATTTCCTACTATGATGCCACCAATGGTGATTTGAAGTATGCAGCTCTTCAAGGCGTCCATCCTTGGAATGTGTACGGCTATTCCATCAGTCCAGCATTGCCTGCTGGATTGAGTTTGAACTTCACAAGCGGTGAGATTTCAGGAACACCAACAGCAGTTTCAACCAACACAACCTACACCATTACGGCGCGCAACACCGGTGGAGCCAATACGACGACAATCACCATCGTTGTCGACGATGTTGCTCCTTCAATCTCCTACTCGAACGATGACATTGTTGGAACACTCAACGTTTCGATCAGTCCACATTCAGGTCCGACCAACACCGGAGGAGCGGTGACGAGTTGGGAGATTTCACCATATCCAGGCCCAGCGTTCCACTTCAATACGGTGAATGGTGTCATCAGTGGAACGCCAGGGATTCTTCTTCCAAAGACGCAATACACCGTTTATGCCAATAATTCAGGTGGTTCATCCATCGCTTATGTGAACGTGACCATCAACCCAGATGCCCCGAACATCTCCTACTCACCGAACGAACTCAATTTGACAAGGGCAACAACGAGCAGCGATTTGCCGCTTTCACCGACCAACACCGGTGGGAACATGCAGACCGCTTCATTTTGCTCATCAACCAATGGACCTCCACTCTTCGTGGTGAGCGATCATGAGGGCACGCGTCATGTGTTGTGCAACAGAGACCTCTACAGCACCTATCTCAACGGTACGCAGACCGTTTCAACCAACCATGTGAGTGGTGTCCCATTTGCACTTGAGATCGATGAGGATGGACATCTCCACATCGGACATTATACCTACACCTATCCGTATGCTTACATCCATCACGCCACGAACAAATACGGTTCATGGCAGTCAAGCGACGTCTACAACTTCTCCGGAGGCTTCGATGGAGATGATTTCAAAATGGCTGTAGGCAGTGACGACAGCCTTCACTTCACGTACACCACCGCTGGTCAAGGAGGGAATTCAAATGACTTGCGTTATCTCACCAATCAAAGTGGTTCCTGGTCCAGTGCATCGGTGGCCAGTGGTACGGGAGGGTACAGGGCAGAAAACCCACAAATTGCTCTCAACAGCGAGGATGTACCGCACATCATCTACAACACATATATTTGGGGAGTAAACGTTGTAAAATACGACAACAACACGTTCACGAACCTCTTCTCCCACTCGAGTATGTATAAATCTGGAGACATCACGATTGATTCGAACGATCATGTCCATGTAACCTATTCAAAATACCAAGGGTTGTATTATTCAACCAACGCTTCGGGCTCGTGGCAGAGCAGCACAATTGCCTCACTGGGAGGAACGGTTGTTGACACTCGGATTGCGTTGGACAGCAATGATCACCCGCATGTGATGGCCGCTTCATACGGTTGCTATCCTCAATGCAACTACCGACATGTCAGCCACTACAACCACAACGGCACGTCATGGAACGGTGGCTTCATCACACCAGCAATGTCGTACATTCAACAACCGAGGCCGGATATTTTCATCGATGACAACGACGTGATTTCAACTGTCTATCACGACCAAAGCAACGGCAATCTGTTCACAGGAACAGGTTCGATAATCTACGGATACAGTATCTCTCCAGCCCTGCCGAGTGGGCTGCGCTTCTCGCAATCCACAGGTACCATTTCTGGAATAGCGAATGTCCAAATGAACAGAACCATGTACACCATTACCGCAAACAACAGCGGCGGTTCGAGTACGACCTACATCAACATCACCGTCGATGCTCGGGCACCTTCGTTCATCTACAACCCAGAGAACCTCACATTGACCAACAACACCGTCAGTAGTGACTTACCGCTTGTGCCAACCACCAACCATCCAGCAGACGCTCCAACAGATTGGGTCTTGATGGGTACCTTGCCTGCAGGTCTCAACTTCGGCACCAACAATGGAACGATTTGGGGAACAGCAACCGAGCTATGGACGACCACAAATTACACCGTGTACGGTAACAACACCGGTGGTTCATTCAACGCAAGCATCAACATCACGGTGAACGATGAAGTGCCAACCTTGTCGTACACACCAAGCACTCTCGTGCTGACCAAGGGCAACCAGGGCAGTGGCCTGCCGCTGAACGCAACACTGACGGGTTCAGGTGACATCACATCGTGGGAAATCAACGCGACCTTGCCTAATGGCCTCAACTTTGGAACCAGCAACGGAACAATCTGGGGTATTGCAACAGTCTTGCAAACCAGTCCAGTGGCCTACACAGTTTGGGCCAACAACAGCGGAGGTTCAACCTCGGCCACCATCAACATCACCATCAACGACGAGGCGCCTGGTCCGTTCCAGTACAACCCAGAGAACAACACGCTCACGAACAACACCGAGGTTTACCTCGCACCGCAATTCATCAACCAAACAACTGGAAACGGCTCCTTGTGGAATGTGGCTG
>CALBFP010000208.1 GCA_937894115.1 uncultured euryarchaeote
GACGGAGACTTTTCCATGTACGACTTTAGTGTAACCGACGCATCGGGCACACTAACTTCCGATGCAGGACAGGATCTCGTTTATGTCGCAATGGACGCTGGTGAAGACCTATCATGGGCAACTGTCATCGTACAGTTGTCTGCTGGTGGAGCTTACACAGAGTGCACCAACCCAGGCAAAGCAACCGGCGACGGTTGTGTAGTCTCAGACAGCATCGACGACGGCAAGTGGGGATTCAGTGAAGAAATCACCATCAGCGAAGGAGATAGTGACCTTTGCTCCACCGCTTGCACCATTCAAGTCAAGGTTCTAGATGCAGCAAGCAACAAGCTCATCTACGAGTCGACTGAGACCAGCGTTAACTGAAAATGATGAGTCGGGTTCCAGCCACGTAAACCAGCCCTGAGCACGATTGAAATCAGGATTTTTCTAAACATAACTTTACATTTGGAAGCCATAAGAATGTGTCATGGGGCGTGACGGGATTCTCCTGATGAACGTAGGAACGCCTGATGAACCCACCATCGAATCGGTCAAATCCTATCTCAAAGAGTTCCTTCTTGATCCAGATGTGATTGACATTCCAGCACCGCTCCGGCACTTGCTTGTTCGAGGAATCATTCTGCGTACGAGGCCAAAGAAAATCGCACCTCGTTACAAGAGCATATGGATGGAAGGTGGCTCACCTCTTCGAGTTTACACGCAACGAATTTGCGACAAATTGAGCCTTCGAATGGACGACACTTCGTGTGAAGTCGGTATGCGATACGGAAATCCAAGCATTCGTTCTGGTCTAGAATCGCTGCGTGACCAAGGTGTGACTCGTCTGCTGTTGGCTCCACTGTTTCCACACTATGCTCAAGCCACAACAGAGTCGGCTACCAAGCATGCGTACAAACAACTCAAAGCGATGGACTGGACGCCAGAAATACTCGAGCTAGGACACTTTGAAACAGAGAATGAGTTTGTTGAACCGTTGGCTGAATCGATTCGTCCCTATCTGAACGACGACGCACACCTGTTGTTCTCGTACCATGGCTTGCCAATTTCACATGTAAAGCGAATCGATTCAAGCAAAAAGCATTGTCAAAAGGTCAACAACTGCTGTGAAGTGGTTTGCGATGCAAACCGATTGTGTTACGGCCGACACTGTAGTGACACAACGATGGCTGTCGTGGAAAAACTTGGCCTTACCCCCAACCAATGGTCCATGAGTTATCAGAGCCGATTGGGTCCAGTGAAATGGCTTGAACCAGCTACCACAAGCAAGGTAGAAGAACTGGTTGAACGAGGCATCAAAAACATCGTCGTTGTTGCACCAGCCTTCCTTGCAGACGGATTGGAAACTCTTGAGGAACTCGATATCGAATTACGAGAAGACTTCATCGATATGGGCGGAGAACATCTCACCGTCGTGAAATGTCTCAACGATAGTGATCACTGGATTGATGGACTTGAATCACTCATCAAGAGACGATTCAGGAAACTTCTTGTTTCCTAAAACAAGTCGGCAATGCGCTCCGCTTCAGCAACAACGTGCGTCACTGAAACGCCGCTGTAAAACCAACCTGCTCGTGTCCATTCAACGCTTTCGGCGTTAAGAGCAGCCATGTATCCAGGAGGATAAACCGGAATTTTTCGCTGCCCAATTTTTTGAAACAGAACAGGATCTTCAGCACAGAGATGCTGTTTGAGACTGGCTCGGATGGATTTCTCATCACCCCCACGGTTGCAAGGTGCCATTATCCTAAACAATCGATGCTTTGAAGGCGCTCTTGGAGATTGATGAACGTCGCTTTCGTGAAGAATACCACTCATCGGAATGTTCTCATCTGGAATCAACGTTCCATATCCAAGAGGTACGTTTGATGCTGCTTTTACAGTGTAGCCTGCAACATAAATGTCCAACTCCGTAAATTGGTCAGGTTTTCTTGTTAGCGGACCGCACCACACAACTGCACCCAGAGGGACGCCTCGAGTTTCGGCAACAGTTTTTGGATCAGCGCAGTCATGACCGTAATGGAAATCCACGTTCGGCTGCTTTTCCAGATGTGCTACAAGTGCATCGATGAGGGTCTGCATTCCACCCTCAAACGATGCGGTTGACCCCTTTTTGGGCGTGAACAGCGGATAGGTTTTGTTCATTCTTTTTTTGATACGTGATCGTTTCAAAGGCGGTTCGTTACCGAATCTTGTTAACGCAGGGACAAGGAAATCAGCATCCACTTGGTTTGAAACATTGTTGACAATACCGAGGGTCATCGCATCAGCAATGGACGAATTTGGAATGACATCGGCCACAGACGTTCCACCTCTTCGCGAGGAACGAATCGAGCGAAGCAATCGAAACGGTCCCATTTTGATGGCCGTTAACATCGAAAGTTTGGATTTGTTGTTGTTGCTTATCACCCACCGTGTTGTTGCTTTAGGATTGGAACCTGAGAAAAGGTTGCTAAGTCCTAAATCGGATACAAGCCTCCAGAAAGCAGGATGGGGTCTTGCAGCGTTCACTGCAACGTCGCACAACCATCCATTTTGGTTCCAGGTCTCGATGGTTCCACCGCATCGTTTGCTTTTTTCGAGAATTTCGATTTCAACATCCGGTCGTTTTGATGCTATTCGGTAAGCAATCGATAGACCCGAGAGACCTCCACCGACAATGCATATTTTTGATGCACCAGCCAGATTGGGAGCAACAAGAAGCGGTCTTCGCAGTTCGTCACCGTATCGTATCCAATCCTCAATGGAGTGCAAAACATCACCCGCCCAACCAATCAACAGGATTTTGCAGAACGTCAATCAAGCGTTCTTCCTCCGAGCCGACAGGCACCTCGTGACAATATTCCCATCGGGCCGTCAAGGGAAGCGACATCAAGATGCTTTCAATACGTCCGTTTGTTGTCAATCCAAATTTTGTGCCTCGGTCGTAGACGAGATTAAACTCAACATAGCGGCCGCGACGAATCATCTGCCACTTCTTGTGTTCTTCAGTGTGGGGCAAGTCCATTCTTCGCTTCAAAATCGGAATGTAGGCGGATAGAAATTGGTGAGCGCAGTCGTTTACGAATTCAAAGCATTCTTGTTTACTCTCACCATGGATGTTGTCAAAAAAGATTCCACCGACGCCTCGTCCTTCCTTACGGTGTGGTATGTGGAAATACGAATCGCACCATGTTTTGAAGCGGTTGTAATCTGCAATCGGGTGGCGATCACAAGCATCTTTGTGTACTTGATGAAAATGAACCGCATCTTCAGGAAAGAGATACGATGGTGTCAAATCTGAACCACCGCCAAACCACCAACTCCCTTCAACTTCGCCTGCGCCACGTTCAAAATAGCGATAGTTGGCATGAACGGTTGGGGCCATCGGATTGTGCGGATGGAGGACCAGACTTATTCCAGTTGCAAAGAAATCCAAGTCGTTTTCATCAAGATTGTGGCCTCCACCCATTTTTTTTGCTGCTTCCGGGCTAAGGGTACCGTGCACGACGCTTACGTTTATACCGGCTTTTTCGAAGACCTTTCCATCGGAAAAAACTCGGCTTCGTCCACCTCCTCCTTCTTCACGATCCCACAAATCCTCGCGATAGTGATTCTCATCAAGGATTCCAATAGTCTCACAAATTTCGTCTTGAAGGGCGTGGACCATCTCGACCATTTGCTCTCGCATGTTATTCACCAGTAACCGTTCGCAATACTGCTTCAACACAATCGATTTGAGCTCCTGGTGCAAATCCGTGACCGAGATTGAAAATATGGCCTGGCTGATCGCCTGCATCGTTCAGAACGCGTTGTGCCGCTGCTTGGGCTGCTTGCGGTGAACCGTGCATTCTCGATGGGTCGAGGTTGCCTTGGAATGCGAATGCATCTCCATACAACGTCCGATTTGTCCTCATATCGTCTCTCCAATCCAGTGAGATTGCATCGATATCGAGACTTCTTATCTCCTCATGGAGATGCGAACTTCCCTTTGCATAATGGATGAGTGGAACCCGACGATTTGCTTTGTTCCGAAACACTTCAATCGCTCGTTCGGTTGCAGGTTTTGCAAACCTACGGTAATCGCTATCGTTCAACAAGCCTGCCCACGTATCGAACATTTGGACCGCATCAGCACCTCCATGATTGACTTGATCTGCTAACAGATCACCAATTGCTTCGGCAACGGTAAACAGAACGCGCATCGATTGTTCTTGATTGGAGTAGACCGTTGCCCGAGTTTGCTGAAATTCTTTGTCACCGGTTCCACCAGCCATGAGATACATGCTTGTGGTCCATGGGCATCCTACAAAGCCCAATCGAGCAATGTCTTGATGGTCTTCGCCGATGGCTCGCAAACCGTCTGCAGCCCATGGGGCATGTTTTCGTGCTGAGAACGTCGTCCAATCATCGACATCATCAAAGGCGAACGGATCGATGCGTATGCCCCCCCCATACTCAACATCATAACCAAGTGCAGGTAGAGGCGTAAGGATGTCACTGAAGATAATCGCTGCATCGATTGACTTGTAGCGATGAATTGGCTGCATTGTAATGGTTGTGCATAAGTCAATGTCCTTGCATCGTTCCCAAAATGAATGTTCTGCAGCAAGTGCCCGATATTCAGGTAGATGCCGACCTGCCTGACGCATGAACCATACCGGAGTGCGATCGACAGGTTCCCGCTTCAATGCAGAGACAATACGTTGCTTTCCGTTCATCATGACCAATCCAGTACTGAGAGGGAATCGTCGAGGGCTTGAACGAATCCCAGAATGTGCGACTCGTTGTGCGACGTGGAAAGAAATCCTATTTCGTAGGCCGATGGTGCAAGCATGTAGCCCCGGTCGAGCAACGCTCGATGAACGTCTGCATAAAGTTGGCCAGCATTGCTTGGAATCTGGTCTGCACGAACCGCAGGCGATTCCTTACCTGGTGAAAACCAAAACAGACTTTCCATTCGAACAAGACGCATAGGATAACCGTGTTTTTGCAAAACAGCATCGACACGTTGTTCCATCAACGCACCTAAATTCTCAAGGTAATCGTAGGCATCATCATCGAGCAAATCCAGCGTTTTTGCCCCAGCAGCCATCGCAAGCGGGTTCCCTGAGAGGGTTCCTGCTTGGTAAACAGGGCCGAGTGGAGAGAGTTTCGCCATGATTTCGTCACGTGCTCCGTAGGCTCCAACAGGCAATCCTCCACCGATCACTTTACCCAAAGCGGTAATGTCTGGCTGAACGCCGCAAATATCGGAATAACTACCATGCTTGAATCGGAAACCGCTGATCACCTCGTCAAAAATCAACAGCGATCCGTGGTTGTCGCACAGAGTTCGGAGCTGTTTGAGAAAATCGTTGCGCTGTACGAGCAGACCGTTGTTGGCGGGGAGAGGTTCGATAATGACGGCCGCAATTTCCTGACCGTGTTCGTTGAACAAAAATTCCACTGCTTCGATATCATCAAGCGGGCAAATGAGCGTGGTTGCGACCGTGTCGTTTGGAATGCCGGGGCTGCTCGCAATTCCGAAGGTTGCAAGTCCACTTCCAGAGGAAACCATAAGCGAATCGACGTGGCCGTGGTAGCATCCTTCGAATTTGACCAACAGATCTCGGTTTGTGTAACCTCGAGCAAGGCGAACTGCGCTCATCACCGCTTCAGTACCGGACGAGACAAAACGGACTTTGTCCATATGAGAGAAGCGTTGTTTGACTTTTTTTGCCAACTCGATTTCTCCGAGATGTGGTGCTCCAAACGACGTTCCATTGAGCATCTTTTCATGAACTGCTTGTATGATTTCGGGGTGGGAGTGGCCGTGGATGAGTGGACCCCAGGATTGAACAAAATCGACGAGTACGTTACCATCGATATCGGTTACATGTGCTCCTGAAGCTTTTTCAAAATAAATCGGATTGCCATGAACCGATTTGAAAGCGCGAACAGGGGAGTTCACTCCTCCGACGAGGTGCTCAACAGCAACGTTGTGCATGTTGTCCGATTTTGTTCGATCCATGGCATCATCTCATTTCATCCAAGCATGCTTCGCTATCTCTCGGGCATGGTAGGTTATGACAACCTGTGCCCCCGCTCTCTTGAATGATGTCATTATTTCACAAACCATTTGTTTTCGCATCTCCAGTTCCCTTGCAACATTCATGACCATGGAGTATTCACCACTCACGTTGTAAACAGCGATTGGCCGATGAACGGAATCAGCAACTCTTCGCAGGACATCCAAGTAGGGCAGTCCTGGTTTGACCATGATGATGTCTGCACCCTCTTCCTCATCGAGCATTGCTTCGAGGGTTGCTTCACCATAGCCTGAGTTGATGTTCATCTGATGTGTTGAACGATCACCAAATTCTGGACTTGAATCAGCAGCATGACGAAACGGTCCATAGAATGCGGAGGCATACTTTACAGAATACGAAAGAACACCCGTGGATGAATGGTGTTCTGCTTCAAGTGCGCTTCGGATGGCTGATACGCGCCCATCCATCATATCCGAAGCGCAAACATAGTCTGCGCCTGCCTCAGCATGGGATACGGCAATTTCACACAACCTCTCCACAGATGCGTCGTTGACGATGTGACCGTGTTCAACCAAACCACAATGACCGTGATTTGTGGCGGTGCACAGACAAACATCTGTCATG
This sequence comes from uncultured euryarchaeote, assembly GCA_937894115.1. Classification (GTDB taxonomy): domain Archaea; phylum Thermoplasmatota; class Poseidoniia; order Poseidoniales; family Poseidoniaceae; genus MGIIa-L2. The sequence continues at coordinate 6,636 of CALBFP010000208.1, forward strand.
ACAACGATGGACTCGCCAAATTCCGATTTAAGTTTGCGAATGGCCTCATGCATGTGTGAACTTGCGTCTGAGGCTTTGGTGGCCTGTTCGTCTTTATCCTCTGAGTTGACAATGCCAAACAGCATGACAGAACGTATCCCGTAGTTGTAATCATCCCGAATTGTTTGGATTAGAATATCGACAGATTGCTGATGAATTCCATCCATACCCTCGATGGGATTGTCGATACCAGATCCATTGACGACAAAGTGCGGTTGGACAAGGGATTGGAGAGAAAAGTCACCAAACAGAAGGTTTCTCCTCGCTTCGGTCCAGCGGTTGATTCGAGGTCGTGTTTTCATATCATTCCCTCCTGTTTTTATTCCACCATTCTATGAGATATTCTGTTGTTGGGCCTTTGAGGACTGAAACGTTGCATCCTCGGAAGTGGTCGAGTGAGAGGATTGTGTCTCGGGTGTTGCTTCCCATACAAATAATCTCATTTGGAGCCATTAGGTTGTTCTTAGCCCAAGATATTGCTGATGAGGAGGATGAAAGCAACAAAACATCATCAGGCATCATCGGAGTTTGTTCGACAACCTTTGCTTTGTTTTCGTAACCAATCCAGTTTTGGACAGAGAAACCGAACGACAGCAATTGATCGACTAATGTTGTTGGGGCAACACTGGAACGAGGGATGAGGAGTTTCGTTCCAATACTAACGTTTGTGGAGATGAACTTGAACAGTTCCTCTGAATTTCTTGCCTTCGCACAAATTGCAACAGTAACGCCACCTCGGAAACATGCGCGAGCGGTTCCTTCACCAATAGCAAGCCATTGAATTCTCGCAATGTCTGGGTTTGTTGCTGCTGCACGAAGCGCACACTTTGCTGCAAATGGCGATGTAAGAACCAAATACGGCCACTCTCGTTTTGAAGTGTATTGCTGCAAAAAATCCTTGGGCCATGCCTCAAGATTCGGTTCCAATTCAATCACAGAGACGTTGGTCATCTCGATATCGTTGTTGGCCAAAACAAGCGAAATTCGATCCGAATTTAGGGTAGAGATGAATTTTGGATTTGAACTTCCAGGCTGCATTACCGGTCGTTTGGTATCGGGGGGTAGCTTTAGTTCAAATGCTTCAAGAGGTCCATCGTAACTAAAAATCTCGTACGGACGGCCCTCGCAAAACGTTGTCTTCCAATCCCTTGGTGAGACGCGAACGCTCAACCTTTTTCCCCGAACTTCTATTCCAGCAGGGTAGAGACACCCGCCTCCAACCTGATGCAGGATTGAACGTTCTTGTTGGATTGCAGTTTCTGTCGTTTCATGATTCAATAATTTGCGAAGTGTTTGGAATTCCTCGTATCGTTCTTCTTTGCAGTGGATGCAAACAGCTCCTTGTCCTGGTGCTGTAGGCAAATCGGTTGAATCGATTCTGAACGCCGTGAGTTCGGATTGGATTGTGTCAAGAACTCCAGTTGTTCGAAGCCGTTGTATGCCTGTTTCTGCGAGGACCAAAGCATCGACTCTACTCTTAACCAGCCGCTTTAATCGCGTTTCAACATGTCCACGGACCGAGAGGGGAATAAGGTCGGGTCGCTTGCTTAGGACGATGGATTGCCGCCTTCCAGATACTGTTCCAAACGTCATCCCAGAAGGGATTCGCTGGAGCACGTCATCAAGACCGCTCACATCGTTACCGTCGAGTACATCGAACAAATCGGGATCGTCGTTCTTTCGTTTGAAGAGGAAGAAATCGGATGTAACACCACGCTTCATGTAGGCCAGATTTCGAATTTGCTTGCTGACTTCAACTGGAACGTCTTTGCTTGAGTGGACTGCAATGTCGATGCTTTCATTCA
>CALBFP010000209.1 GCA_937894115.1 uncultured euryarchaeote
CAATTCCAAATCGCCGAACCGCTCTCGTTCAACCTTAATGCGAAGCACAACGGCTCGCAGCCAAGAAACGTAATTGACGACCAAGACCAAATTGTGATTCAAAAAACCGAGCCCTACTCCATGCTCGACGCTCAAGTCAGATGGCAGAAGGCTTCTTGGACGATGCAGTTTGGAATCAATAATATTTTTGATATTACAACAGCCCAAGCATTGGAGAATGGGGGCGCGCATTCCTCGGGGACGACCTGGCTCGCGTGGGGCAGAAGCTTGTCTTTTACGCTCACGCACAAATTGAAAGCAAAAGGTTCTTAAGCAAATGAATCAGAAACAAATTTTGCTTGTCGCCTTAGCAGGTTGTGTTTCCCTAATAGGATGCATAGAGAACGAGTTGCCAATTCCACCTCGAGAGCCCAGTAGTGCGGTGATAAGAGCGGTTAGTATTGGAAGCGATTATTCAGGTCAAGTCCATTTTGACTTGGATTTAGGTCAGGAATACTCCAATACGAAGGACGCATGGTGCCTGAGATTTCATTTTGATGGTGATTCCATTTGGATGGATCTGAATAGCAGCAGATACATGCGCAGTGCACCGCTTGTATTGACCCAATCGGAAACGGCATTTTCAGAAGATGACGCAGATGCTTTCAACTGGACAGTGAATCATCCGGAAGGCAGGACGCTTGAACAACTCATTGAAAACGACCAAGTCACAGCCATCGATTTAGGTCGAGACCCATACAATCCAATTGAAAGTTTAGGTAGTCGCCGAATACAAATCCTGGAGAAATCAGAAGAATACGTCACCCTACGAACATCAATTTTATTGGCTGACTCAGATTCAGAAATTGAAAATAATTGGGATACTACAACAATCTTTAGAGATCTGGGTGTGAGCAATGTTCACTTCAGCCTCTTAAATAATCAAGCGGTTGATATAGAACCTAGCACGGGTTTATGGGATCTATACTTTACGCAATACACAACATTGATTTCACAAGGGGATGATCTGCCAGCAATTGAATATCTGGTGAGCGGCGTACTCAGCCATGCCGAGGGAGTTCGTGTCATGCAGGTAGAATCGGGCACTTGGGACTTTTGGAAAGAGGCCGAATGGCCAGAACAAGATTTGCTTACCGCTTGGGATGTAATCGGTTACGATTGGAAATCTTACAGCCTTTCCGAAGGCGCATACAGCATCAATCAAGATCTCATTTATTGTATTCGTACGGATGATGGTAGAGAGTTCCTCCTTCGGTTCCTGGATTTTTACGATGATGAAGGAAACGCTGGGCTCTTCACTTTTGAAACGCTAGAGCGTTAAGCGTGATGGCCATTCGAAAACCACCATCTACAAAGAAGTCTGAATTCCCATTCCTGTGAACGGCAGGAGCTGGCTGAAGCATCGTTACGAATAAGAAGGAAAACTTGGCACAATCAATCTGCCCAATCGATGCACATCAAGTCGCGAGCGGCTTGCTCCGGGTGCGAGCAACTGGATGTATTCGCGGCTGAACAATTCGAACATGAAGAGGAAGCCGAAAATCTCGAAACCAATTCATGCTTGTCACAAGTTGTGTTGAAGTCAACCCTCGTGTCGTGTATCGTGCATTGAAATTGAGCACCCAAGTGCAGACAATTGGTACAGGTAGTGGTGATGCTGATCATGGATGTACTACAGAGGCGACACAATCCAAGTTCTTTACCCCACGGCCTGTTCCAACTAATGATAATGAGTCTAAATAACTGCGAAGGACCACAAGTAGTATGAGCTACGTCATTAAGAGTGTTACATGTTTATATCACGTCATAAAAGACAAAAATTAATCATCGGAGACCTTATTTAGAATCATTCAAAATAACTGTTTTAGGCTATTGTACAATCATTCTAATCTGGTCACATTTGTAAGGTGTAGACGTGATTTACTCCTTTCGCAGGGACTACTTTTCAGTATGCTTCTGCTCGACTGAACGCAGTTGGTGCAGTATCCGCTTTTTCAATTTGTCACTATACGCATCGGGTGGGCTGAGCCCACCCGAATTTTTTTAGGGTATTCCAAAATTATCGTCTCAAGAAGACAATCCACTGGGATAGGAGTTCATTACTCGCTGCCTTCACCGAAGGTTGTATCAATCAAAAATCCACCACCTGAGGATGTTGAGCCTACAAAAGCTCTACCCGCAGATCCCACAAGACAATCGACCTTATAATCACTGTCGACATCATTTGTGCGTATTTCAGCAACTGAAAAACGCCCTCCAACAATCGTCGATCCGTAACCGCCTAATTGAGTATTACCAACTCCGCCTAGAATAGTCCGAT
>CALBFP010000210.1 GCA_937894115.1 uncultured euryarchaeote
TCATCGTTTTTTTGAAAATTCGGCGATTATGTTATGTTCTGTAGAGGAGTAGATATGGTTATGAGAACTGCACTTGCAATGGTTGGGAATCCTTTACAATCGAACAAACCAATCAAGTGATCAGTGGCTCTGATTGTCCTGAAGTCGATGATAGCGGTTCTGTGGAAGATGATGAAAGTGAGGAGGAATCCATGCCAGGATTCGAAGCATGGCTTCTCATTCTCGCCCTTCTGTTTGCTGTTTCCTTCCGAAGAAAACTCAACGTTTGATTGAACTGGCCAAAGGCTCGGTTTCAAGACGGTTGAGCCCGAGGCATTGCCATGGAGGCATGGTCGGGCCGCTTTGGTGTCGTCAGTGGACGCTATCACTCGCATGGAGGTGAGAACGACCCACGGACCACGATTGAATTGTTTGGGCGGTGCGAAGACGGGGCATCCATATGTGTTCTTGTCTCAGGTTTGCGTCCAACGTTTGAGATTGCTACGGTCGGGAAACGCAGCAAAGAGCAACCTGTGACCGAACAAGAAGAACGGCGCGTTGCGGCTCTGCGCAACCGGTCGACGGTGACGAACGTGTACGGGCCGGTCTGGAAATGGACCGATTTGGGCGAAAAGCCGGTTTGGACGGTCGAAGCGACCCAGCCGTTCAACGTCCCCGCGTTGCGAAACGAACTGAGAGAGCAGGGATGGACGATTTATTCTGGAGATATACCCTTTGTCAACCGCTTGTTTTTGGACAACGATGTTGGTATGCACCTCTCTGTTGAGGGGTTCCTCCTCGATGAGCGCGCACATGATGATGAAGATGGGGAGAGGAATTTCAGGGTCATCAAACACGGAGGAGTGGGTCGATACGAAGTCGACAGAACCGTTCTGGTTGAACTTGCAAATGTGAAAGCAAGCGAACCGTTTCAAGTTCCATGGCGCGTTCTCTCTTACGACTTGGAGACCAGCATCGCCAACAATTCGATTCTTTGTGCCGCAGTCTGGGTTGAAGACATGATCGATGGTTCTCGTCGCGTGTACGAATACCGAGGAGCTGAAGACCTCATTATGGAACAGATGACCGAAATGGTTCGCAAAGAAGATCCCGACCTGATTACTGGGTACAACATCGATAATTTTGATTTCCCACGCCTTGTTGAACGGATGGATCATCACACCAATCGAAAGCAATGGCAGGCTCGCAGCAACCTCTTGGGATGGGGTCGCACACCGCATTTGGAGACCGAAACCAAGCGCACTCGAACAGGTGTTCTCCCACGCCGGCAATCCAACCGGGCTTGGAATCTGGCCGGTCGAGCCATCGTCGATGCTTGGTGGCAAGCACGTCAAGCGTTGCGTCCGCAACGCGAAACGCTTTCGTTCATTGCCCGCCTCTTGTTTCCGGAAGACGATGACAAGCAGAAAATCGACATCGATGCTTCAAACATGGACGAGGAATGGGCCAATCGTCCAGATGAGGTGATGGAATATTGCGTTCGTGACGCTGCACTTCCACTCGACATTCTTCACGCCATTCAAGCGATACGACGCAAGGAAGCGGTTGCTTCGGTTGCAAAAGTTCCGTTCGAAACGGCCGCCAATGGCAGCACATCGCAACTGCTTGACAGCCTTGTGATTCGACTGGCTGACCGAGAGAACGTTGCAGTACCGTTAACGGGAAGTGCAGAGGCCAAAGAAGGGCAAATTACGGGAGGTTACGTTCACGATGTTGAAGCCGGTTTGCATCCTTGGATTGCAGTTCTCGATTTCAAGAGCATGTACCCAAGCATCATGATCGGCAACAACGTGTGCTACACAACGCGTATCGATCCGTCCCATCCTGAACAACCGGGACAGGATGATGCAACACACGTTTCTCCAACGGAAGCTGCCTTTTGGACGACAGAGCACAGAAAGGGTTTGGTCCCGTCGTTGCTCGAAGACTTGATGAATCAGCGCGATGAACACAAGGCGCAAATTAAGCAAGCACGCAAAGACGAGCAGATGGAAAAAGAAGAGTTTCACGATTCGATGCAGTATGCTGTGAAGATCATGATGAATTCCTTCTATGGCGTGTTTGCATCCGGATTTTATCGTTTCACTCACAAGGATTTGGGTTCGTCAATCACCGCTTGGGCACGACAGAACATCAAAACCATCATTCAGAAACTGGAGGATGAAGGCCATCACGTGGTCTATTCAGATACGGATTCCATCTTCGTTTGTTCACCCGTCCCAGAAGGGTCGCCTTCGGTGCTGAAAGAGGACGATGACAACGAAACAATCGCAGCCTATGAGGCAGCAAAGCAGGCGATGATCGATTTCGGTCTGGACATTGCCAAGCAGTACAGCAGAGATTCCGCAGTGCTCGAATACGAAAAAGGCCTTTCCGTATTCTTCAGTCACGGTGCGAAAAAACGCTACGTTGGGCAAGTTGTTTGGCCCTCTGAGGAGATGCTTATTCGCGGTTATGAGACGCAACGCACCGATTCGTTCGAATTCTTGACAACATCGATGAAGAAGACGTTCACCTATGCACTTGCAGATGAAGGCGACGCCCTTGTCCAACACGCACGTGGCTGCGTCGCTGCATTGCGCAACCATGAGGTCGATGCCCGCCGTTTGATTCTTGCAAAATCGTGCAAAGGGCGGGTTCAATCCGACGGAACCGTTGATTTCACCAGAGATTATGCCCGTCCTGACAGCATGGCGCAGGTTCGAGCTGCGAAGATTCTGCTTCAACGAGGTCTTGGCTTCACGCCAGGCATGAAAATCTCCTACGTGGTCACGGATGCATCGCAGAGACCCATGCAGGTTCATCCGTGGATTGAAGCGGAAGACCAAGGCGGTATACCGCAATACGACGGACGATTTTATGCTGAGCGACTGGCAGCTGCCCTTGGACGCATCACCGAAGCGTTTGGGTGGAATGCGAAAGAATTGTTCGATGGAAACAGACAGACAACATTGTTCTCGTTTTAGCCAAACAACTCGCAAAAGGCTTCTAAATAGCGGACAGATAGGCAGAGCCATGGGCGCAATGAAAAAAGCAACCTTCCTTGCTGTGCTGATGATGATCAGTGGCCTTGCTGGATGCTTTGGTGGCGACGATGATCAGTCCTCTGAGGAACTCGTTGCCGTGTTCACATATTCACCCGCAAGCAACATTCGTGCCAATCAGACCATCGATTTTGATGCCCGGGATTCTTTGCCATCGGGTGTTGCTTTGACCTACAAATGGGATTTTGATGGTGACAACTCAATCGATGCAACGGGCCGAACCGCCGACTGGGTGTATCCAAACACTGGAGAGTACACTGTGGAATTGATTGTCAGTGATGGCTCCAGGAGCCAATCAACGAGCAAGACCTTGACCATAGTCGATGCAACTGCTATGCCTCCTGTGGCAGAAATCACATCGTTCTCGTCTGAGGAAGATTGTGAAGGGGAAGATGTTGACGAAGGCAACTACATTCACGTATGGATCTGTGATATGGACAAATCCAAAAGCGACCGGAAAGCAGACGGCGTAATTGAAATTGAACTCGATGCGGGCGACTCATCTTCTGGTTCGCCGGACGATTATGTTTCGAAATACCATTGGGATCTGAATCTTGAGTACGATGAAGATGGAGATGGGGACCCAACAAACGACAACGATCTCGAAGGAGAGACCGTTGAATGGAAGGATGTTAAACCAGGTGAATACGAGGTAGGATTGACCGTTACAAACGGAAAAGGATTGACAAACTCAGACGACATCAAAGTACACGTTTCATACGCAGGATATTGGCTCGACTTTGAGATGGGGGGGAACGAATCCACAAATGAACAACCATCGTCTGAGTTTGATTTTCAACTTTTGGTCACCTATGACCAAGACAGTAAGAACACAATTCGCAAAGTCGTTGGTGAGTTGACGTATCCAAAAATCGACGGTGATTGCCGAGATATTACGCCAGGCCAAGACAGGAACAACTGTCGTGCAGAGATGAACCTCCACGCGTTCAACGAAGAAGATGATGAGGCGGCAAATACGTCAAACACAGCGCTCAGTGAGCGAGATGATGGAGATTGCAACACCGAAGATAACGACTGTGTCCATCTCACGCTTTCCTCATACTTGTTCACTGACTCTGAGAGCAAGGGCACCTACGGCGATGGCGAATGGTCAATTGTACTTCGAAATGATATGAGGAACGATTTGCAGGTCGAATCGATTGTAATCCGATTGGTTTACAAGTAAAACCGCGAGACTCAAGCACTTTTCTGCGTCAAAACAGAACCCTTTCTTACCGACTCTTTCAAATATGGGTTGTTTGTCGCAGGGATGCTAAGGAGTAATTTAGTATGTCATCGCAATGGGAAGATAAGAGCAAGCCACACCGTAACATCGTCTTTGTAGGTCACGTCGATCACGGAAAGTCGACCACTGTCGGTCGTCTTCTCCTCGACTCAGGTCACATCGAAGAACACGTTATCGAAAAGAACGAAAAACTCGCCGCTGAGGCAGGTAAGGCCGGATTCGGTCTTGCGTATGTCATGGACGGTCTGAAGGAAGAGCGAGAGCGTGGAATTACCATCGACGTTGCTCACAAGGAATTCTTCACACCGAAGTACTACTGGACCATCATCGATGCTCCAGGTCACCGTGATTTCGTCAAGAACATGATTACTGGTGCTTCGCAAGCAGACACTGCGGTTCTTCTCTGTGCTGCCAACGACGGTGTCAACGCACAAACCAAGGAACACGCCTTCCTCGCTAAGGTTCTTGGAGTCAAGGAACTCATCGTCCACGTCAACAAGATGGATATTTCTGGTGTTGACTGGTCCCAAGACAAGTACAACGAGGCTGTAGAGCAAGTCACTGCACTGCTCAAGATGGCAGGATTTGGTTCCCAACTGGACAACATTCCAATGATTCCAGCTTCCTCTTTGAAGGGCGACAACGTCTTTGTGAAGAGCGACAACACACCATGGTACAACGGTCCAACGTTGTTCGAAGCTATCGATGCTGCAGCAATGCCAAACAAGCCAATCGACAAGCCACTTCGACTACCAATTCAGGACGTCTACAAGATCTCCGGTATCGGTACCGTTCCAGTCGGCAAGATTGAGACAGGTACGCTCAACACCGGTAAGAGTGTCGTGTTCAACCCATCGCAAAAGACCGCTGAAGTCAAGTCGATTGAGATGCACCACACAATTGTTGACAAGGCCGAGCCAGGCGACAACGTTGGTTTCAACGTTCGTGGTCTCGCAGCTACCGACATCCGCCGTGGTGACGTTGCTGGATACTCCGACAACGAGCCAACCTTCGTCCGCCACGATGAGACCTTCGTCGGTCAAATCCAACTCATGGACATTCCAAAGGCCGTTTCCGTAGGATACACTCCAGTGTTCCACGCACACACTGCACAAGTCGCAATCCGTTTCCAAGAACTTCTTGAGAAGACCAACAAGGCCGGTAAGGAAGCAAACCCATCGTTCCTCAAGAACGGCGATGCTTGTTTGATTCGATTCCAGCCAACCAAGCCAATGGCAATCGAACAAATGGACACCTTCCCTGAGTTGTCCCGATTCGCTATCCGTGACATGGGTAAGACCGTCGCAGCTGGTGTTTGTCTCAAGATCGAAAAGAAGTGAGTGAAATCACTCATCGATTTGGAACCGGAGGAGTAGATTATGGCAGCCGTCACCGTCATCAAATTGACTGGAAACAATCACTCCGATATTGACCGAGTTGCAAGTCAAATTCGAAACATTTGCGTTCAGAGCGAAACCAAGTTGCGAGGTCCAATTCCACTTCCAACACGCCGTCTGGTTGTCCCAGTACGACGTGCACCGGACGGTGAGGGAAGCGAAACCTACGATCATTGGGAACTTCGCGTTCACAAGCGACTCCTAGAGATGCACATCAACTCCGGTAAAGACGAGAGTGCACTCCGTCTTGTTGCCAAGATCGACATCCCCGATTCTGTAACCATTGAACTCTCAATGCGTACGGTCGTTTGAAGACTGAGCAAGACATCCTAACCAGATTGACTGCGTTTTGATTCACAACGGCGCAGCTTCTGCTGTACCCGACTCGATAAGCCAATTTGCCATTGTTTCGTCCAAATTGTGAACGTCTCCAATCTGAAGCATCAATTCCGATCCGTCTGCAGTTGCTATGGGTTCATCAAACGATTTGAGGATTCGAATGCGTATTTTTGCCGTTGTTTCTTCAACGGTCTCTTCTTCACTCATCCAATCATCACTGATGGTGGATTTGCTTGAAGGTGCTAATTCCATTGCAGCTCCATGCCGTCCATCACTGCCTTGAGCTGGTTCTTCAGGCATGGGTTCTGGCTTTTCTTCCGGTGGGTGCAAAGAAGGGTCCGGTGTCGCTTCATACGCATCCCATTCCATGGCAGCAATTCGATCTTCCTCATCATCAAAGGCGTCCATTGGTTCTGGTTTCTCATCCTCAAACACCAACGACGGAGGGGCTTGATCGGTTAACGCCTCCTCGGTAAAATCATCCAATTGCATGGTCCCTGGTTTGTGCGTGGACTCAACGTACTCCATTTCTCCTCGCAGACCATCCTGCATTTCTCTCCATCCAATGGTCATCTTGAAGCGATCCATTTCCTCTTCAATCGCATTGTAAAGTGCTCTCTCTGCCACATCGGAACGCTGCCAATCCATCGGAGGAAGCGGAGTGGCTGTATCGCTAACGCTGGTGGCCATTCTCAAGGATTGTGAAGCGGCATGCTGCATCATCGCCACCATGCGGCGACGCGCCAACTCAGAAGCAACGTGTCGAACGTTTGCCTGTCGCTTTTGTTCGTTTTGAACGCGCAGATCAGCGCCATGTTTTCGAATCATGTTGTGTATTTCAAGGTCCAATGTGGTCAGCAACCGCTTGACCATTTCCCAGAAGTCCTGGCGCGGAAGATGAACAGGTACGTGGCGGTTCGTTTGATGCCGATAGGTTGCGAACAACTGTTCCTGAATCTCACGGGCCTGTTCAGGCGTAAGCAGGTTGTCGTTCGACATCATTTAGGCCTCGCAGTTTGGGTCTTTGAACTCTCTTGTCCAGAGTTAATCAACTCAGACGAGGCTTCATACCAAATGGCTCACCTCGCGGAGCGAGGTGAGATAAGTGAATCAGCCCAAGAAGCACGTTTCTGCGGTCTTCCTTGTGCTGTTGCTTATTCTCGTTGGGCCTTCAACCTATGTTCAGTCACGAACGGTGACCTATGGGCCCGTTACGTTCCAACCCGGAACCAACGAAACCACTGTTGATGCCAACATTTCATCGATCCAAGTTCCGGCCAATCACAGCATTACGTCCGGTTTCCTATCCATCGATCCGGTTTGGGAAATTGTCGAAGAAAATGGAACTTACTTCGGAGCAGGTCTTTCCAACGCATGGGCCAACGGTACACACAATCTCACATCATCTCTGGCTCATGGCGGGCAACTCTCACTCGCAACAGACTCATCAGTAGGTACACTTACTGATTTTGAAGCAACCAAGATGGTTCCAACCGGTTGGCTCACCGTAGGCCAAGACGGAGAAGTGTGGGGTGTCGAGAATCTCTCCGCACTCCTGACCGGACCAAGTCCGAGAGATGGAAACCATTCACTTGCGTACCGGACAACCGTTGAGAACGCTTCAGGATGCATTGTTTCACCACACTATCAAACTCCTGAGTTCATCAGTAACATGTCGTTGACGTTCGATCATTGGCGCTCGTTGGCAAGCGATGACGCTGCATGGGTAGAGTACACACTTGACAACCAATCCTCTTGGCAACAACTTGTTCCGAGCGGTGGATATTCGGATTCGGTAACTGCAAATCACCACAGCATGGTCCAGCCTCTGACATCACTATGGTCAGGAGATGACGAGCAATGGCGCACCTCCCGTTTTGAATTGGACCAATTGGCAAACGTTGCCAACAGCGAAACCATGCGATTCCGCCTTTGCATCGCCGTTGGAGCATCGAGCAATCAACGCGATGGTTGGTTCATTGACAACGTCACGTGGTACAATCAAGGCGACATGCCCGGAGCTTGGCTTCATGGAAACCTGACCGGTGATTACGCTCCAAATGCCGACGGGACCCTTGTCATGCCAATCGATTTCTCGGGACTTGCCAATCCAATCGAACTTGAAGTTCGTTCCAATTGGGACATTGAAGGCGGAACCAATGATGGTATGACCATCTGGTATTCCATGGATCAGGGTGTCACTTGGGTTCTGCTTACACCTCTTCCTGGATTACCAGGATATGGAGTGGTTCACCAAGGCGTCATTTACAACGATGAATCGTTTGGTTGGCTGCCAATGTTCTATCCTGTTCCTGCCACAGCATCGTCACACGCCAATGCTTCCAGCGCATTGCTGAAGTTCAATGTTCAAACTGACGCCATTGTCAATCACGGCGGCGGCGCACCTGCCAACGGTTGGGAAGGCATCATGATCGACGATGTACAATTGCATTCAGGAGCCAACACAGCCAATCACGTCATCCGTGTTCTCAGCAATTTCACAACGCAACCAACCTACCAAAACGGATCGACAGAAGGTTGGTTGGACAATGTCAGCGCCCCGAATCAGTGGCAATGGGTTTCGTCCATGGGTGTTAACGGTCCAGTGACGGATGTGGACTCGTTCGAAGATCCTCACATGATGCCAGAAGGTTGGTCCATCGAAAACTTCCGAGGGGTTGGATGGTCGCATGGAATGCTTGGAAACACCACCCTCGGTCCATCACAATGGCATTCTGGACAAAATGGAGTGGGGATTCAACTCAATGGGCAATACAGTGCAAATTCCTTCGCTCATCTCATCTCACCTGAATACATTATCCCGGACAACGTTACCGCTCAGTTGTCCTTCCGTCAATGGATTTGTACCGAAGCAGCATGGGACGGTGGAGCCGTTTCGCTTTCCACAGATGGTGGACTCAACTGGTGGTATCTTCCAGCCGATCCTGGAGGCTTCCACGATCGTATTTCGACCGTGAACACCAATTCACCGTTTTACGGTGAGGGGTTGCTCGACGGCTCACAGGTCATGGGTGGGTGTGGAAGCGGTGCACCCCGCCCCTTCGAGTTGAAAACAGCCGATATCTCCAATCTTTCAGGTCAGTCTGTCCGACTCCGTTTCTCGTTCTTCTCCGATCAGTTTGTTGAACGCGATGGTTGGTATGTTGATGACGCCGGTATCGATGTGGCAATTTTCGAATTGGCGGGTGATTGGATTTCGCCGAGCATCACACCACATCCGGTGTTTGGTTATGGCCATCTCGACGGTCTTGCCCATGAACCTGCCAATACGACGCTTCGGTTCAGTCTGATGGATACCAATGGCGACATCATACCAGAATACGACCAGCGCATCATGCCATTCTCTGTTGATCTGAATCCGATTGAGCACCCTTCGGTTCAAATCGTGGTTCATCTGGCTTCGAACAATTCGTACCTGACACCAACCGTTGAACGATTGGGACTTGGCGTTGTGCAGAGTTTTGGAAAGTACCATCAGAAGTACAACAGTGATATGAGTGATTTTGAAGTGACGCAAGACGGATACTTGCAAGCTACGACTGGGACGGCAATAGAATTCATCCACAGACCGGGTTGCGTTTATGATGCAGTTACATCGTATCAATTCGGAGGAAACGTGTCGTTGTACTCGTTCTCATTTACCCAGAGTTCAAGCCAGTATTTCCAAGGTGCTCTTCCTGTTAAGATCGATCAATACAACGTCAACACAGAGAAGGAATTGTACGCTCCTTGGTCCATTACGATGAACTCGGGTCAATCATTCAGAGCTCTTGTCCTTGAACCGCGCTGCCTCGCGCCTCCAGAAGGACCACAAATCACCATCGGACAAAACGAACTTGTCGCCATCGATTGGCCACCAACCGGCAAAGATCCGAATTTTGGTGTTCAGCGAATGTTTGATTCCCTCGTCAACGGAACGGACATCATCGATGCAACCCTAGACGGACAATTGTACGTCAATACCTCCGGTTCAACAAATTATCAATTCCGTCATTTCATCGTATTACCGATGACTGAGTTTGGCATTCCAAACGTCTGTCCTCTGTTCGAGGGTTCATTCGTTCTCCGAGCACAATCAGGTTCCCAACAAACGGAGGTGTATCTTGGATCGGGTACACTTTCAACCATCCCTGCGAATTCCACCAGATACATCACAATCGAAAACACCTGTCCATCGTTTGAACTCATCTCAACCGATATGTCGAACGAATGGGTGTGGGGATATGCTATCTACAACCTTTCTACATCGCATCCAACCGAGCTTGCAGCATACAATGTCTATGCCCTACCAAAGCGAGCGGACCTCAAGTTTGGGCTTGACCAATCTCTTCTCAACCAAGCGTTGAATGCGTCGTATGCGGGAGATGACAGGGCAATGCTCGATCTTCCATTCCGTATTCAAACAGAGCGTGGAAGCGTTCGCGTTGACCTTGAAGTCGAAAGTCAACCTGAACTCGTCGATACGGTCATCGATGCACCGCGTTCTCGCTGGTTACCGAACACATATCGCAGCATTACAACCAACCACCAACGCGTGATACCGACGAATCCAACGATGGAAGCACCTGCTCTGGAACGTATCACACTCGCCATTGGTTCAAGTGAGAATACAGCATCAATACGCATCAGCGTTGAGGTCGATCGCTTGGATTCCACACCTCGGTTCATTCAAACGGCAGGTGCAGGTTACGCAACACTCCAACCAACGTCCAACGCAACATGTGCCCAAAGTGAATGCACAGTCACATGGGTGTTCAAGAGTTCATGGCTAAACGACGATATTGACGACTTGCACTGGTTCATCTCATCCATTGATGAAAACGGTCTGGAAACAGGACCACTGGTCTACTCGGACAACACGCCCTACAACGATGTTGAGAATGATTTGGAAGCCTTCAATGTCGTTGCGTACGACCAACGCGGACGACCGCTGCACGACTGGACCAATCCATTGTGGCCGTTGCATGTCAACCCAGGAACGACGCTCACCGTTCAAGGACAGGTTCGGTACCAAGGCGTGGCTGATGCTTGGGTTGGTCAAGACGATGCTGAGGTGACCGTTGAACTTCATGCCGTACCGCCCTTGAACCCCAATGGTCCAGATGCATGGAGCGGAGATGCGATAGTATGGTCCATTTCCAATGCGTCGACCGTTGATAGCCAAGGCCGATTTGCCATTCCGTTGACCATTCCTGATGCAGAGGAGTTGCCGAGTGATACGCGATTGGAAGCACGAATTCTTCTTTCGCGATGTGGACCATCTGGTCTTACCTTGACAACATCGCTCGATCAAACAGCACAATCGACGTTCTTTGAAATGATGTACGACAAGAAACCACCGGATGTAGTCGGACTTGAAATTCTCGACCCAAGTGGCTTGCAACCTGCAGACAATCATGTTTGGCTCCCAGATCGAGATGTACCGTTGCGATTGTACGTCGAAGATGCGGAAGGACTGGAAACGCCGCTCACGATCTACACTTGGTCCGAACATCGTGACGATGTCAACGGAAACGGGATTATGGAGCAAAACGAATACCAGTCGATGACCGCCAACGTTAATCGCGGTGCGCTTGAAGCAGAGGTCGACCTTCCGTTGCTCGATGTGGATGCAATTCTGTCTCCAGGTTCGACCCAAGGGAAACTCAGCGTTGTTGTCTCTGGTTTTGATTTGGCTGGCAATCCGCTGCAGTCGGGGGGAACATACGGTGAAGGCAACGATGCGGCAACGATATTTGTCGAACCGCGTCAAGCAACGCTTCTGGATGCGAACACCGTCGGACTGGATTCCATCAATGGATACCTGTTCCCAGGCCAACAACACCGATTCCAATTTGATTTGATCGATGGCAACGGAATTCAAAGTCTTGACAGCATCAACATTGGTCTGATGAATTCTCTGCACGAAGATTGTTGGATACAGTTCGCACCACGATTCAACCAAACCACTGCAGACGTTACCTGTTTTGCTGTTCCACCGAGCATCACCACAATCAAAGACGATCTCACGATGCGATGGAGTGTTGATGTTGCCTTTGAATTGCGTTGGGATGCAATGCACCTTTGGAGCGATGGCGCCTTTACACCTTCGATTGAAGTGTACGATGAGGGTCAAGATGTTGGAATCGGTGGCAATTACTTGACTGCAGCAAATTGGTCCACACACACGCGATTGGAATTGAAAGTCGATTCGATTTACGATAGGGTCGCTCCGTTCGGAACCCTTGAAAACGGCTTGTTGTCGCTTCACGTCAACGATTTCGCTGATATCGATGTCGTCGTTGTTCACCAAGGAACGAACAAGAATGCATCGAACCTCCCGTTCGACAGCCGGATGCATTACAACATGTCCTCGCTCGGAATTCGACATCTTGTTGCACAAGAGTTCATTGACAGTCAGGGACTGAGCCGTCACCGATTCGTCGTCAACCAAACGACGCTTCCACAAGGTCAAGGCGAATTGACCGTCGAGATGACTGGTTCGGTTTTCAATGTTCAAGAATCGCTGCGAATCGATCTTGTTCTTGATTCACAGTCACCGACGGTTTCTCTTGAACCGGGAATCCTCCAGAACTTGGACTCCTTGGAAATCAACAGCATACCGGTTCAGGTCACTGTTTACGACGACTTTGGGGTCTCAGCCGAAGGTGCCCGCTTGCATTGGTGTTTTGTCCGAGGCGGTGTTGTCGTCAGCGTTTCCTCTGCCTCGATACCGATGAATTACTCGGGAAGTTCTGGAAGTGCCTCATCGTTCCAAGCCGTCCTTGATATCGAGTCGCAAGGCGTTGAGTTCGAAAAGAGCGATCGATTGAGCGTGTGGTTCTCTCATACCGATCGTGCAGGAAATCTACTGTCTGGACAAGCCACAGAATTGATGCCATTGGATGTGTACATCGTCTGGATGGCGTACGAGCCAACACCAATTTCAATTGAAGCAACACCTTACCGGCCTGTTCTTGGGGAAACCATAACGGTTGAACTGACGCTCCAGAACATTGGATATCTCAACGGATCGACCACTGTGTCTTTGCTCGATGCCGATGGTTTGGTGCTGGGAGAGGCGAATTTTTCCCTCGAGGCCAATCAGGCAGCAGTAACGACATGGTCGGTCGAAGCTTGGAAAGAAGGACGCCTTGGTATGATGATTCAACTCGATGACGACCCGTTCCTTATTCCGGTTCCACTTGCTGACGTTACGCAAGGGGATTTGGAGGCGAAGTCGTCCAAGTCTGAGTTGGGTCTGAATGTGTTGATCGTGCTCTTGGCTGCTGGAGCGGTCCTTGCATCCGTTTTGATGCGCAGGCAGCGGATAAAGTCGCTGTATGACGAATACGAGTTCTCAGAATCAGAGGATTTCCCTCCTCCACGACCTGAGGGTTTGGAAGATGCTGAGCAAGAGGAATAGTCAAGAAGAAGACCATCGAGGAAGAACACGTGCCGGGGTTCCCGAGCGGTCAAAGGGGGTGGACTCAAGATCCTCTGCGTAATGCTTCGCAGGTTCGAATCCTGCCCCCGGCACCACTTTTCTACATATCTTGAAGTTCCTCTTGCGCATCATTGGTCAGCGATTGAAACACCAGACTTTCAGGGAATTCGATAGCAATGAGCGCCCGAATGGCGTACGAATCTGCAACATCTTGTGGCGGTTCGGCGAGTTTAACCCGCCCGTTTGTCAAGGTAATCTTCGCTCCGGGTTGAGGCGCATCTGCCTTCGCAGGCAACCAAATACCAACGCTGCCCAGTGACGGATGCTGAGCAAGGACAAGTTGTTCTTCAGTAGAATCGCCAACCACGTTGGAGATGTACAACGGGCGCTCATCATTGAGCACGACGCTTGAATCTTGCCATTCGGTAGAGAACACCAAATCGGTCGAGTCCTCTTGTCGTTTACTGATTTGCTCAACCACTTCTTCGACCTGTTTTTCCTGTTCCATCGTTTGCTGGTGAATCTGGTCCAATACCTGACGCAATCCCTCGATTTCGATTTCATCATCGTTTTCAATCGCTCGATGAGCGAGGAGAATCAGTTCACCAAGTTCTTCGCTCATTTTCTGCTCGGATGAGACACATTCAAGTGCTTCGTCAAACAATTCAATGGCGAAATCGGGACGATTCAATGCAAGAAACGATTCTCCCAGTTCTGTAAGGGCTTGAGATGCCATCGAAAGGTCATCATGAACCATGTTTTGAGCCTGCTGTATCGCTTGGTCGGAGGATTGTTCTGCCAAGAATTGAGCCATCGCTTGAACGATGTGTTGCTTGAGTTTCATTGGTAAACTCAAGGTGCCCAATCCAAGTGAGGAGGTCGACAATCGAATCGCTTTCTCATGTTTGTTTGTCGAAAGTGCGAGAACTGCAAGTCGAGCAAGGATACGCGCCTCGATGAGATCCTCATCAACGTGAGTTGCTTGAAACAAAGCGGTTGACAGATGAAGATGCGAACCTGCAGCATCGCCCTTCATTCGTTTCATAATGGCAAGTGCCATCTCTGCCCGCACCAGGATTCGAGCGTGGAAACGGTGTGCAACGTCAACCAACTCCCGTTCAAGAGGTGCCAGATCGATGCCAGCATTTTCCAGACAATTTGCAATAATGGTTTGGGTTTCAAGGATAATCTCATCGAGAGATTCCTTGGATAATTTTTGTTTCAACTGAGCAACATGCTGTTCCAGTTGCATCATGGTTTGACAACTTTCACGCAACGGTGTGAGCTTTTTCCGAATGCTGGTCTTGATTTCTTCGCCGTTCATCAGGCGATGCAATTCGTGCAACAAATCAATTTTCGATGCATCGTTGGTCTGAACCTTGGTCTTTGCAGGTTTGGCTGAAGTGCTTGCGAGAAGGGAATCAACCATCCAAGTAATTTTTGCTTGAACATCGTATTCGTTTCTGCGGCTGATGGCATATTGCATTTCAGCTGCTCGAATTCTTCGTCCAAGACGTCGCAACTCGCTTGCGTGTTTTCCTTTGGCTTTGGTTGATAAACGTTCAAAAAACGTTGATGGGGGGCAGACTTCACTCGCCAGTTGATGCGTTTCAGTGGCTTTTGCCATCTTGAAATCGTCTGTGACCAGAACAACATGATGCCCATCACGTAACAAGTCGTGTGCCAAGACCATCAAGGATAAATCCACATCTTGAGGGGATGCTCGCTCGCCGATTTTGCTACCCAATCCCCGTATCTGTTCGTCGGATATTTCATGCGTCGTGAGTAAGGGACGAATGTGGTTCAACAAGTTTGGTTTCTGTTTCCAACGTTGATAGCGAACGTTCTGAATCTCACCATGAACGCCTTTTGTAACGTGCATCGTTCCTAAGGCAGATTTGAGATCTTTGAGAATGGTTGTTGAAGCCATTCCACCCATGTGGATAAAGCAGTTGGAATCGACCACGTAGGTGACCATGACTGAACCAATTCAAAGCAAGTCATAGTTCTTGAGCAGCATGGGCGGTCAATATTGCGTCCACGAGTGGCGCAATCGTCGCACTGTTTGGATGTGGTGATACAACATCAGCAGCTGCTTGAACGTCTGTAAACGGTGTTCCAACAGCAACCGACCACCCGGACATCGCAAACATGGTCAAATCGTTGGGCGCATCACCAACGGACAAGAGGTCGGAGGGCTCAAGACCCATTCGTTGCAAAATCAGTTCAAGACCACTGCCTTTGGAAAGGTGCGGTTCCATGAGATGGATTGCGAACCCAGTTCGAACCACATCAAGTTTGGACCACTCGCTTTCGTTGATGGAAGCAGTTACCAATTCAAGATCCTCATCAGCGAACAGACACCATTCACTTTCTCTCCATGCATTGGTTTGAATGCCTTTCGAATCGATTTCAGGGTGTTGTGATTCAAGCCATTGTGCTGCCTTTTTCGCATCCTTTCCAGAGGCACGGACATGAGGCTCATCCCAGTCAGGATGCCACAAAACACCACCGTTTTCGCAACACATTGGACCACTCAAACCAATAAATCGCCACAGCCCATAGGTGATTGCTCTAACGTTTCCAGTTGCGAGGATAACAGGTATGCCAGCTTTTTCGAGTCGTCGTAGTGCGTCTACAGCATCCATGTCGAGAAGTTTCTGTTCATCGGTCAAGGTGCCGTCGATATCGAATGCAACAACACGAGGACACCATCCCGAAGGAAGCCACTGCATGGGTTGACCAAGTGCTCATGTCTCAAGAAGATTCTCACGTTGCTTGTGGACGTGTTATGATAGCCTTAATCAAACAGGAACACGACCTAAAAGACATGGGGGAGAGTAACGACGAGGTTTTCTTTTCCCTTGAAGATGAGGTAACTCAAACCTCCACCAAAGCAGTCAAGCCAACACCTTCTGTTGAAGTCGATTCTTCGACCGTGGACGTGGAAGTCCTTGATGGGGAAATCGTCATGCAAGCGACCGGTGATTACACCGTTGAGTGGCCCTTAATCGGCATGGATTGTCCCGACTGTGCAAGCAAGGCGGTGAGAGCGTTGAATTTTATGCCTCAGGTTTCAACTCCGGTTGTTTCGGCAACCAATGGGGAAGTGAAACTCTCAATCGATTTGGAAAAAGGTTCTCTTTCTGAAGTTTCAAACGTCTTGCGCTCCTTGGGGCACGCGCCTGATACAGAACATCACCATCTCAAAGGAATCAAAGCTGCATCTGTAGCGAAACGCAACAACACAACGCTTCGTGAACTCAAGAAATTGTTTCGACTGCAGCCCGGTATCCTCGATGCAGACATCGAAAAGGACGGACGCATCCTTTTGCAGATGGTCACAAGTGGCGACCAAGAGCTGCTTGCGAAACGTGATCAAGCCATTGAAGAGGTCTGCGGCTCCCAGCCGAACTACGTCACAACCACATCAAATCGCCTCCGTCCAGACCAATTGAGACTTCTTGGGGCCGCATTTGCATTGCCCTTACTTCTTGCGGTTATTGTGCTCGAGTTGATTGGTATTGAGGGTTGGATTCCAGCGCTTGTCGCTCTACCAGGCATCCTTGTTTCCAGTTATCAGATGTTTAGGGAGGCGATTGCGAGCATCATCAACAGACAACTTGGATTTCAAGTGCTGACCAGTCTTGCAGTGATAGGAGCATGTGGCTTGCTGATGTGGGAAGAAGCTCTCATCGTATCCATTCTTGTGGCAGTCACGGTGCACCTTGAGGGTGACGCATTGATGAAAGCACGAGAAGCGATGCAGGGCGGCCTTGATCGATTGCCACGGGTTGCACGTCGAGTGAAACAGAAGCAATCCTTTTCTCCGTCATCCATTCAATCTCTAGGCGAAATCGGTCTCGGTGCAAGTACGGTGGCGCCACTTCACAATCACGATCACAACGGGCCGGAACAAATTCCAATCGATCTCCTTGCTGTTGGCGATCACATCGAAATACGGAGCGGTGAACTGATTCCTGCGGACGGTCGAATTGTAGAAGGTCGAGGTGCATTGAACAAGGCACCACTGACGGGCGAATCTGTTCCAGTGGACGTGGCTGACGGTGACTTCCTCAATGCAGGTCTTGTGCTTGCGCGCGGCCCGGTTGTTCTTGAAGTCGAAGCTGTTGGAGAACGGACGCAATTGTTTGAGTTGATTGAAGCGGTTCACACCTTCAGAGATGAACCACCTCGATTGCAGGCACCTATCGAGCGCTTCACCGCCATTTGGGTTCCAATCGTGGTGTTTGGGGCCTTTTTCGTGTATTGGTTCCTCTATCCTGAAAATTGGAAGATTGTATTGTTGCTCTGGGTTGTTTCTTGCCCGTGTGCGTTGTTGCTTGCAGCACCCGTACCGAACGCAGCAGCTCTGGCGAAATCCGCACACATGGGCGCCATTACGCGCGGTGGAAGCGTTCTTGAACGGCTGGCAAAGGTCAATCATGTCTTCCTTGACAAGACGGGGACGCTCACTTCTGGAAAACCATCAATCGGGAGAGTTGTGATGGCGAAAGGTCGGCGCAAAGACGCATCGATTGCTCTCGCAGCAGGAATTGAGGCACGCTCATCGCATCCTTATGCTGAAGCGCTTCGAGAGTATGCAGAGGAGCGCAGCATTGAGCCTTCTGCAGTCAAACGAATCAAAGACGTTGATGCAGGCATTCAAGCAATCCGCAACAAAGAAGAGGTCCTCATGCTACGTCCTGATGCGTTGTCAAAATACAACATCAGCATGCCCGATGACTTTGTCAGGGAAATAAAACAAGCCGAATCGCAAGGACATGGCGCGTCCGTACTGACAAAATCTGGAAAGTGTGTTGCGCTCTTTACCTTCGTTCATGATGACAAGCGCCAAGGAGCTGACGAATTGATTCCAGAGTTGCACAGGATGGGAATACACGTGCAAATTCTATCAGGTGACCAGCAGGGTGCTGTGGATCGTTTTGCTTCCTCCGTTGGTCTTTCAAAGACCGACGCATTTGGAAATCAATCGCCTGAAGACAAGGTTGCTCTTGTGCGCAGTCGTTCCGACATTGCAGTTACCATGATGGTCGGTGATGGATTCAACGATGCTGCTGCACTGGCCGTTTCTGACGTTGGTGTAGCCGTTGGTTCTGGTGAGTCGGTAAATGTCGAGGCAGCCGATGTCATGATACCTGGCGATGACCCCAGAATGCTCGCTGATTTGATCAAACTTGCAAGAAAGTCCGAGCGAAACTTTAGGCAAAACCTTTCGTTTTCCATTCTGGTTACCGTTACACTGGTGTACGCTGTTGTCAACGGCTTTTACGATGCACTCTGGGTTGGTGTTCTTGTGCATGAATTGTCTGTGATTCTTGTCATCCTTAATGGTGCACGCCTCGCTGAAGGAACGGGAACTTTAACGCTGGTGAAGAACACATTTATCGCCATGTGGGAAGCCACCTTGCTTGCGTTGCAAACGGGTCGTAAACAATTGAATGAAATGCGGAGTTGAAAGGATATCTTCAAACCTGAGCAAGGTTGAGTCTTAACTGGTGAGACGATGAGTAGAGTGAGGACGGACCCGTTGGTGGCGGCGTTAACCCACCCTACGCGGCAAGGTGCATACGAAGCACTTTTGCAACAAGAAGAGATGAGTACTGTACAACTTCAAGATGCTTTGAATGTGGATCGATACAACCTCTATCATCACCTCAAGCGACTGGTGAAGGTTGGCTTAATTGAGAACCATCGTGACGTTGGTCGAGCTCGCTGGTGGAGAACAATCAAAGACGTCCCAATACCTTCGATGGGGAAATCAGGAGGGTCGCAAAGAACCTTCTCACCGCTTGAAGAGTTGTCAAAACTGACGCACGTTCACGCAATCGATTTGCTTGACTCACGCGGTCAAGTTGGAGCCAAACAATTGGTTCAGAAACTTGCCCAAGAGTACAACATTCCACTTGATCTGCCTTGGAATTTCCTTCCCGGGAAGATTATTTTGGTCGGTATCAAGAAGGACGATGACGATTGAATCCGTGAAGTGTGTTGTAGGCGAACAATCCAAATTCAAAGACGAGATGGTCAATCATGGACGAAGAACTCACGGTCGAGTCAAGAATTGCGCCACCGGCGCTTACTTGTCCGAAGTGCAACGGATTGCTTCCGTCCGAACTTGGTATTGTTGAGTGCGAATTGTGCTCAGCAAGCGTGCGCGTGGACCATGAACCGACGCGTACAAAGTGGTTGAAAGAGCGGATTTCATGTCCCTCTTGTTCCAAGGTCCTTATCGCTGGCGTTGATCAACGTCCTGCACAATTGCGATGTGCGGATTGCGATGCACAGTTCACACTTGCTGCGAAGGTCGTGAGGGTTGAAATTGAGTGCCCAATTTGCCATCGAGGTCTACGAATGAAACAACGTCCGGGGCAGAGGACCATCGATTGCCCTGCTTGTGATTCAACGTTCAAGGTAAGTTTCTGAGATGATTCCATGAAATCAACCTTCAAACTAACCGGTATTGCCGACTACATAACGCTGGGCAATGCCATGTTCGGGACGGCCTCAATCATGTTCCTGATCGTTGCAGTTGAAGACATGAGCCAGCCTTACGGCCAGGGCCTTAAATCGAAATACATCTGGGCATCGATGCTCTGTATCTTTCTCTCCGCAGTTGGAGACATCATCGATGGGCCAATCGCTCGTCGTTACTCCAAGAGAAAGTTGCTTGGAGGCTCATTGGACATCATGTCCGATTGTCTTTCTTTTTGCGTTGCTCCCGCTTTGATGATGTTCATCATGTTCGGTCGCTGGGGTGAAGCAGCGCCCATTTGGACTGTTTCACTGGCAATCGCTGGTTTTTGGGTCATTGGAACAGGTATGCTGCGACTCGCTCGTTTCCAATACGAAGAAGGAAGCGGCCTACCGTACTTCCACGGACTATCATCACCAGGAAATGCCATACTTTTGATGAGTGCTGCGGGATTCATTTGGTTGCAACCAATTCTCAGTTTCGGCCCTCCATTGAACGATGTGAGTGTTTGTGTTGAAGGCGACTGTGCTGCAACACCCGGTCTTGACATGCTCATTTTGCCGATTATGTTCCTATCTGGTGCGTTGATGATCACAGATCGACGATTATCGAAACTCAAACACGGTCTCGACTTGAAATTGTCAATCTTGCAGATGGTCTGCCTGCTTACGGCCATACTCTACGCCCTCATTCGCACGGGTGTATCCGACAACCCAATCAACCTCGGTAATAATCTAGCCCCGCCAGGATGGTTGTTCCTCGCCTCGTGTCTTTTCGCTGTATATTACTTGGTTAAGCCTCAACCACCTGTATACAATCCTGATGTTGAAGAGTGATACGCGAACTGTTTTTGCTGTCAAAACCGACGTTTAGTTCGCAGTGAGCGTCGCGCACCTTATGTATGAAGAAATGTCGATACGCAATTGGATGGGACGTTATGAGTGCTAGCGAAAGCAGGCCGGACAATTCTTTGGACGTTGCTCGCAAGAAGCGAGCAAACGCAGATGGTCTTACTCTAGCAGCTCTACGTAGCCAATTCACATCCGCTCCAAACGTCTCTACCGACCAAGCCTTACTCACCAGTGCTCGATTCCGTGAAGAAGAACGAATGCGAGCTGATATTCGACGTGAGCGTCGCCTTCGTCAACAAGCCGTAAGTGAGCGCGTTTCCGCAATGCAAGATGCAATCGCCAACGACCTTGCAGTACAACATGAGTTAACCCTCGACGCACTTGAAAAGGAAATGCGATCGGAAATGGAGGTTGAACTTGCAGAAATGGAGCGTTCAGCCCTCGCCTCAGAGGAAACTCGAATGCGTGAACAATTGGATTTGCGAATGAGCAGAGAGATTTCCAATCTACAAAATCAACTCGAACATGAACACGATCGGCGTCTTGAAGAACACAAAGAGGCCATCAAGCAGTCCATTGAAGTCCAATTACAGGACGAGCATCGACGTCGGTTAGCACTGCAAAAGGAACGTCTTAGCCTCGAATACAATCAACGCCTTCAACAAAAAATCCGCGAACTGGAAGCAGACATTGAGAAGGAAATGGAATCCCGATTTGTTGAGATGGAGAACAAAGAAATCGAAACCTTGGAAGAGGGTCACAGCGCTCGTCTTGCAGAACGAGAAGAACAGCTCCGTCGAGGAATCCGAACCCGTCTTGAACAACAACTTCGAAACCGACTCAATCATCGAGAGGCCCGTCTTCGTGCGGAATACGATCGACGCAGTCTCCGTTTAGAAGAAGACATTGCTCAACAATTGCAGCAAGAACTTGAAGTTCAACTTCGACAAGAGACGGCTGACCTTGAGGAGCGAATGCGTGAGGATGTGGAATTGGCGATTGCTCGACGTCGCGATGAATTGCGCGTTGAAATCCAAAAGCAAATTGAATCCTCTCATTCCGAGCGCCTAAGTGAGCGCAAAGGCCGACTCAAAGAAAAGTACGACATCACCTTCTCCAAAGCCGTTGATGATATTTCGAAAGTCCTCAAGACTGAACTTGACCAAGAGCTTGCTCGACGCTCTGATGAGGAATTTACTTCATATCGTAACGCTCGTGAGGCGGAAATACAAAACCGCCTTGCTCGATTCCGATTTGAGCGTGAAACCGAACTACGTGGTCAGCTTGAGGAGCAGTACGAAGCCAAGCGAACCGATTGGGCTGAGCGTCTTGAAATTGAGTTCCAGTCTCGTGAAACAGCAGCGCGTAAGGCCATCATGGCCGAATTGGACGCACAACTTCGCAACGAGCGGCTCACCTTTGAGACCGATCTTGACCTTCTCAAGGAAGAGACCGCTCTCGAACTGGAAGTCGATATGGAAGAACGACTTGCAGCCTTCAGAGTCCGAAAACAAGAGGAAATCGCTGTGCAACTTGAGCGCCAACTCGACAAGCGTGAAGAGATCATGCGCAACAAGGCCCTCATCGATGTCCGCAAGCGTGAAGCCTCCATTCGTGCTGAAATTGAAGCACAACTTGGTCTTAAGCGTGCGGAAGTACGAGACCGACTCAACAGCCTTGCTGAGAAGATGGATTCCTTCCGAGAAATGGCGGAAACCAAGATGCGTGACGCAATCACATCTCAAATTCAGGGAGAAATCGACAGTTCGGAATCCGAATTGCAAAGTCGAGAGCAAGAGTTTGCTGACCTCCAACAGACCGATACACGGGCGGAGAAACGGCAGAAATGGATGCAATCGATTTCTGGACAGGCACCAGCATCGATGCCGATGGGCCAAGACCCGTCAACACTTGGCGCTCGCAGTCCAGCCATGAGTGGAATGACCAGAACGCTCGGATCAGCAGAAACACAAACCATGGGTTTGGGTGGAATGCGCACTCCGATAGGTGGAGCAAAACCACTCGGACAAGCGCCCACACTTCGTCCAGTAAAAGCTCCGATAGGTGGCATGCAGCAAGGCGCAGGTCTACCAAAGCCCATTGAACGCCAAGTTCGAATGCCCGTTCAACCAACACAAGAACTCCCTGCGGAAGAAATCGTCGTCCCCGTTGGCGCGGTCGAAGTCAGCATCAAACCTGGTGATGACGGGAAGTTTGGCACCAGCGATGATGAAGCAAGAATTTCCAAACGGGATCTCACCGAAGGTAGCGACGTTGAGAAATCAACGGAAACCACAACAATGCGCCCCGTTCAAGGTACTCTCACACCGCTCAATGTTGTTGCCAAAGAAACGGGAGATGTTGGTAATGAAACCGAAACTGCAGTTCTTCGACCTGTTCAACAATTGAAACCGATCCCCAATCAACCAAAGGTGGCGAAAACGTCGACAATCACCCCGGTTCGGCCACAGATGATTCCGAAAAAGCAACGCGGACCCCCGCCGACCTCAACCAAAGGTGAAAAACCATCTTCAGATGAATCCTGAATGGACAAGCATGCGTCTGTTTGATAATTCACGACATTCTCGCTAGACCATGCGAACCGCAACGAGCATCGTCTTTTGCTTGCTTTTGACATCATTGCTGTTTCCACTTGTTCCTGTGACAGCCAGTCTTATTGATGCTGGACAGACCGAGCAAATCGGTGAAAAAGTCGTTGCTTGGGAGCAAATGAATGACGGTAAAGTGTTGATGGTAACCGAGGGCGGTATCTTGAGCGTCAACTCGTTTGAAGCCGGAACCCACACTGAAGTGTGGAATCTTGATTTGAACGTAACCGCAAATTCTGCAAGGATTGACTCTGGAGCAAACCTCGTGGCCATTGCACACAATTCTGGCGTCGTTATCGTTCAACTCACGCAACAAGTCATAACCCAGTACATCAACACAAGCAATCCGGTTGATGCTGTAGACTGGGACAACGATGGCGATGTGTGGGTAGGTTACTTCGCCGGGCTTCGTCGTGCAGACGAATGGGCAGAAGGAGCACCTACTGGAATTGCAACCAATTCTCACACAGGAGGAATGAAGACCATGCTTGTCACCTCGACAGGCGACGTTCTTACTGGAGGTTACGATAACCGTGTCAAAATCACCTCAAATTCAGGTACACTTCTTCAACAGTTAACCGACATGAACTCTGCTGTTAACGTCATCGAAATAGACGCTGAGGGGCGCCTTCTTGTCGGTACTGCTGGAGGGGAATTGTATCGATACAACCTGACGGATTACTCGTTTGAAATGCTCTCGATTTCAAACAGTCCACAACTTGTTTACCTCAAACAAATCGATTCGTTAACGTACCATGTTGGAACTCAGTCAGGTGAGATTATTGAAGTTGGAACAACGACCTTCACAGAAGGAGAAACCTACGATACAAGCGGCAAAGTAATCGGTTCAATCAAAGGCCTGAACGGAGAGATCTACATCGTTTCAGGCTTTTCTTCATCAACACGTGTCCATCTGTTTGATGTCGATAGTGATGGAGACGGTGTAACCGACGCGCTCGACGCCTTCCCAAACGATTCCACTGAAACACTCGACAGCGATGGAGACGGTGTTGGAGACAATTCGGATGAATTCCCTAATTTGGCCGATGAATCGGTTGACTCCGATGGTGACGGGGTTGGAGACAACACCGACATGTTCCCTGATAACGGCGACCAAACCATCGACAGTGATGGTGACGGCTATGGAGACAACAGTGAGGGGCAAGATGGTGATGCGTACCCTCTTGATTCATCGCAGTGGCAGGATAACGATCGGGATGGATACGGTGACAATCCAACAGGAACCACGCCTGACGGCTGTCCTACAGTCAACGGTTTCTCAACAGAAGATCGCTATGGATGTCCCGACAGTGACCTGGACGGCTACTCCGATCCCGATGAAAATTGGACCACGGTGCAGGGAGCCGATGCGCTGCCCTCGGATGGAACACAATGGTCCGATGGTGACGGTGACGGCTACGGTGATAATGCGCTTGGTTCGCAACCGGACCAATGCCCAACCACGCCGGGTAATTCGACCCGTGCATGGTTACCCGATCCCGAAAATCCACAGCAAAACACTGAACTTCCATCGCATGGATGCGAAGACAAGGATGGTGACGGTTGGGCTGATGCTTCCGAATCCAATGGAATGGACACCGTCAAAGGAGAATATCTCGATATTGATCGAGACGGTGTGGGTGCAAACTCGGATTACAACGACAACGATGCGAGGATTCAAACCGAACAGGATCATTGCAACCTCGATTTCACCGACGTTCGAGACGTATGTCAAGGCTGGCGAACGCCCGCTTACGCTCAATACGTAGCAGACCAAATCGCTGCAAATCAGACCCCAACGACCTTCTCAAGTTGGAACTCAACGGGCAACGACGACTCCACTTCAGCATCTGGAGAGGAATGGTATCAGAGTGAAGCCATGACCGATGCGCTCGTATACGGTGGAATTATTTTCGGAGGATTAACCGTTGTCATCATCATCGTTTCGATGCTCATGGGACGCCGAAAAGCATCAACAGAGTCCAAAAAATACGGTGGTGCTTTGTCGAGCTCCGCTGCAATGAGTGAGGCGCTTGATGGAACAGCAGGATCCTCAGCAACGGGTGGAATTGATTCGGATTCTCTTTGGGACGATGAGGTAAAACCTCTCGATATGGAGGAAAAACAGGAATTGGCCATCGATTCCAGTGATTTGGCTGCGGAGGAATCAACAGCTGAAGGGATGCCTGACGTTGAGGACGCTGCGATGGATGAACCTGAAGCACCTGTAGAAGAGCCAGTGAGTGAAGTACCGAGTCAAGCGCCGAGTGAAGCTCCTCCACTGCCATCGTCAGGATTGCCAGAAGGCTGGACCATGGAACAATGGAAATGGTACGGTCATGAGTACCTTGCAAAGTACGGTAAGGATTGATTATCGCCAGACGATTGGAAGACTCGATCGCAATGTTCCGAGTTCACTTCCCGAATAGATGGGCTTGCCGTCTTCCTTTACAACATTCATAATCAACCATAGTACGGCATTCCACGATTTGTTTTCTGCAAACAACTCGACTTCACCGGTCGCTGCGGCGATGAGCAACTTCGCTTCATCTGTTTCTCCATCAAACATGGCACGTATCAATTGCTTGGTAGTGAACATGTAACCGGATGGGCGCCATGCCATCATGATGCTCACCTCAAACCTCGAATGGAGCCATATTCAATCGGCTCACTAAGTGGTCAACATTGACGTCTGCAACACGCTGCAGATGCTCACGTAACGTATCGATTTCGCCTCGCATTCGAGCCATTTTATGCACCCGAATCAGGTCTTCAAGCAATGCGTTAACGCTTTTGTGCCCGCTTACCGATCTCATGGTATTCAATTGCCTTCGAACTTCATAACTTACGCTGATTGAGGTCATCCCTTCTCCTGTCATTTGTGCATCCCAGACTTCAATAATTCGCTTCCCTACTTAACCCAACCGCGCGAATGAACGACGCTCATGTCGATTTTCAAACCATTATCGCCGATTGGAGAGCAATTTTGGATGTTCTTTGACTCCAAATTCACGTCGCATTTCCTTGACCCGATTGTGAAATTCTTTGGCTAAAGTCCAGTATTCAAGAGAACCTGCCCCCGCACCGCTTGCTCGAGGTTCGTTGAGAAGCACGGTTGGTGCACCACTCCACGGCGCTTCGGCAACCTTGACCAGTCGCCGAATCGTGGTGTTGAACACCTTGTTTGGAATCTTTCTCGAAACTTCGGTGCACACATGACGACTGAGTTTCGATCGAGCGTCAACCATCGTCATGGCCACACCGAAAATCTTCAGGTTGCGATTGATGCGTTTCTGGATCATTTTAATCGAATTCATCAACATACTGAAGCCTTCAAGTGCATAATATTCAGCCTGGACGGGAACCATGACCCAGTTTGCTGCACACATTGCGTTGATCGACAAAAGCCCAAGTGAAGGCGGTGTGTCAATGATGATGTAATCGAATTCATCGATGATTGGTTCAAGTCCTTCTCGTAGACGTGTTTCACGACCAATCTTGTGCGAGAGTTCAATCTCAGCCCCCGAAAGGTGGATGTCGCTTGGGAGCAGCCACAGATTCTTGATGTCAAGATTCTTTGGAGCCTTTTTGCCTTGTCGCAAAATAAACGCTTTTTGCATCGCATCGCTTAATTCTCGAGGCGTTAGAAGATATTCTTCCATTAGTGGAAGCGGTTCACCCGAGTCGTTGGCGAGGACGTCGTAAGCTGTCTTTCGGATGTTTTTCTTTTCAACACCGAACGATGTCGCACAGTTGCCTTGTGGATCGAGATCGATGAGCAGAACTTTTGCGGGTGGAACACCCTGTTTTCGAGAACCTTTTGCAAGTGCAGCAGCGAGATTAACGGCTGTTGTCGTCTTTGCACAACCACCTTTCTGGTTGGCGACAGCGATGACCATTTTGTAAGGGCTCATCGTCATCTTGGCTCGCCTCGTATTCAACCACAGGCGTCACCTGTTTTGAACTTCGGCATGGATTCGAATTTGAACCTCAGGAAATTACAGGGACTGGAACTTCCGAGAGTATCTTTCGAACAATGTGCATGCCCGTAATTCCTCGAATCTTTGCTTCTGGCTTCATTACAATACGGTGGCTAATGATTTGCAGCGCAATACCTTTGATATCGTCCGGAATAACATAGTTTCGTCCAGCGATTGCAGCAGCAGCACGACCGGTCTTGAACAGCGATTGAGACGCACGAGGCGATGCACCATTGACAACGCGATGGTCTTCTCTCGTTCGTTGAACAATCTCAACGATGTAGGCAAGGATGGCAGGGTCAACATGGACGGTTTCAAGTGCCTTTTGCATTGCAACAACTTTCTTTGGCGAGGTGATTTGTTCAACATCGTGTTGATCTTTTCCACGCAGCTTTCGGCGAGCGAGAATCGCTTTCTCTTCAGCACGGTCAGGATATCCCATGCTCATCTTCATCAGGAATCGGTCCATTTGTGCTTCAGGTAGAGGGTAGGTTCCTTCCTGTTCGATTGGGTTTTGTGTTGCAAGAACAACAAACGGTGCAGGAAGTTTGTGCGTAATTCCTTCAATAGTGACTTGCTTTTCTTCCATCGCTTCAAGCAGCGCTGCTTGCGTTTTTGGAGGCGCCCGGTTAATCTCGTCAGCCAGCAAAATGTTGGAGAAGAGAGGCCCCGCACGAAGTTTGAAATCTCCCGATTTCTGATCGTACATGTAGGTGCCCATGATGTCGGAGGGGAGCAAGTCAGGTGTGAATTGAACACGCTTGAATTTACAACCAAGCGCACGTGCAAAGGTGTTTGCGAGAAGGGTCTTTGCAAGACCTGGGAAATCTTCCAACAGCATGTTTCCATTGGAGAGGATACCGACAGTAACTCTTCGCAAATTTTCGTTCTTACCAATAATGACTTTGCTTACTTCATTCATCAGCCCGTTCGAGATATCAGCAACGGTTCGAATCAAGTCTTGCGTACGGGCGTCTCCACCCGCATTTCCTTGTGAAAATCCTGCATCCATGGTCGTTCACCTTCGTAGTAACAAAATGGAATCCGCATGACATGATACTTGAATGTATGCCGTTGTTACGTCGAACACACATCAGCCAACATGCCGTCGGCCCCAAAAATGATCGTCTTTGCGGTGAAGGGAAACGATTTCTTCAAGGATTTCTTTCTCCCGTTCAGTCAATTCGACTTTAGCAAGACGAGGTACGTGCGATTCTGGGATGTCGACGTAAAACTCATCCAACTCTTCGATGTGACGACCGACGGTTGGACCCATAACGGCCACTGCAACTTCTTCACCCTGTTTTGCCTCCTTGAGGTCTTCGCTTGCGCGAGAACGCAAACTCTTGATCTGTCCAATTGGCGTTCCGTCTAGCTTCATCAGCCGTTGGCCGATGTGAACACGACCTGCGAGAACGCGCATGCCGACGATAGCTGGGCCCTTGTTGCGGAAGGTATGATTTTCGAGATAGAGGAGTTTGCCAGGATAGACGAGGTTTTCACGTGCTGCTGCATCCATGGATTGTTTGGTTTTCTCTTTCCATTCTTCAAATTGGTCGATGATGTGGAAAATGATGTCGCCACCAATCCAGGTTACACCATCGTCGCTTTGGTTAAGGTGTTCCTGTACCTCGTTGTTCGGTTCGACTGAGAAACCAATGATGATTTTGTTCAAACGGCTGTTTGCAGATTCTGCAGTCATGACATCCCGTTTGTTGACCGGACCTACGGTTGCACGACGGATGGGGACGTCGATTTTTTCCAATTCGAAAGCAAGTGCTTCCAGACCGCCGATAGTATCCGCTTTGATAACAACCCCTTCTTCGTCAAGTTCAACAGAAACCTGCGTCTCTCTCTTGGCTGCTTCCCGTGCTTCATCACTTGCAAGCCGAATGGTTGAACCAACCAGTGCTTTGTCGAGACCTTGTCCGATAATTTTGACCCCTGCTGCTGCATGTATGGTTTCCACAGATTCCCAGCGGTCACCCGCATCCCGCATTTCAGACATTCCTCGTGCTTTTTTCAAGCCCTTGACGCGAACATCGAAGGGTCCATCAGC
Source organism: uncultured euryarchaeote (assembly GCA_937894115.1). GTDB lineage: Archaea > Thermoplasmatota > Poseidoniia > Poseidoniales > Poseidoniaceae > MGIIa-L2. The sequence continues at coordinate 29,469 of CALBFP010000210.1, forward strand.
GCTTACCACCGTAATGTAGTCGCCCGTGTTGAGCGTACCTCTATGAAGAATGACATCGATGGTTTTGCCCATACCAGTCTCATCTTTCATTTCAAGAATCGTTCCTTCTGCGGGACCAATTGTGTCGGTTAAACGCTCTTCAAGGAAACGTTCTGCTAATCCTACAGTAACGGTCAGTAGGTCCTGGAGACCTTCACCTTCTTTCGCCGACATCGGTACAAAAGGGAACGATTTCCTGAAATCCTTGATTTGGTCGTAACGCTCGAGATTGATTCCATGCTCCGAGACTTGGCCCACAAGTTTCCAGTATCGATCCTGAAACAGGTCAATGACATCTTTACGTTGATCTTTCATCGATTCGATAAAGGAACGATTGCGTTCGCAAATCCAACCATGGATGCGATCAATTTTGTTCCCAGCAATCACAAACGGTGTTTTGGTTTGCTTGAGGATGTTGATGGATTCAATGGTTTGCGGTTGCAACCCTTCCATAATGTCAACCACGAGTATAGCAATGTCTGCAAGAGCGCCACCACGGCTTCGCAGCGATGCAAACGAGTGGTGGCCGGGTGTATCGATAAAGAGCAATCCGGGCGATTTGAACGGTCGGCCCCCCATCAATTTCGAACAGGTTTCGTTGAGTACTTGAGCAGGAACTTCAGTCGCACCAATGTGCTGTGTAATTCCTCCAGCCTCTCGGTCCATGACACTTGCTTGACGATTCCTTCCAAGCGATCGGACCAAATCCAAGACACTGGTTTTCCCGTGATCGACATGACCAAGGACCGATACAATGGGTTGGCGGTTTTCACCCCGAACGTCATGTTCGTCCTCGTTCACGTTTGTTTCGTCCATGCGAATGCCTCCTAGGGAGGAAAATAGAAATTCACTCGTAGACCCAAGTTCCCATGGTGTTTTCCCAAGTCATCAAGCCTTCAGGGAACCAGAGGCCGAGTTCAAACGCTGCTGTTTCAGGAGCATCAGAACCGTGAATCATGTTGTATCCCATGTCCATGCCAAAGTCACCACGAATGGTGCCTGGTTCTGCTTCACGTCCATTGGTCGAACCAATGAGTTTACGAGCTACGGAAATAGCATCACGTCCTTCCCAAGCCATGCAAACAACCGGTCCAGATGTGACAAACTTGATCAATCCAGGGAAAAACGGACGTTCCTTGTGCACATCATAGTGTTGACGAGCGATTTCTTCGCTAGGAACCATCGATTTAAGCCCGACCAGTTTGAGACCTTTTCGTTCAAATCGATTGATAATTTCTCCGACGAGTCCTCGTTGTACACCGTCAGGCTTGACCATAATGTAGGTTGTTTCCATCTTCTTCACCGTCCTTGGCCACTAAGAGGCCCTTTATGAGTTCACCGAATGCAATCAGCGAATACCGCCACGAACATAATGTCGTGTCCACTTGACCTTTCGGGAGTTGCGGGACAACTTTACCATGTTCTTGCGGGCTTTGCTGTTTTTGAACCACAGTATGCTTCCATCTTTGCGAACAAACATGGTACCTGTGCCAGGTTCAATTTCTTCTCCGGAGAAAGAACACACTCTTCGTTCTGGCATGATGATCACCTTGCATTGAGTTTACGAGCTTCTCGACCCGTGTCCTTGAGCATCAAAATGTCGCCCATTCGTACAGGGCCGACAACGTTGCGTGTGATAATTCGTCCAACGTCTCGTGGATTTGGGGCGTCATTGACACGAACCTTGACTTGGGTTGCTTCGCCGGTCATGCCAGTTCGTCCGACAATTTCGACAACTTCAGCAGGCCAGCCACTTACCGTTTCATCGCTCATTTGAAATCACCCGTTCAGTTCTTGATTCCATTGATTGCTTCAACGACGTTGCTGAACGCTTCTGTGTTGGGTTTGGAAATTTCCATAATTGCAATCGATGCGGTTTTTACACCGTTTGGCAGTCCTGTTTCTTTGGCAAGGAATTCTTGGCTCGGAACGTATCCGTATGGAATTCCTTTTTCTTCACAAATCAATGGAATGTGGGCCAAAAGTTCGGGCGGATTAACGTCTTCTGCAAGTACAATGAACTGTGCAGTTCCGCGTTCTGCAGACTTGGTTACTTCGTTACTTCCTTTTTTTATTCGCCCGCCTTGGTTTGCTCTGATGAGCTCGTATATGTTATCGGCGAGGTCGCTTGGGGTTTCAAATCGTACGTGTACACTCATTGGATTCATCCTCGTGTGGTATTCGTTGGGCCCACACTCGACCATATAAATGCAGTGCAACAGCACCGCACAAGAAAAACAGCCAATTATTCGAGAAGTTGGTGGATGCCACGCGCCAATGCTTCACCAGCATCAATGACGGATCGGGGGTTGGATAGGCTTCCAGTGGCATGAACACCATCCACATACTGGGTCAATCTTCGAATAGCTCCTCCAGTAAAGAGGCCGTGTGAACATGCTGCATGAACCTCAACCGCTCCTTGCGAGCGGAGAGCGTCCGCAGCGCGACAAATGGTTCCACCCGTGGCAATCATATCATCGACGATTGCAACAATTTTGCCTTTGACATCCAAGTCTTTGGCCTTGTGAACAATGGTGTGAGCATCGATGCGTGTTTTCTCTAGGTACGAGAATTCACACCCGATAAGATTGGCAACTTGACTTGCACGATCAATTGCACCCTTGTCGGGTGAGAGGATGAAATCAGGATTCACTTCGTTCTTGAGATGAGAAGCGAGTTCGGGCATTGCCGAGGTAAATGCTACAGGAACAGAGAAGTTTTGCAGAACCTCAGGAGCATGCAAGTCGAGTACTGCGATTCCATCGCATTGAGAGGCAAGCATGTCAGCAATGGTTCTCGCTGAAATGACTTCTCCTGGCTTGAAACGCTTGTCCTGTCGAGAATATCCAAAATATGGCACCGCAAGGTAGACTCCGGGGCCAATATCTTCCATTTTTTGCGGTTCGATACCTCGAAGGTTCTCCAGATAGCCTTTGCGCACATCGGATACAGCTTTGAGAATCAGCATGGTTTCTACAATACCTGCGTCCGGGAACGTGTTTGAAACCACAACCACCGGTTCGGATCGAATCGTTTGAATAGCATCCTCAGGTATTCGTATGTATCCTTCCGAGTCAGGAAATCTACGAGCCTCGAGTCGGACATGATTCCATCCCAGTGATTGCGCGAGTTGCTCTGCCACTTGTTGCGCGTTGCTCCCGGAGACGACGACCATCGGCTTCCCTCATGTCGTGCTGAGCGCCGCCCGTTCATCTTCTTTGCGAGTCTATCGACACGACGTTGCTCATGGGTTGGTGCGCGAGGCAGGACTTGAACCTGCGACCTCCCGGTTATCAGCCGGGTGCTCTAACCGACTAAGCCACCCGCGCAAGGGCAAGTCTGCGACTTTCAACCCTGTGATAAGAATGACGGTCGGTTGAGAATCACTCTTCGTTGAAATCTGGATCGTTTATTGCAATGTAAGAAGGCAATTGCAACACACGATCAAATGTTCGTGAAAGAACAATTTCATCAAGACGCTCTCGGGTTCGAGCAAACGCCGTCAATGGAATTCGAATGTCTTCTTCAATCCCATATTGCTTTTGAGCGTGAAGTCGTGTTCGAACAATGAATCCTTTGTAGGTTCGCTTTACTTTGACCATGCCGGTAATTACACCGACTTCTCTTCCTTGATTGTCGAGTACCGCACGATCCAACATTTCATCGGGTGCGTACAGTTTTTCATCAATTCGTATTGTGTTGCGCCATCGTCGTTGCAGTTCTCGCATCGATTTTGAAAGCTTTACAGTTCCATCGGTTTGGATGCTGTGTACCAATTCCTTAGGAAGCGGTGCAAGTTCTGCTGGTTTTCTCATGTACTCATCAGCAACATCAGATTCCACTTGTATGCGCATCGATTGGACGCGCGCCTCGTTTGGGTGATGTCGTTCACCAACGATCGTTCCTACTTTTTTGTTGTTCACATAGACATCCCGGTGTACCAATTCCTGGATGTTGTATTCTTTGTCTGCCATATTTTTTCCCATCTCCTCGGGTCGTGCCCGGTTAGGAGGTCTTCAGCCGATGCATCATATATACTCTTCGACCCCAAAAATTAACATTTCAATTGAATTTTTTTTATTTTTGAGTTTAATTTGTATTGGGGATTGTAAAATAAATCAAAAAACAGATGTCGTATAATTTCAATTTGTACTGTAATTTTGATTTGTTGAAAATCGGTTTTCAATTGCAATCGTGACTGATCACGGTAGGGAAGCCGAAAACGATTTCTTCTGCGAATAAAATGCAATTTTTCCTAATTTTCAATTGCAGATTGCAAAAAAACGTCGAGGAGAGATCCTCTGTGCAATCGTTGATTCTTCTCTTCTCTTGGCTCTAGGGCTATGTTCAAGGAGTCCTTTGACAGGGAGTATACATGGCGGATAATCCGACCGCAGTCCTGAAACGTCTCCGGGCATCCAGTGGGTCCAAGGAAACCATTGGACTCAGTGACGATATCATCGAGGATTTTTGCAATTCCGATGCGGAACTTGTTCAAGCAATCCATGAGGCCGGAGTGGTGCATCAAGGCTTACTCGAAGAATTTGGAAAGGACGTTATGTCTTTGCCAGAACCAGAATTGATCAAACATCTTCAATCGGACTATGTCAACTTCTATGCACCTGCAACTGTGAATCCTTACATCCCAATCGCAGGTCGAGGACCATGGCTCATTACAGTCTGTGGCGCTGTTCTTCACGACAACGGTGGCTACGGTATGCTTGGAAGCGGACATGGCCCGTCTTCGATTATTGATGCCATGAGCGAGAATTGGGTCATGGCCAATGTTATGACACCATCGTTTTCACAAAAGCGACTGGGAGACCGCTTGCGCAAGGAACTTGGCCACACACGAGGATGGTGTCCCTTCGACCGCTTCATTTGCATGAACAGCGGTTCTG
>CALBFP010000211.1 GCA_937894115.1 uncultured euryarchaeote
CCGAAAAAGAGGGGTACTGCGCCACATATGGCCTTCAGTACCCCATTCCGAGCGGCTTTTTTTGCAAACTTTCCCTCAGTGCCACGGTTTCATATTCGCTAGTCGAGGTCGGCCCCAGCCAGAGTTTTGGTATCGACAACACCTTCCACCGAACGGATGTGCTGAACGACCGCCTTGGCGATGGTCGCCAAGTCTGTAGCTTCAAGCTTGACGATGAGGTCATGGTCTCCAAACAGCACCGTTGCGTCGGTAACATGAGGCAACGACTTCACATCGTTGTAGACTTGTTGTTCGGTACCTGGTTGGACATTGATGAGGACGTATCCGATGGCCATGCTGCTCAATTGGACACACGCATCGCCAGCACATCACCCTTCCGATTCGTTGTTGTGGCTGTTGAGAACGGCGGTTGATGAGGCGACATAGGATGACCATTGCTCTTCGGTCCATCCGTCCGGTAGCGGACCTTTGAGCCAATCGGCAAACGCTTGGACCGTCCAACCCTCCGGAAGAAGTTCGCTCAATTCGTCTTCGTCTTTGTCTACCTCCACTTCCTGTGCGTTGTACTGTCCTGCGGTCTCCTCCCCCTGCTGATCCTCATCAAACAAACTGGACTCCATCTCTCGATCGAAGAGTGCTTCTGTTCCAAGGAGAGGTGAGAAATCCTCGTCCCATGAAGGTTCAATGTTTCTCGTTGTACGTCGACGGAGCATCAAACCAACCAAAACAGCGACGAATATCACGCTCCCCAGCAGGAGCAGCAGTGTTGTTTGCTGCCCGCTTTTTTCGGTCAACATGGCGTCGTTGACGGTTTCTGCATCGGCGCAATTCAGGCAGGATTCGGACGGTGCGACTTCGAGCGTGGTGTTGTAGGCGTAAAGTCGTTGAAGACCGTCAACGCAAGAAAAGGTGATGAGCAGCGTTGTGTTACCCAAATCCTGCGGTACGGGGTATCGGTAGAGGAGTTCATTGGTGAGGAAACCTGGCGGTCCTGCAGGTAACATTGTGTTCATGAGAACCTCGTCGTTTTGCTTCTCGATGGTGCAAGTGCAAACGACTTCATCCAGCCCGTCTAGATTGCTTACCGTGATGTTGGCATAGAGGTCTTCGCCC
>CALBFP010000212.1 GCA_937894115.1 uncultured euryarchaeote
GAATGAAGGAAAAGAGAAAGGATGTTCCTTCGTGTTCTGGAAGGATACGAGTGGACGATGGTTTGATCGAAGCACTGCTAAAAGGCTCATGCAGCAGAAAGAAATTACCGACTTGCATGGATTCTTTAACCGAAATGGGGAATCTTACGTCAACACTGTGACAATATCAGAAGACGGAAAAGTCACCTCAGCAAAATCGACTGGAAATCGAGCAAACGCTACCGACAAACCGCTTTGCCCATGTCCTAGATGTGACGGAACAATACGAGAAACGGACACCTACTATGCATGTGATGTTGAGGAGTGTAAGTTTTCAGGTGTTGGAAAGGTTATCTGCAAACGGGAAATCACCAGCGAGGAGGCAAAAGCCATCCTTGTTGAAGGAAAGTCTCCGTTGATTCAGGATTTCATTTCTCGCCGAGGCAGACCCTTTCCAGCATTTCTCGTGCTTGAGGGCAACAAAGTCGGATTTGAATTCCCTCCAAGGGAAGCTGCGGCCGATGCACGGCGGTTTGAGGTTCAACCAGGCGTTGTAGCGATTTGCCCAAAATTTGGCGCTGAAATTTATGAAACCGAGACACATTTCAGACCCAGAAGCAGTGCAACTGGCTGTAAAATCGATATTCCTCGAGAGATATCCAAGCGAGAAATCACCCGCGAAGAAGCAAAAGAACTAATCGAAAAAGGACAAATTGGTCCTTTCGATGATCTCATCGCAAAAAAGACAGGAAATCCATACACAGCGATTCTCTATTTGAAGAAGAATCAACGGATAGGATATCGCTTTGCAAAACGCTAGATAGAGAAGAAACTTCTTGAAGTTCGGTACAGTGTGTGAAATCATGGACTTCGATTACGATGTCGTTATTGTTGGGGCAGGGCCCGTAGGGGGTTACACTGCACGCCAGCTCTCTGAACGCGGCGTGTCCGTGGTCATGATTGAGGAGCACAATGAGGTTGGTCGCCCGTTCCAGTGTGCTGGCCTTGTTACACCGAGTGCAATGGATGCAGTGGAGGCTTACGACACTGTTGTTGAAGACGTTGATGGTGCACTGATACACGGTCCATCAGGTACACTTGTGCCGGTCGGTAGACAAGGCGAATTGAGAACCTATGTTGTTTGTCGAAAACGGTTCGATCAAACTGTTGTTCAGCAAGGATTGGAGGCAGGTTCCGATTTAATATTAGAATCACAACCGAAATCCGCTGAAGTTCATTCCGACGGTGTGGAAGTCGAAATTGTAAACCAGCGAACCGGTGAGATTCGAACACTGCGTTGTAAATTACTCATCGGCTGCGATGGAGCACACTCTTGGGTACGGCGACGTTTCAAAATGGGCCGTCCTAAGGAAATGATGATTGGATTTCAAACCGAAGTTGTGGGATACAAAGGAAAGGATCGATGGTTGGAAATGTACAGCGGCTCACAAATCGCACCCGGATTTTTTGCATGGGTAATACCATCAGGAAACGGTACACACCGCATTGGTTTGTGGTCAAAAGCTGAGATTCTCGAAGGTCGTACGGTAATGGACTGTTACAACGATTTGCTTAAACACCCCTTGTGGAAAGACCGATTCGAAAACATCACGGAAACTGCTCGATATTGCGGACCCGTACCATCGGGAATGATTCGAAGACCGTTTAAAGATCGAGTCATGGTTATCGGTGATGCTGCTGGGATGGCCAAACCAACCACGGGAGGGGGACTTGGCCCAGGATTTAAGCAAATTTCATCCATTGCGGACAGGCTCGTCCAGCAAATCAATTTGAATCAACTTAGAGAGAAGGATCTTAAATCGGTAACGAAATCCTCATGGCCCAAAATGAAGAGGGAACAAGATCGTGCTCGTGCCTTGCGTGACCTTCTTGTTTCCACGAGAACCGATGAAGAACTTGACGAACACTTTGCCAATTTCGCAAAACCAGAAGTAATTGCATTAATCAATAAAATTGGTGATATTGAAAAGCCTGTGCCACTTGGCTTAGCGCTCTTGAAAAAAGTACCAGCTTTTCGGAAATTAGCATTGCAAGCTGGCGTAAAATTGTTGTTCTCCTGAGGCGAGTCGATGTCGAAATGGTCAATCATACATCGAGTCAGGTATCCACCGTTCGATGATAGACGAATTCATGCTGCAGCGGCTCCAATTTCGGAAAAAATCGTTCAATCCGATCTTAGCGATGATGAAGTAATGAAACATTTACCACCTTACAAAATTGAAAGCAAAGAGGGGTGGCTCATTGAACGGAAGTTCGTCAACGATCTCGAAGAAACGTTTGATCGGAACACGAATTATCGCACGGACAAACGACCCTATGTTCAACTGGTGGAAAAGCAACGTATCGGTTGGTATATATTACCAAACCAACTTCATGGTTATGCTCGCAGCATGATCAATTTTGCAGTCATACTGCTGTTGACAACGCTGGTCTATCTGTTTCTCGAACCGATATTAAGCGCCATAGGTATACCGAGTGTAGGGACAAAAAGTTTGCAAATTGGTTTGTTGGATTATCCCATCCTCAGTATTATTGTTGTGCCCATTATAATGCTACCAATCTTACTTCGTCTCATTGCCAATTTTATTGATTTGAAGCGACAACAAGATTTCCTAGGCTCACCCGTCCTACAGCCAAGGATTCAGTTCGCATCGAACACCGTAAGCGGAAAGGCTCTTGAGGGAGTCATTGAAATTCCTGAGCAACTTCCCGATTGGAAATCGATGACAGTGCATTGGCACGTTGGAACATTACCCCCATCGCGAGAGGCACTCATAGAAATTTCAAACACAACGGAGGATTCTCAACCACCAATTGGTCTTTCAACACCGCTACCTCACCATTGGGAATCGGGACTTGATGATGGAACTGCGGGTGGAGAAGATTCACCCATGGAGCGAAAAGACATTCAAGGCGGCGTGTTCCTTCGTCCAATGAGATTTTCTGGAGAAGGCGGCCAGTCAGCGATAGCAGATGATGGTTCGTTCAGCATTGAACCGCCTGCAGGTTTGTGGCCAGGAACGGTAAATTCACCTTTGCATCGAATCCATTGGGAATTTATATTGAAAATAAAAAGAGACAAGAAAATGCCTCTTCTTTGGGTATGTCCTGTATTGGTTGACTTTCCTGACAGGATCGTGGATTTGAAAAATCTGAACATTAACGACCCAAGGACCGAGCAATTCTACATCGGTAAGCGTTAGATTGATGGTCTCCACTTCCATGTAGAACCATGTCGAAGCAGACTTTGGTTGCGGTGTTTCTATCTCTTCTCATGTTTTCTGGTTGTTTCGGTAGTGGTGATACTGCTTCTGAAGATGAGGAACAAATTGATCAAATCTCGTATCAACTCAATGCATCTTGGGGTCTTGAATCTACAACAGGTGGACTGGGTGAACTCATTTCACTCAAGATTCTACTTAACACTCAAGGAGAGGGCACATACACAACTGAGGCAAGTATAACTCGGTCAGGAAATAGCATTAGTCCAAGTGAATGGGACTTGACAGAAAAATCGAGTCAGATTACAATTGTTCTCCTTCCAAACTTGCCTGGTGCGTATCAAATTGAGGTGACCATAACTCCATCAGAGGGCGATGTGATCACTATGACCAACTCTGTTCAAGTTCTCATCCCCGATGAGGGATCAACATCCATCATAGTCCCACAATACATGGTCGCTGATTCGTCAATTCTGGTTTTACGTGGACAGGTCTTGCATGAAAGTTTGGATTCATGCAATGCTCAAATTCAATTCAATCCTGAAGATTCAACAGAGGTCATGCATGGTTTAACAGTACTTGACGATGGTTCGTTTTCCTATGTACTAACCGATTTGGATCTTATTTCCGAATCGTTTGTTGTCCAAACATTCGCGGCGTGTGGGATATACACGACATCCAACGACTCCAAAAACACGATGATTCTCATCGATATAAACGACGATCGAGATGGAGATGGGGTTTTGGATGAGCTCGACAACTGCCCCAATGGAATCGGAGAGTCCGAGGGTTGGGCATCAAATTTACCAAGTGATGGGGATCAGGACGGGTGTCGTGATTATGATGAAGACTTGGACGATGACAATGATGGAATCAATGATGCTGAGGATGGATGTTCATCACCCCTTGGCTGGACAAGCACCCCTGTAAACGACAGAGATCGTGATGGGTGTAATGACGATACAAACGATGATGATGATGATGGCGATGGAATCCTCGACCCACAGGATGATTGTTTGGATGGAGAAATCAACTGGCCAGCGGACTTTTACAACGATTGGGACCAAGACGGATGTCATGACCTGCTTGAGGATACGGATGATGACAACGACGGTGAGGTCGATGAAACGGACCTGTGTCCAAAGGGTAGATCCAACTGGGCATTTGAACGGACGCCGCTAACCGACTTTGACATGGATGGTTGTTACGATTCCACAGAAGACGACGATGATGATAACGATAATGTGAACGATGTTAATGCTACAGGTGCAACATTGGATGTATGCCCAACCACACCACTTGGTGCTGTAGATGTTGATGAATTTGGATGTGCTGCTATCGAGCGGGATACCGACTCAGATGGAATAAATGACCTGATTGACCAATGCGAAGGTACGCCCTCGGCTCTTCAAGTCAATTCTGTTGGGTGCGCAGACCTTGACAACGATGGGGTTTTCGAAAACGTAGATATTTGTGCCAACAGTCCACAACGATGGACGATCGATTCGGATGGTTGTGCAGTTATTCAAAAACCGATTCAGTGGACCTCAGGTACTTCTGTTAATGGCCCAATGGATGTTGTTCCAACGTTTACTGTACCAACCCTTGACGGAACCTTCACCTTCCAAAACAAGTGGACGGGTGACGATGTGTACTTGTTCATGTTCAAAATCACCGACAGCAATGGAAACTCAAACTCAGCAACATGGAGCACAAACCCAGGTAGCTTTATTCGAAATTTGCCTGACAATACACACTTGTTTTATGGCTCGTTTGATTCGAGCTATCACAGCGATGTTTTGTCCAGAAAGAGCGACGTTGAGGCACGTTTGAATCCAAATGAGGAAGCGTTTTGGAACGGTCGAATTCACTACATCGATATGGATGCGAGCAACATCCAAGGTGGTTTGGGACAAATGATTTCGAGTTTTAACAACCCGTTTTTCATGGGAATCGATCGATTCCAACGTGCCCGGGAGACGGGTTCAATTTATGCTTGGATATCACAAGCAAACGACCCATTTCACTACACGTACGAACCGCATCAATGGAATGCAGAATTTGAGTCTGAAATTCGGATGCAAGACGATGGCATTGACATTGTGACGCTGTATGATTTTGAGCGGCACTCGGGAGGATGGGGTGCAAATCACAACTCCTACAGAAATGCAACATTTTCCTTACCTGAGAACATGAGTAGTTACGACACGCTCGAGGTCTTTCATGAACATGCTTGTGAGGAACGGAGCAACAGATATCAGAAAAGTGATGGAAGTTCTGGAGGTTGCCATGAGTGGGATTATCTTGCTCATCTTTACATCTGCAACGCTAATGATTCTACGTCCTGTGGAACAGAATTCATGCGATGGATAACGACTTATGGCCGTGAAGGACGATGGTTGACGGACATCAGTCCATATCTTTTCATGCTTGAGGACGATCAAGAACGACGATTCCGTTACAAGGGAGCAAACAAAGGCGACTTTACAATCAAATTTTTATTCTCAAACTGGGGGAGTGGAGAGCGAACTTTCGATGCCGAGTTTGGATTCAATGGTGGGCAATTTGATGGTACCTACAACAATGAAAGCCTATACGTTCGCAGTCTAAATTTTTCCGTACCAAGTGAAACGACACGTGTCGAAATTGTGGCAACCATAACGGGCCACGGTTTCCAGAAGGATGATGCAAATTGCGCAGAATTTTGCGATCATCAACACCACTACTACATCGATAATCACCACACCTATGAGTGGCATCCAATTGTCAACTCAA
>CALBFP010000213.1 GCA_937894115.1 uncultured euryarchaeote
GATGGCTTTGACAGTGTTTCAGCCATAGAAGACAACAGGATGATTATTATGTCTGGAGAATTTGCTGGACCCATGATGATTCATGGATTGCCTACGCTGGCTAAGTATTTCCATCCAGATTTGTTTGAAGATGTGGATGCAGAAGAGATATTGGATGACTACTTCTTGCAGTATCATGGAATTGACAGAATTGGTACATTCGTGTGCGATTCGACGGTGGTAAGAGCATGAATCCACTTTCGAGGCAGCACATTACCAAATCAAAGAATCAAATAAAATCCATCATCATTCTAGGGATTTCAACGGTGGTTTTGGCTCTCATCGCTATGGGACAAGGGCCTTATGAAAAACTGGACGTTTTCACAACTGCGAAAATGATCTTTGGGTTTGAAACCCCCAACGATGTCGAAAACAGCATCATTTGGAAGTTGCGTTTTCCTCGAATCCTTATGGCCATCACCGGCGGAATTGCACTTGCAATTGCTGGTGCACTTATGCAAGGATGCCTAGGTAATCCTTTGGTATCGCCTCTAACATTGGGCGTCGCATCAGGGGCTGCTCTTGGTGCCGCTCTTGCAATTATGTTGGGGTTTTCGGTTGTTGGAGGGCCACTCGCCATTATTGGTAATGCGTTTCTTTTTGCGCTCATTGTTGTGTTTATCATTATCCAGTTGGGTAGCATGCATTCTGTATCTGCCGAATCGTACATCCTTGTAGGAATTGCAATCACGTTCATTGCAGGGGCCATCACGTCGGTCTTGAACTATTTTGCAACGGACGAACAGGTTTCGCAATTGATGCACTGGTCTTTTGGCAGCCTGGGTAGAGTCAACAGAGAGACTGCGATATTTTTGACGGTCCCAGTGATCTGTTTGGTTCCTTTGGCTTTGAAGTGGTCCTGGGACCTCAACGCCTTGTCGGTCGGCGGCGACGAATTCGCCATTTCTACTGGAGTTGATCCTGCAGGTTTCCGTAAAATGGTTCTCGTCCTATCGGCTCTATTGACGGCTTTGGTTATATCATTCACAGGGTTGATTGGTTTCGTCGGCCTAGCAGCTCCACACATGGCGAGGGTCATCGTTGGTAACGATTTCAGAAAATTGATTCCGAGTTCAGCGATTTTCGGCGCATTTTTGATGCTCTTTGCTGATACATTAGGACGTACATTGTTTGCTCCAATCATCATTCCAGTCGGTGTGATGTTGTCGGTCATCGGTGGGCCTTTCTTCATGTATTTGCTAATCCGGAGCAGGCGGGGGTGATGAGAATGTCCGACATCATGAGGCTAAAAAATCTCAAATTTGGGTACCCCAAAAAAGAGGTCTTGAAAGACATAAATCTCACGATTTCAAACAACGAATTGGTCTGTTTGCTCGGTGTCAACGGTGCAGGAAAATCAACACTTCTCAAATCCATTCTTGGAATTCTCAAGATTCAATCTGGAGAGATTTGGATCGACGCTGAGGGAGCCAATGAAAACTCGTTAAAGCGCATTCATGCCCCTCGCAAACACACTGACGAAGAAGACGACTTCTTACCGAATTTAACAACTGTATATGGGATAACGCTCCTCCTGTGGGGTTTGATTGTAACCGCCGTATCAGAATCACAGTCCATTTCATCCTTTGCACCCGCGTTCCTTGGCCTCCCTCTGCTGGTATCGGGAGAAATGGTCAAGACCCCTGAAGCAGATCGAAAATTATGGATGTATGTTGCCACAACATTCGGAATATTGGGATCGCTCGGAGGAATCGGATTTTTCATAGTAATGGGGGAAGGTCTCAATTACATATCCTCTTCAATGCTGATGATGTTTGTCACTGGTAGCGCTTACACGGCCGTCTGCGTCCGTTGGTTCACAGCAGCCAAGGATGCTTCGAACGACGACAACTTCGATGCCATGGAACTGGCTCAATACATGTCTTATGTTCCCCAATCGGTGAAGTCCAGCTTTTCGATTGATGTGTACGATGCTATTATGCTGGGTCGAAGGCCATACATTGGATGGAACATCAGTCCCATGGATCGCGAAATTGTTTCGAAAACAATCGAATTTCTTAATCTAGAGGAATTCGCTTTCAGAAAGCTCAACCAATTGTCTGGCGGTGAGCGACAAAGGGTCATTATCGGTAAAGCCATTGCACAATCACCCCGTCTGTTTTTGTTGGACGAGCCAACGAGTGACCTCGATTTAAAAAATCAGATTCAAATCATGAAAAAAATGAAATTTTTGGTCTCCAATTCGAAGGAACCAAAATCCGCGTTGGTTGCTATTCATGACATCAACATGGCTGCACGATTTGCCGACCGAATTCTCCTCATGAGTGAAGGTAAAATAATCGCTGATGGCACGCCTCGGGAAGTTTTGACCCCAGAGAACATACAAAAGGTATTTGGGGTCACGGCAGATGTTGTTAACTCTGAAGAAGGGGACAGGTTCTGGGTTCATGTCAGAGATGAGGTTGACGGAAAAACAGAAGATGACAATTTATTTTTGGAGCAAATCAATGAGGATACAGAAGGTTAGGTGAGGGATATGGCAGAAGAAAACGAACCAAAGAAATACACACAACACGCACCGAATGATGAAACTGCTTCGCTTACACCAAAACTACTCTACGAAAGAAACGTCGCTCGACCATCGCATGCAGAATACGCCCGAACAATCGCATCAAAGATGCATGTTGCAACATTGTGCACGGTTTCTCAGAGAGCTGATGGATTCCCTTACGGATCGTTCGTGACTTATGCGATGCATGAAGGAAATCCTGTATTTTTGATCAGTCAACTTGCCGAACACACAAAAAATCTCATTGTCGATTCAAAAGCCTCGTTGTTGATTGCTGAAAATGGTGAAGGCAATCCATTGGCGCATGGACGGGTGACGTTGGTTGGTCACTGCACTCTTGTACCGGACCATGAGAGGGACGCGGTTAAGGAATGTTTTCTTGAGATACACGAAAGTGCAAGCGCTTATTCAGATTGGGATGATTTTGGATTTTACAAGCTCAAAGTTGATTCAATTCGCTTTATTGGCGGATTTGGTCGAATGTCGTGGGTTAATGAATCAAAATGGTTTGATGCAGAACCCGACCCTATGATTGAATTTGGAGATGATATTGTAGAACACATGAACGACGATCATTCCGACGCGCTCGTTCTTTATTGCAAGGCAATGAGCAAGGCAACAGATACCATCGAGGCGAAAATGACGGCAATCGATCGTTATGGATTTGAGATGTTGGCAACGACGGGTGATGGCCAATTCCCTATTCGATTGGCGTTTAAGAAACAGGTTGATTCCTCAGACTCTGCTCGAATTGAGTTGGTCAAAATGGTAAAAGAAGCGCGAAAATTACTCAAAACAGAGTAAGTTTAGAATTCGTTTTGACGTGTTGATTCAACCCACTCAGGATTGTTCATGTACCATTGAACTGTTTCCTGCAACCCTGTTTTCCAAGCAATTTCAGGTTTCCATCCAAGAATTTGTTCTGCTTTTTGATAGTTCATGGCGTACCGCTGGTCGTGACCTGGTCGGTCTTGAACAAATTGAATCAGGGACTCATCAACACCTGTCTGTACTATGATTTCCTTGACGATGTCGAGGTTTGTTTGTTCATTGTCGGCACCAAAATTGAAGACTTCTCCACTGGAAATTTTGCCAACATACAGGGCTAACATTGCAGATAGAACACCGTTCGCATGATCCTCGACGTGAATCCAATCCCGAATTTGCATCCCATCGCCATAGACGGGCAGATGGTTGTTGCTCAGAGCGTTCAATGTCATCAGTGGAATTAACTTCTCAGGGTACTGTCTCGGTCCATAATTGTTGGAACAGCGTGTGATGATTGCCGATATGTTGTGAGTGTTGATGAAGGCTTGAACCAACATATCTGAGGCTGCTTTAGATGCAGCATATGGGTTTCGAGGATTCAGCGGTGTTGTCTCGCTAAAGGCAGAGTCCTCTTTTTCGAGAGAGCCGTATACTTCGTCGGTCGACACATGCACAAAATGAATCGGTAAATCATTCGCCATGCTTTTGACAACCGATTCAAGAAGCACGCGTGTTCCATCAACGTTGGTCTCGATGAACGGTTGAACTGAGTTGATTGAACGGTCGACGTGGCTTTCTGCCGCCAAATGAAGGATAACAGAAATGTGCTCATCTCGAATGAGATTGCTTACCAAATCGCCGTTGTTGATTGAACCGTGCACAAAACGATAGCGTTCGTCTTCGACGTCGCTTAAATTTTCAGGATTCCCAGAGTAAGTGAGGGCATCAAGGTTGACAACGCGCTCAACTCCAGGTATCAGTAAAGCATTGCGTACAACATGATTTCCAATAAAACCAGAACCGCCAGTAATTAGAATTCTCATGTTATTCCTCCACTTGTGGAAGCCAAGGTCCCAGATTCCACTTTTTCATGAGTACGGATGTTTCGAGTAATGCGTCAACCGTTCCACAATCAGCCCAGTGTGAGGCGAAGTGGCATCCTTTTGCAAGATTTTTGTTCATGAACAATCGGTTGATGTCAGTAATTTCCAATTCTCCGCGACTTGAATAACCGGTCGTTGAAAGAATTTCATCAATCATGGCGTAGACTTTTGATGTGTACATGTACAAACCTGTAATGGCGAGATTTGAATCCGATGCTGCGGGTTTTTCTTCCATGTTCACAATCCGGCCGTCGCCGTCAATCCAAGCAATTCCAAAGGATTCAGGATCTTGAACGGGTTTCAAAAACAGGTAGCATTCATGAGCTTCATCGTTGATGAATTCATCAGCATAATTTTTCATCGATTGTTCAAACACATTGTCGCCAAGAATGACAGCAACGTTGCGCGCCCCGACAAAACCTTTCGTAAGTCGAAGTGCTTCTGCAATACCTCCTGCTTGTTCTTGATATGCATATCGAATGTCCAAACCGTATCGATGACCGTCACCCAACAATGCAAAGAAGGAATTTCCTGAGTAACCCCCGAGCACGATCATGATTTCACGAATTCCCATTCTTGCCAAGGTTGCAATCGATTTGCAGATCATCGGTTCATCGTAAACCGGGAGAAGATGTTTGTTGGTTGATGTTGTAAGTGGCATCAAGCGAGTCCCCCAACCGCCTGCGAGAACGACTCCGCAAATGTGTTCTGACTTTGCCATGATTCACCCAACTGGGGT
>CALBFP010000214.1 GCA_937894115.1 uncultured euryarchaeote
GTACACTCGATGAAGGCAAATACAGCGTTGTACTTACCGTCGAATTGTACAACAATTCTGAAAAAACAAATCTCACAGACAGTTTGTCTGAATCGCTCGATTTTGAACTTAAGATTGGGACGAGAGGAGGGGGCTTCATCCCGTTCATCGGTGGTGAAGAGCATCGAGATGTTCGAATTACCGATTCTGGACCTCGATCGTGTTGGTCCGTTCAAGAACTTGGAAATTGGGGTTACATTCTTCTTGTTGCTGAGCTGGGTGGTGGTCGGGAAACTGCAATGCTCGCAGGTGGTGCTGCTGGAATACCCGCTTGGTGGATGGCATTCAACTCGCTCTCACTCTCTGTATTTTCTCTCCTCATAATTTATCCAATCATGTACAAAGTCTACCACCAAGAATCCGACGATATTCTCTCGCGAAACCACATCATTCGGTTGGTTGATGACATCATCACTCGATGCGAGCGTCGCCTCGGTATCGAGGTGGACCATGATCTCGCAAAGGTGGAACCGCGTGATTTATCCATCGATATTATGGTCCCGTATAAGAACACGGAGAACACACTAAGCGACAGCAAAAGCATTCGCGATGAGATATTGAGAGAAGTCCTCGAAGAATTTGCTCTCTTCCGCGTGTTCAAACCCGTCCAGTTAACCGTCCGAACCATCGGCTCAGGGCAAGCGATTGACTTTGATTCTGGTGTGGGCGTTGGCGTGGGAGATCGAGACGATGAAGCTCCCCCTGAAAATTACGCGTCGTTCTTTGAAGAGCTTCATTCACTTTCAAGAATTGAAGATGAGGTTCGCGACTCCTTGGACCTCTTTTTCGTCCGGGATAAAACACTCGAATTGCAAAATGCTGTTATCACAAGCGACGATCGTATTGTTTTCGTATCAATTATCTTCAAACCAACAACTAGGCTGGCATTTTTCAGATTCAAGCGACAAGCGAGTGAAGTCGAGGACGAGTTGAGAAAGTACATCTCTGAACGCAACCAAGACATCCTCACTACTCAGGATTTGATTGTCAAAGCCCGCAACCAAGTATCTACGCTTGCCGATCGTTCTGGGGCGGGTCGCGTTGAAACCAAGGGTAACAAAGACGAGCGGATTGCTGCTGTTGCTCGACAGGATGGATTCGGAGGACGAATGTTGCAAACCAAGTTCCTCGGTGACATTTTATCAACCGTTGAATACACTGCAAATGAAAAACGTGAAATGATCAACAAATGGGGTTTCTGGGGACTTATTGTCTTCGTATGGATCCCGTTCATGGCATCTGGTGTTCTTGTCGGAGCGATGCTTGGTTTGTTGTCGCGAATGAAGTTCATGCGTGTCCTTGTTGCAACCATGGTGGGTGGTTTCATTGCCTCGATTACGTGGGCATATACCGCAGAAGGAATCATCAAAATCATGCACAAATACAAACTTGAGGCTGTCATTCCGATCATGATTATTGTGTTTATTCTCGGTGCAATTCTGCACATACGCTCAACAAAAATACGTCGGCAAACCGAATTGTTTGAGGACACGCTCTTGGACAACTTCCACAACGACATCAAAGAAAAATACGGCTCATGAGGCTCATTTATGGACGCTGTTACCTTCATTGATGGTGCCTTGGATTCTGTTGGCGAACTTGCGAAAATTGGAATCCTGGTCGCTTCCGATCGAGCCTCATCCAATGAATATCAGGACGAAGGGGGACCAGCAATCCTGCAATTTCTTTCCGAAGCAGTAAACTCGCCATTGGAAGTGCATTATCGATGCATTCCAGATCGCATCGAACAAATCGAATCAACGATTCTTGAACTCGTTGACGCCGTGGGCTGTAGCGTGGTTGTAACCACAGGAGGTACTGGGCCTGCACCGCGTGATGTGACACCTGAAGCAACGGAACGTGTTGTAGATCGTATTATGCCGGGTTTCGGAGAACAGATGCGAGCGATTTCTCTCCAATACACGCCAACTGCAATTCTCTCTCGACAGACAGCAGGTGTTCGCGGTTCGTGTCTCATTTTCAACCTCCCTGGAAGACCGAAATCGATACGTGAAACCATTGATGAAATTTGGAAAGCGGTCCCTTACTGTGTCGACCTCATAGGTGGTCCTTACATCGAAACAAACGCAGATGTATGCGACTCGTTCCGTCCACAAAACGCAATGCGCTCATGAGAGGATATATTGACTTGATGCTCTACGGACTATATGATTGCAAATGTCGAACCTCTTGATTCAAAATGCTACAATGGTCTTACCAGACACAACTGTTATCGGAGATTTGCTGATAATTGATGGAATTATTTCAGCGATTCGTCCCGGAGGAGGTCTTGTTGCAAGTGAAGGAGTTGCCACAATAGATGCAACAGGGCTCTACCTCCTCCCTGGCATGATTGACCCGCAAGTTCATTTCCGTGACCCTGGACAACCCGAGAAAGAAGATTTGTACACTGGATCGTGTGCAGCAGCCAGCGGAGGCGTAACCTCCTTTTTGGATATGCCGAACAACGTCCCAAGTCAGACGACCCTAGCATTGATGCACGAGAAGATAGAGACTGGAAATCGCCGATGTGTGACCAATTTTGGATTTTTTATTGGAGCCACAGAATCCAATGTCGAAGAACTGCAGAAGGCTGTTGGCACCCCGGAAGCACCGATCGCTATACCGGGTATTTGTGGAATCAAAATCTTCATGGGGTCCTCAACAGGTGACCTCTTGGTTAACGATTCTGATGCGCTCGAAAACATTTTTTCGAACACATCGGGGTTGATTGCTGTGCATGCAGAAGATGAGGACCGATTGGGTGAACGTAAATCGATGTTTGAGAGCCGAACCGACATGGCTGCTCATGCGGAATGGCGAGATGACGTCACTGCATTGATTGCAACCAAGCGAGCCGTCACTTATGCACAAGCCACAGGACATCGGTTGCACATTCTTCATCTTACATCTGGGATTGAAGCTGATTATCTCAGCGAGTTGACATCACTGCATGGAACGGAGGGTAAAGCCCACATCACAACCGAAGTTCTTCCTCAACATCTCACTTTTGATGAACGCGATGTTGAACAACATGGGACCCGGCTGAAGATGAACCCTCCAATTCGATATCAAAAGGATAAGGAGACGCTTTGGAAACGTCTCTATGATGGAACGATAGCCTGCATCGCTACAGACCATGCACCTCACACTCTTGAAGCGAAAGCAAAAGGATTCCCATCTGCGCCGAGCGGTATGCCAGGTGTTGAAACCTCACTTCCGGTGATGCTCACACATGCCTCGAGGGGTGCGTGCACGATCGAACAAGTTGTCAAGTGGATGGCTGGCAACGTTGCAGAAATATACGGAATGGTCGGAAAAGGACGTCTCGAGGAAGGATACGACGGTGATGTGACGCTTGTTGATATGACGACTGAGCGTATGGTCGATGATGCGAACACGTGGGCAACGGTTCGCTGGAATCCTTATCATGGCAAAAAACTCGTTGGGTGGCCCACGCTTACCGTTGTTGGCGGAGTTCCAGTGTTTGAACGAAACGAAAAGACAGGCCCAAAAGGTTCCATTTTGGTCAATGAGGGAGAGACAGGTGCGCCGCTGATTATGACGCCATGGAATTGAAGAATTTCAAAAAAATTCAACTTATATGCTTATGTAGTTGATGAAAAAATTCCCACATGGGAAACATGAGCAGTATGGAAGAACAATTAGGAAAAGGATACCAACAGATGATGATCGGTTTGATTATCTTCATCGCAGGTGCTATTTGGGGTGGAATGGTTGCCACCGAAGGAATGGTCGCAGAGGACATCTACTGGCCAGCAGTAATGATGCTATCTGGAGCGATGATTACTTTGCTTGGGACAACCTTTGGAACAGACCATGAGGACGACCGCAGCAACGATCTCAACGATGCGATTGTGGAACTTACCGAGCGCATTAACCGTCTTGTTGGTGCATCGGAAAAAGATGACCCAAGTGACGAATCAGAGTGAATAAATAGCTCCATATTTCCCTTCAACGTAACGAAGGAAAGGTTCGCTCGAAGGAGGAGAACCAGTCGCCTCTTCGATTAAAGCAGCAGGGAGTAGGGCACTTCCACGCTTGTGCACACGGTTTCGCAACCAGTTCAGCATCGTAGACCAATCTCCGGATAAAATGGAATCCTGAATGGAACCGATTTCTTGGCCCATTGCTTCAAGCAATTGAGCAGCGTAGAGGTTCCCTAACGTGTAGGTTGGGAAATATCCGAATGCAGCCATCGACCAGTGAATGTCTTGCAAACATCCAACATCATCCGATGGGACCGTTAATCCAAACCAATCCGAAATCATCGAATTCCACAAGTTCGGTAATTGCTCGAGGGGATAATTCTCGTTGAAAATTTTCTTTTCAATCTCGTAACGAAGCATGACGTGAAGATTGTAGGTCACTTCATCGGCCTCTACGCGGATAAATCCGGGTTCGACAGAGTTCGCGATTCGATTCAACGTTGAAGAGTCCCATGAGGGGGCATCTGGGAAGGATTGGTTGAACTCATCCATCACGACGTTCCAAAATTCAGGGGTTCTTCCGATTTGATTTTCCCACAGGCGGGATTGAGATTCGTGAACACCTAGAGAAACTGCATCCCCTCTTGGCGTGTAACGATGATTTTCGTCAAGACCTTGTTCGTACAAAGCATGGCCGGTTTCATGCATTACTGCATAGAGACATGAAAATGGGTCCAATTCGTCGTAACGGGTCGTAAAGCGCGTATCACCTGGCCAAATTCCAGCTGAAAACGGATGTGTTGAAGCATCCATACGTCCAGCAGCAAAATCAAAGCCCATACGTTGACTTACCTTCGTGCAGAATTCTTCTTGTTTGTCAACTGGAAATTTCAGACCTTCTGGCAATGCCGGGTCTGGATTCGATTTTTTTGCCTCGAGAATACGTTTTAACAGGGGGACGAGCCGGCCGCGTAACCCCTTGAAAAGCGGGTCGTAATCATCAACGGTCATTCCCGATTCGTACTCATCGAGAAGAGCGTCATAGGGTGTTTTCTCGTAACCGTAAGCATCGATTTTCTGACGAGTCAATGCAACGAGCTGTTCTAAGTGCGGTAGAAAAGCGGAAAAGTCTGCATTTTTTCTGGCCTTCTGCCATGCAACCAAAGCTTCGCTGCGAGCTTGTGCAAAGGTCGAAACAAACTCCGCAGAAAGTTTCGTCGCTTTATCATAACGCTTACGGAATTCACGAATGTTTGCCCGATCGCTCTCATCGAGATTATCTTTGGTTTCAAGACGTTCCATCAAAGCACCCATTTCAGGATCCGTTACCTTTTCATGAGCCAAAGCTGCAAGCCAAGCCATGATTTCTCCTCGTGATTGTGCTCCTTTCTCGGGCATGAAGGTTTCTTGGTCCCAGCCAAGATGACCTTGAATGCTACCGATTCGATGTATGTCTTTTACGCGGGACAGAAACTCTGTTTTGTCGTCCATATACACCCGTCATTACTGCTTCTTCATCAAGACTCGTATCGTTCAACATGCTCAAAATTATCCACACATTCAATATGGATGAGTATATGGGGTACCATGGTCCTTCCTTTCCGTCGAAAAGACAAGGATAAGGAGAGGATATCAAACGATATTGACGAGGACATCAATGCGCTTCTTGATGCTGATTCGAGTCAGGATTCAAAAACATCTGAAAACCTTCCAGAACCCACAAACGATGAGGAACGGTTGCATGCCATTTCGGATATGGTAATACAAACATGTATGGATATACGTCGCGGCGAAAACGTTCTCATCGTTTGCGATCCGACAACGACTGAAATCGGCCAATCCTTGCATATAGCAACTCAAAAACGCTCTGATCGTGTTCTTCTCATCGTCATGCCGAGATCTCGGCATCACGGTGAGGAACCCCCCTCACCGGTAGCAGCACTGATGCGTCAACAGCAAGTTGTGATCGCTGCGACAAAGTATTCGCTGACCCACACAAAGGCGATTCGTCAAGCACTTAGAGACGGTGCTCGTGTTGCTACGATGCCAGGGATGACGTTTGAATTGTACACTGAGGGGGGAATGACGGCCGACTTCCAAGAAGTCAAACGACGGATTTCAAACATCGGCAATCTTTTGAGAAGAAGGAGAATCATCAACGTCAAATCCGATTCTGGAACCGATGTAACGTTTGAGGTCAACTGGCGCGAATGGAAACTCGACGACAACGGTATTTGCAATCGACCAAGAATGTTAACCAATCTTCCCGCAGGAAAGGCGTTTATTTTACCCAAAGAGGGAACGATGAATGGTACAATAGTCATCGATGGTTCATGGGATTCGACACTTATTGATGAACCGATCGAATTCATTGTCGAAGATGGAACGGTCGTTGACGTAAAAGGAGGGAGTCTCGCTGCCACCATTCGTCAATCCTATGGAGAGGTTGCAAAGAAACTGAAGGCAAAGGATCGTGAAAGTGTATGGACTGCGGCTGAGTTTGGGTTTGGTATGAACCCCAGTGCACGACTTGTAGGGAACGTTCTTGAAGATGAGAAACGAATGGGAAGTTGCTATTTTTCAATCGGGGACAACTCTGGCCTTGGGGGTAGTTCCAACGCAGGGATTCACATTTCTGGCGTTTTGGCTGAACCGTCGGTTTGGTTGGACGATACCTGCTTGATTGAGACAGGTGCTTTTCTACCGGACAACGATTAACGATGTGCATTGACGTTCATGTTTCCGCAGACAGGGCAGAATCTCCAGTGAGGATCCAAGCCAATTCCACAACCTCGACAATGAATACCTGAGCGTATGGTCGGTTGAATGTTCATTGCTGGCTGTTGAGGCGGTGGTTGCTGTTGTTGAGGTTGTTGCCAACCCATGTTCGGCGCCGCAATACCCGGAGAGCTCGGTTGTTGCCGTGTGGGTTGAGGTTGCGCCGGATTCACGGGCTGTTGAGATTGTATTGGTTTGCGAACAGGTGCAATCGGGCGAGGTAAAGATGACATCTTTTTTGCTGCATCCGAAGAAACAAATTCCGAAAGGGAAACTTCACCATCGCCATCGGTATCTGCCTCAGTATGCATTTCTTGTGCTTCTTCCATGGTAACATTCGCAGCAACCGCCATCTCCTCGACAGACAAACTGCCTGATTCATCAACGTCGGCTGCAATGAATCGTTCTGCATCGCTTACCCACTCATCCTCAGCAGCGTTTTCCAAAACAGCATCTTGCTCAGGGAGCGGTACAATGGTGTCTTCAATGGATTCAAGATGAGCATCTGCTTTTTCTTCAACGGGTTCTGGCACCGTTTCGATGGATTCGTCCACAGGTTCCTTGACTTCATTGGATTCTGGAACAAGTTGTGAATCAAATGCTCCAGCGAAAGCATCTTGCGCAGCGTAATCTACCTCGACTTCATTTTTGAATCCCGTATCAGGAACAGGAACCTCCTGTTCAGGTAATGGAACAGAACTCACTTCAGCAACAGGAGGCGATTCCGTTGGTAACGGTACCGACTGAGTGGGAGAAGGTGTTGGTTCGTGGGGTAAAGGTACAGATTGGGCTTTTGTTTCTGCTGCCTCTGGAATCTTTTCTGGCTCAGGAGGAGGGGTTGCAATCTGTTTTTCTTTTGGCGAGGGCTCAGAGACTTGAACTGCTGGTCCAATCTCAATTTCTGCAGGTTGGGCGCCCTCGCTTGCGAACATTGACATCGGAAGGACATGCCCTGCAACATCGAGAGCACCGTTCAGTTCATCAGCCATTGCTTGCATTTTTTCAATGTTCTCAGATGGTTTTGCCATGAGTTCCTCAATTGATTTGAGATAGCGATCCACTTCAGAAACTCCACCTGTCGTGAACGCAATGGCGAGAATTTTCAAAAATTGCATCGGGTCAAACAAAGGTTCCAGTGAACGAATGACCTCTTCGGTAGCCAGAGGGTGTGCATTGTTTGCGGCACCTGTGGAGTCTGATTGACCGGAGAATTGCAGCAGAGGGTCGGGTAAGGCCATAAGATTAAGATGGCCAAAAATGAGATAGTAAATCTCACCACCTTCGCATTGCAAACGTTCACTGGCGGCCTCAAAATTAAATTCCCCTGACTGCAAAATGATGTCGGATAAATGTTCGAGAGCTTTTGAAAGCGCTTGCTTTGATTCCATTGCCATCATTTGTTGGAGGGCATCGGATGATTCGACAACACCAAAGTATGCTGCGGCATCATCGACATCAATACCTTCTGGAAGAGAGGCTCCTTCAGGTACTCCTTCAGACAATCCATCCTCTCCTATCTTCGCCAATCTCATGCCGTTTTTGAGGTTGCTGTTGTTCTCCTCTATTGTTGGTTGCGGGCCAAATCAAAAATCGCTCTCGACTGTTGTGCAGACCAACCCGTTCCCTGCAATTGCATCAGCAAGGAACGTTCCTGCTCACCTACAGCAAGTTCGCTAAGAACCCAATCAACTGCAGCATCTCGATCATCTGCTTGCCATTCTTCAAACAGCGTCATATCGACTTCAATTCTTGCGCGGCGAACCTTCTTCTGTGAGGACGCATCAGCATCCTCCTTCGTTTCGCTCTTTTTACCAACTGGACTTCTCGCTGCAAGTGGGGTTGTTTCAGGTTTGGAAGACTTCGGAGGGCCGCGAGAGGGTCCGCTTTCCGCGCTAGGAGGCCCACGCTTTGGTCCAGATGGTCCTCGTGAGGTTGGCACTCCTTTGGGCGGTCCTTTTGTAGGACCGCTCGATGCAGGAGGGCTGCGAGCAGTGGATTGTGCCCGTTGAGGCATCGGTTTGGTTTGGAACGACGAAAAGAAATCATCGCCTTCATCGTCATCAAAGAAATCATCATCCTCTTCGTCATCATCGTAATCATAACCACGATTGCGTAACCGTCTAATGACGACAACAAGCAACAACAAGACCACGACAACCCCCGCAACAACTCCACCAAACACAGGTGTCGTCATACCCAGAATTGTTGCATCTCCATCCCCATCTGCCGATTTTGGTAATGGACAGCCATCATCGTATCCATCAAGTCCTTTTGGTTGCTCGGGACAATTATCTAGCAAGTCATTAACGCCATCTTGATCGGTATCTCGCTCACTCTTTGAACAACCTTCGTCATCAACATTTGTTGTTGGCGAGTTTGGACACTTGTCAGGTGTTGAAGCACCAACAACAAATTCTCCCGGCCATTCGGAATCTCTCGATTCATTCCAAGCCTCAACACCCCAATTGTCTCCAAAGCCGTCACCATCAGAATCGTTCCACTGGGTAGCATCGCCTGGGAATTTATCCCTGCCCCAGTTGTCAGCCCAACCGTCACCATCATCTTCGCAACCAATTTCCAATGCATCAAGGTAGGATGTCCCGAATTCTTCAGGGCAAAAGTCAGCGTTGTTGCCCACAGAATTGTCACCGAAGCCGTCACCGTCTTGATCGTGCCATTGTGTGCCGTCAAGAGGGAACGCATCTCCTGCCTCATTGATTCTCAATCCTGTGTCACTGTCAACATCAAACGTGTATTCACCGAAATAGCCGTCACCGTCGAGATCTTGATCTAGAGCATTCTCATCAAGACAGCCTGTTGAATCAACGGGGAATCCGGACTCGGTATCAGGACATTGATCAGAAGCATCCACAACACCATCGCCATCGGAATCGCGTTGATTTTCATCACAGCCGTTTGCATCAACGGCTGAGGATGAATCCGGGCAAAGGTCGTCAATATCGACGACGCCATCTCCATCGCTGTCTTGGACGAGTTGTTCGTTGCTGCATCCACTGGAATCGACCTCGGCTGAGGCTTGTGTATCTGGACATGCATCGTCAGCGTTGGAAACTCCATCGGCATCATCGTCAAGTTGAGAATCAGCGCATCCATCGGCATCGACAAGTGCAAAGGAAGGGGTGTTGGGACAAACATCCACTTCATCATAGACGCCATCGCCATCCGTGTCATCGGTATTCACGAGGGGGCAACCATCACCATCCGTTCCGCCGGCAACGCCAAACTGATACGGGCACGCATCAGGGTTGTTCCCAGTAGGATTGTCTCCGAATCCATCGCCATCAAAATCGAGATATTGTGTTGAATCGAGAGGGAAAGCATCGTCCGTGTTTGCCCACCCGTCTTCGTCGCTATCTGGACAACCTGGAACCGGATCGGTCGAGGTGCCGAAGACGCCGGGACAACCATCAAGAATCAAACCTTGAGAATTCGAACCGTTGTATGATGATGTCCAACGATCGGGATAGCCATCGGTGTCGTTGTCGTCTGCAGCTGCGACATTGTACGGGAAGAAATCCGGATTGGTTGCTCCTACAGAACCGTTGTCTCCATAGCCATCGCCATCGGTATCGGCCCACTGGGTTGGGTCATCTGGCCACATGTCTGCCCCTTGGTCAACTCCCCAGTTGGTTCCGCCAACGCTCGAAGGATCGCTTGCTCCATCACCATCGGTGTCCTCACAACCGTTACGATCGCGATACGAGGTTCCGAAATTCCAAGGACAGAAATCACCTGTTAGTGTATCGGATTCGTTATCGCCAAATCCGTCTCCATCAAAATCCTTGTACTGGCGCGGATTGTAAGGGAATTTATCACCAGGACTGGTTTCTACCGCTCCAGATGAGCCAAAAATGGCGTCACAGCAATCAACACCGTAGTTGTCACCTACCCCGTCACCATCCGAATCTTTGGACTGCTTCCAGTTTTGTTGGTACCGATCTCCATGTATCCAAGTACCATCGTTGTTTGACCAACCGTCCTCATCGAAATCAGGGCATCCATATCGATCGAATACCGAACGACCATCGTTGGTATCGCAGGCATCGATTGAATCTGCAAAACCATCGTGTTCATAATCATCGCAACCTTGAATGTAGTAATACGAAATTCCTGAATCAGATGGGCACTCGTCAGAAAGTGGGCCCGATGGATTGTCTCCAAACCCATCCATATCAGAATCGACCCATTGGTCGCCCAGATTCGGTAAACCATCAATACGATCGAAGACGAGATCTCGATCAGAATCGACATAAAAGCGCAACATCTCAACATCGATATCGGCTGAGTCGAGATAGGCGGCAATGAGCGTACCGTTCGAATCAACAGTTGTTGAGAAGTTCATGTTTGTATGAACATCTTTCATTTCATGTGTGGACCAGCTTGAACGATCTTGGACACGCCCATCCAGATGCATAGAATTGACACGAAGCGTGTGCGTTGTTGGTGATGTGGTCATCAACAAAATACCCGGACCGTTGGATACGATCTCCCATGCTCCGTCTTCTGTTGAAATCGGTTGACTCCCGTATGAGGACCATATTCCTGTGTTGTCTCGCTCATGGATGCTCTCTGTTGTGGCTTGAACCGCAAAAAGGAGGGATGTGCCGTGTTGGGTGCAAGCGATATCATGGCCACCAGGGCTTCCATTTGACAAACTCTGCATTGAGACATTTGTCCAAACCTCAGTCGTAGCATTCCGCTCATGCGTTACCAAATCTCCACTTGAATCAAGTGAAAGAAGGACGATGGTATCGCTTGAATCCATGCACATGGAAAGCCTTGTAGCATCATCGATGAGAGTGGTTAAGGTTGTTGAAACGCCGTGATCGATGTCAACAATTTGAAGTTCATGAACACCTGAATTGTTCACGGTTGTGGCAACCAAAGTCGTCCCATTGGAAAGTTGAAGAGATGCATGCTCGTGTCCAACCGCTTCACCAGAGTCCAATTCGGTTTCAGTTGACCACGTGCTTCCAGACTTGGTGAGATGTTTTAGGGTATTGAGGCTTGAATCTCGATAGAGGATGTGCATGTCAGACCCTTCAAACCACAGCGAAGGGGATGCCGTCAAATTTGAATTGGAAAGAATCTCACTGGACAACCATCCAGACGCTCCTTCGGTTGAATGGTAGAGTTTCTCAATGGTGTTGTGAGAATAAACGACATGGAGGTCACCGTTTGCATCAACCGCACTTGCAGGATAGGTTCCAAAATCGCTGAAGGTACGAATTTCTTGATGCAATGCGGTCCAAGACGTGGTCGTGTGATGCACATATCCATCCGTTTCGTCAAGTAGAATCATGCTTGGCTGCCCCGCAGGAGTGACATCAAACTGGAATTTTGCCGGTGATGATAGCGTTTTCAAGGTTTCAGTGACCCATGAACCGCCCGGTGATCCGTCGTTCACGTGCTCAAGATGTACGAGTGAATGGGCCGATGATGCATTGAGCGAGAAAATCATCGCGGTTTCGCCACGATTTGTTGTTGTCAACTTTAGTCCAGACATGTTGCCTTGGAACGTGAATTGGCTCGTATCAAAATCCTGTTTGGTAACCGTTACCATATCGATTCCGTACGCCGTTCCGCGCGTTAAGTTTCGAACCGAATACACAAACTCGATGGCGCCATCTGCATTCGAATCAAGGCCACCAAGCGTGATCAAACCTAGATGTTGTGATGTGGACCCTGTGCGAATCGTCTCAGCTGTTGATACAAATCCGTTCGCAGAACCAAGGTACAAATCGATTTGACCTGCTGGAGTAAATCCTTTACTTGAACCTATGAAGGTGTCTGCAAACCCATCATCGTTTACATCGCCCGCCGAGGCAAACATCCATCCGAGCCGTTCGTTGCTGGTTCCCTCCAGCGTCCAGTCAGCGGTTTCAGAAAAGTTCTCAGTGGCGTTGCCCATGAATAAGTGGATCTTACCGCCGAGCAATGGGGCTCCCGTAGCCGAGAGTTCCTGCACAATCAGTTCGTCCATACCATCGTTGTTGATATCGTCAATTATCTCAACGGTCGTCCCAAACAATTTACCGGTTGCAAGACGTTGAATTGTCGCTTCGGGAGTGGTCGAGAAACCGTCGACTGAGCCGTAGAATACCTCAATAGCAGAATATCCGGTCGGTGAGGACTCTGTACCCGAATTCGACACGACAAAATCACCAAATCCATCACCGTTCAAATCTCCACCACTCGACATTGCACGACCGTAGTATGGACCATCGGTGCTTGCTGAGATGTTGTGAGACCACGACATCTCTTCCAATCCCCCCGCATAGACCGACAATCGTCCAGAACTGCTGCCGTCGGTCCAGTTTCCTTGCAATGCGACGATATCGTGGTAACCGTTTCCATTCATGTCATCAATTCGAGACAGCGTTTCGCCAAGCATTTCGTCCGCATTTCCGGTCGTGCTCCAGACTTGATCGAACTGGGTTTGATTCCACTCGTACAACGAAAGCAACCCGTGATTCGATTCATCGATTCGACTCAAATTGTCATGTCCAGGAGACGACAGAAGCAGTTGTTGCCGATCCGTTGATGCAAAGTGTCCAATCACGACACCGTTACCGAACCGTTCTGAGGTTTGTGTCCCACTCAGAACGACGGGTGAGAATGAATCAAGTCCATCTGCACCGCCGAACATCACAGACACACGACCGTTGTTGTTGAGACCGTTATCGGATGCCGTTGGTTGAGTGAAGACAACATCGTCAAAGCCATCTCCATTCAAGTCGCCATAAACGGCATCGCCTTCAACCACATCAGGATATAGTGCGTGCGTTGTCATGGCATCATTGGAAAGTCGACCCGTTGATTGATCTTCCAAGCTTTTGAATATTGAAAGTAAAGTTTGACCCGATTCATAGGATGTCGTAGCAACTTGAGCAAGATTGTTAAGATCCAAATCTAGACCAATCGCTGAGTGTATCGATGCATCGCGTGCTAGGATTTGCTCGATGCGGTGCTCCCCGTCAAGTTGCAATCGAACCGCTTCCTCAGAGCGTGTGTACGCAACGTTCGCCACACCATTCGAATCCATCTTCAACGCAAATTCATCGCCCACCGGCCCACTGTCGAGAAGACTGTGATACCATCTCAGACCGCTGTTGTTTACCTGCCAAAGTTCGCCTGTAGTTGTACGAACAACTGCAAATTCATGATCCTTGTCTGTGACCCGAACGATCATTGATTCAGGATAGATATCTTCAATGATGGTCCGTTTCAACCAGGTATCGGCGGTGTAAACTTGTCCCTGAAAGGCAAGTCGTGCCATTTTGATATCTGCTCCATCACCGTAAATTGCAAGTGGCCTGTAGGCTTTGTCAACCACAACAGAACAACCGATAAGACCCAATGATGCATCAACTGTGTCGATCAATGACTCACTAAACTCGCCAGTGGAGGACAGTATACCCATACGTATCTCGCCCAAGGCGTTCATCCAGCAAAGATAACTCGAACCGTTCTCAGCGAGAAAAACACTGGGAGCGCTCAAATCACTAGGGGTTCCAGAAACCACAACATCACTCATCCACATGTCAATGGATGAATCCTGACGGACCAGCACCTCGGTCATCCCTTCCAAATCAATGGTTTGACCTGCAAGATCATGCCCGTGTTCCATGGTACTCGGAAACGTATGTTCAGTGCGAATCTCATCGTCCAAAACAACCTCGCTGGGCCCTATTTGGGAAACAAAAGGTGCCATCAACTGGAGAAGCATGAGGAGCACAAGGCCTGATGACAGGCCCGATTTGAAAAGCGTCCGCCCCTCGCGCATGAACTCCTTAGAACACTCAACGTTCTAAACCATTGTCAGCAATTGATTTGTTTTTTGATTATGACAACCCATGATGTCAAGAAGCACGTACGCTTCGAAAGCACATGGCTCGGGCTCTCATCGCCGCAAACGGTGATTGGCCGTTCTCGTTCAATCTCCAAGAAAAAAAAGTCGATTACGATACAATCATCGCCCTCGACGGTGCGGCAAATCGCCTCATGACCTTCGATATATTGCCTGATGTTGTTGTTGGTGATTTGGACAGCATTGATGCGTCGGTTTTGCAACATTGCAGAACGAATGGTGCAACCATTGTTCATTCCCCTGACCAAAATCGCAGTGATGTATCCAAAGGATTGGAATGGGTACATCAAAACCATCCGCAAGCGCAGGTCGATATCGTAGGTGTTGAAATCGGTCGATACGACCATTACCTTGCAGCACTCTCTGCCCTGTTTGAGGTCCAAAGCTCGGCTCGAATTTGCATGAACGGCTGGTCTGCCCAACGCGTACAACCCGTTGAAACAAACGTCCATGTCAGACCTGGTTCAATTGTGAGCCTGATTCCGTTTGGTGCTGTATCTGGGGTCACACTCGAGGGTTGTCAATACCCTCTTTCCAATGAAGTCATGACCTCTGGGACACGCGGAATTTCGAATAAAGCGCTTGAGGATACAATCACCGTTTCAGCTCAATCAGGGGATCTCTTGTTGCTCTTTGAGAGTTGATGGAGGCAAACCCAAGCGGATGAATGCACTGTAATCGCTCTGGCCGTCCCAATCTTGAGCGTGTTGATCGACTCGAGATTTTTCCATGGTTTTTTCCAAGCCCCCCCAATCTTCAATGAGATTCAATTTTAATGCTGCCTTTGGCGTGTATCCAGGTAGGAAATTGCGCCAAAGAAACGGAATACGCCCCGGCGTAACCGTATTCACTGCCTTGACGATGGAGGTATTGCAGGTTTTGAACAATGTGTGGTAAAATTCAGGCCGATCGGCTAACTGATTGAGCCGATGAGCCATTTGAACGATCATTTGCCGATCTTTGTCTGGTGGTGTAATGACACGATACATCGAAACAATGTTGCTTCTGCCGTGCGTACGCAATTGGGTAACATCGTGTTCAAACCCAACCAAAAGGTACAATTCGTAAGAACGCCATAATCCCGTCCAAGGATGGTATCTTTTGCCACGCTCTCTGCGGGTTTCAAAAGAAAACGAGAGACAGGTTCCGTCTTGAAATTCAAACGTTAGATAAGTGTGTGACAAACCTCGAAACGAATGAAATTGATCAACCACGAACCATATGTCCTTCACTTGATTCGAATCAACAACAACTTCCTCAGCCCAATCCTCATCACGATCTTTTGTGGTTCGCCAATGAAAATTTCGTACGTTTTTGAATGTGATTTTAGAATCGTTGAACACTGCACTGGATGTGAGTCTGCAATCCGATGCCCAATCCGCATGCAACTTGGGTTGACGTGGCCTCACCCGAGTCCACCAGATTCGAACCCCGTTCAACAAGAGAAAAAGAACAAACCCAGCCAAAGCGAAAATGAGGTAGTACATCCAATCCTGCATCCTACTCACCATCGTTGCCATATGTTGTAAGCTGAATCCCACCAATCCATTGAACCGTCGGGGTGTTTTCTCCACAATTGACCTTCATCATCCAAAACGGTTGGAAGGCCTTCAGGATCAGGGGACCCATCGTTCAAGATTTGCGGAGCAGGACCCAACTCAGGTAACGTCAACAACTCATCGTTTTCGCGGAAACGAACGAGCAAAACGAAGACGATGACAGCGACGAGCAAGCCCAGTACGGCAATTGTATACCAGCCAACATCCTCTGTTGCAGTTTCTTCACCAAACGACTGGCTTGGAAGGACTTCTTGCTCCTCTTGTGTCAATTCTGAAGCGGGCAATCGAACGATGTTTACAGCCTGAGTACTGGCGATGTTTTCCAAATTTGTTACCTTAAGTACGACAAGATGGACCCCCGCAGGAAGCGCTGAACAATCGTAAACTGGACCCTCTGAAATCAACGAAGTCGACGAGACATCCCATTCCATCGTATATTCGGAAAAGTCTTCATTGTCATTGCTCGGTTGAGCGGCGACCAAGCACGGTCTGTCGTTGGTTAAACCATCTCCAGTAACGAGGAGCTCAAAAGCAGGTGCAGGTCGGTTTTCTATGGTAAGATTGAGCGAGGTTTCTGCGGTTTGTCCAAGTTCGTTTCTGTAGGTTTCGCGAAGGGAATATTCTCCTGCAGGCCATGATGAACAATCAATGGTTGTCGCATTGTCAAGGACGATAAACGGTGCACCTGTAAACGTCAACGTGCCAATCGCCCCATAACGAGGGCCCGTTTCATCAGCAAACATGCGGTTGATTTCACAGTTTGAACCCGTTTGCAGATTGCTCTTTCCCGTAAATTGCAACGACAGCATTGGTGTCTGCAAGGCAGGAACCATTTCGTATGTTGGTAATCCAATCGTCGAAATCTCAACACCGTTCATGTCGTAGAAGCCGAGGGCAAGTTCGTGAGCACCTCGAGACCAAGCATCGTAGGTCAGGCTTGCATTGGTTTGACCGACAACATCGATTGTTGTGGTTTCTATCACTTGTCGATCGTTATGAGTTGCTATCAAACGTACATCGACCAGGGTTGAGGGAGTTGATGAATTGAGAATAACTACCACACGAACAGCATCAACATCTCCATCTTGATTTAAATCGAGCGAGTCGTTTCGAAGTGCAACCATCGTTAGACCCGCTTCTTCAAGTCCAATATCAGATTCAGCACCAACATTGCCTAGCCCAAACACTGGCATGAGCAAAACAAACGTCAGGATAAAAATCGATTTACGCATCTTGGTCACCTCCTGGAGGGGGTGGAAGTGGGATGGCCAATTCTGGTAATGGCAACATTTCAGAATCAAGAGACGGAAGGTCCTTTGCAGGATTGCCATCGAGTCCGATAATTTCTTCGGCCAGTATCTTTTCGTCATCTGAGCGCATGCTTCGAACAATCAATGCTGCTGAAGCACCGAGAATGAATGCGATACCTATGATAAGATAAGTCATCCATGATGCAGCGGGATCTTCGCCCATGATGGCAAGTGCAGCATTCCACTCGCCGTATTCGTTCGACCATCCGTCCCCGTTGTTGTCCTCACACCCCTGAAGATCGCGTGTCGAGGTGCCAAATACATCTGGGCAATCGTCACGCAATGCTCCCAGTGGTACATCACCGAAACCATCGCTATCGGTGTCCTTCCACTGCAATGCTTCGGTTGGGAATGCATCAGCCATTCCGTAAGGATGCGCTGCCCAGTCGTCTGTTGGATCCGACCAGCCATCGCCATCGGTGTCACGACAGCCGAGCCTATCGAGGATTGAGGTTCCGCGAATGTTTGGACAGGCATCAGCTTCGTTCCCATCGACCTCATCGCCATACCCATCACCATCGGTATCTCGCCATTGAGTTGGTTCATGGATAAAGGCGTCACCGAGGTTGGACCAACCGTCTCCATCCGTGTCAGGACAGCCCCAACGATCTCCACCCGAACTCGGTCCCACTGAGGTCCCAGGTTGCGAAGGGCAAACATCCGCAGTTGTTCCAGACGGGTTATCTCCACGTCCGTCACCATCACTATCGTGCCATTGCGTTGAATCTTCTGGCCAGGCATCGCCCGATCCGCCCGGGCTTGCGAGCCAATACGGTGTTGGATCGGACCAACCGTCTTCATCCGAATCGGGGCAGCCCCATCTGTCAAACGTTGACAATCCATACGTGGTTCGACATCCATCACCTCGGTAGGCAAGACGCCATGCAAGTCCGTCGAAGTACTCGGTATTGTCCCCAAATCCGTCATTGTCAGTGTCGTACCATTGTGAGGGGTTGTCTGGGAATGCATCGGCGAAGCCTTGAGGGTGAGCAATCCAATCGTCGGTAGGGTCTGAATAACCGTCCATGTCGACATCCCTGCAACCGAGTCGATCGAATCGAGAAATCCATCCACTTTCAACCTCTTCGGCATTGGAAAATTGACAAACATCGCCTTCAAAACCGGTCAAGTTATCTCCATAACCATCGCCATCTGTGTCGCGATATTGACTCGGTATCATTGGGAAATCGTCCACTTGGGTTGCGCCGTAGGTTTGGTTGTCGCCCCACCCATCAAAATCGGTATCCCTGAACTGTGTGGGATTGTCTGGGAAATCATCAATCAGATTAGCTCCCTGGCTCTGGTTGTCACCGTAACCATCAAAATCACGGTCTTGCCACTGCGTCGGCTCGGATGGGAACGCATCAGCTCCATCAGTTGCAGACCAGTTCTCGCCTGGGTCGGACCAAGAATCACCGTCAGCATCAGGACATCCAAAACGATCCGATGTTGAATAACCAAGAAGAAACGGGCAAGCGTCCGGCTGGTAAGCAACATCAAGCCACTGCCCAATCCCCCATTCCAAATGAGAAGCATTCCACATAGGATCGTCCCAGTTGTCCCCAAAACCATCCCCATCGGTATCGTGCCATTGGCTTGATTCAAACGGAAAAGCATCAGCCAAACCATCTGGATGGGCATACCATGGCTCCAAACCATTCAGTCCCCCAGGATCAGCATCGGAAAAGGAATCACCATCGGAATCGATGCAACCATAACGATCGGAGGTCGAATAACCTCTGCTGTCTGGGCAATGATCCGGTTGATTACCGAGGATGTTGTCCCCATAACCGTCAAAATCGCGGTCACGCCATTGTGTTGGGTCTTCTTCAAAAGCGTCCGCACCGTTCTGAATATCCCAGCCTGAATCCGTGTCTGACCAACCGTCTGAATCCGTATCTATGCAACCCTTTCGGTCGTTGGTTGAGGTCCCTACGATGAGGTCACAATCGTCATCCAAATCAACAAAACCATCCTCATCGGTATCTCTGTCTGTCTTGTCTATGGAGGCGAGTAGTGTGTAATCGAAGCCATCGTTGCACCAAGAATTCTTCCCTTTGATTTTAACATAAACATAGCCGGGTTGTGACATCGTTTTCGATAACGTGCCCGATGGATTGTCGTTGCTTCGCCCCATGCTCGCAACTTGCGAACCGGATTCGTCATGCATTGAATAATCGCCTTCCCAACCATCACCAGGGCACCACCATGCTGCATTGCTCATCGAGCCCGAGAATGCGATGCTGACGATGTCACCTTTGTAAGCATAAATTCGCCACCAATCGGTTCCATCGTTTGGCGAGCATCCGTCTGGATCGCAAACATAACCGTTTGATGAGACGCCATCCGTGAGCAGATTGGACGCTGCTTGAGTGTCGTCTGCATTCACCGATGGTAACATGCAAAGCAACAGCAGGGCAAACAAGCCAACGGCCATGCTACGCCCGAGCATGTTTGTCCATGAGGTATACTGGTTATGAACAAAGCGACGCCTATGCAAATCGTCCTAATGCATCACGTAAGGCTGATTCTATGTTTTCATGTTCGAACGTATAACCCAACTCGACAAGTCGGTTGGGGTGAACTTTCTGACCTTCAAGGATGAGCGACCTGCCCATAGCACCGAACAAGATTTTCATAACAAAACCAGGGGTTGGTGCGAAGGCTGGACGGCGTAAAACCTTGCCAAGGACTTTTGCAAACTGCTTCTGAGTAACCGGGTTTGGGGCCGTTAAATTGAACGCTCCGCTTGCTGTATCGTGATTCATCAAGTAATGAATGGCATAAATCTGGTCGTCCAATGAAATCCAGGATTGCCACTGCCTCCCACCGCCTATGGGACCCATTGCGCCCAACTTCGCTGGCAGGAGAATTTGTTTGAGCATGCCACCGGCTGCGGTCGTAACGATTCCTGTACGCAGGTGAATCGTTCGAATTCCTGCTGATGTTGCTGGATCCGCTGCAGATTCCCATCGACGACAGATATCAGCAAGGAACCCCTCACCACTGCTGCTGTTCTCGTCGAGATGTTCGTCGCCTCTGTTGTCGTAATAACCAACGGCAGAAGCACACATAAACAGTGAGGGGGGTGTTTTGAGTTTCGCTAAGGCAGTCGAAAGATTTCGAGTTGGAATCTCTCTGCTTTCAGCAATTAATTTCTTTCGTTTCTTACTCCAACGTTTGTCGCCGATGCCTGCACCAGCAAGATGAATGACCACGTCAAAACCCTCTAGGGAGCCTTCAAGAATTTCTCCAGTGCGATCATCCCATTTTACGATCTTTGTCGGATCTTGGTCCGCGTGCAAACGTGTACTCGGTCGCACAAGACGATGTACGTCATGACCATCGGTTTCTAGGAAAGCCCCTAATTGCGTTCCGATGAGTCCTGTTGAGCCACTGATGAGAATTCGCTTTCTCGACGCATCAGCAAACATCTGCTGTCGTTTTAGATCCGCAAGAACCCTGCGAGAACGGTGCTTGAACATTTGATGGACGCGCGGCATGACCATGATTGGTGCACCGATTCGGGTGAAAAAGTGAAACGGTAATTTCCAATCGATCTTATCGTGAATCTGCATCTCAGAGTCACTTATTTCGTTAAATTTGTGAACATGATTCCAACGTCCAAACGGACCTTTGATCATATTGTCGCAAAATTGCTCACCTTCGATGTAACTGTGATGTTTGGCAACCCAACGCTGAGGCACAATACCAATCGACATTCGGAAGGAAGTCACTGCACCGTCTTTGATACCGCCAACTTCAACTGGGCGTATTCCCTCCCAATCCGGCATTATTCTGCGTACAGCGCCGGGTCGGGCATGCCAGTTCCAAACGGTCTGACGTGAGAAAGGAAGAGTTGTTGTGTGTTCAAAAATCGGCATACGGAACTCCTTTGTTAGGAATCAGCGTATTTTCGTATATAATCCTCAGTTTTGAACTTACGTTGAGTGGATGCTGACGTCATGTAGCGTACCTTTCCAAAAACAGCTCTCTCAAACCAGCCTCTGTCAAATCGACCGAAAATCCAGAAGATGCCTGTGTAAGAATTCGGGTCTCTTCCGTCGAGAGCCCACCTGTCGTTGAGTTGGATAAGCCAGTTACACGCTGTTTTTGGATCTGGGCACCATTCAAGCACCTTCTTACCCCAAAGCATGCGTAGATAATTGTGAATGATGCCATCCTTGCGCAATTGCATTTGCGCAGCGTTCCAAAGCTCGTCGTGCGTCTCACCGTTTTCCAACTGTTCAAAGGTGTAGAGGTAAGGACGCTCATCGTTGGAGTGCTCTTCGAGAGTTTTCTTTGCCCACTCTGGGAGGGTGTCGTAGGAAATATGATTCGGGTGTTCGTGGCAGTAAACAAAACCAAGCTCTCTCCATGTGATGACCTGGTCAAGGAAGGCTTCTGCTCCTTCACTCAGGCCCCACCAACCTGCCCTTCGGCCGTTGTGAGGTGGAGTAATAAGCATGGGATTCCACTTTTCTGAGTTGAGGACCTCGGTTACGATTTCGAAGGAGGATATGTGTCCGTAGTGCAGCCATGGGGAAAGGCCACTGCCACCGTGACGTTCTGGATGGTTGCGATCGAGGTGGTATGTTGCAAGTCGTTGCTCGATGAATTTTTTCAATTCGGTACGAGCGGTGAGTGAACCCCCTCTTTTACCGTCAACCGGGGGAACCTCATGGTCAATGTCAAGCACTTCCAACGCTTCACAACCTTCTATGGATGCTTCAGATACGCGCCAGATGAATTCTAGTGGTGTCAAAGGTACGTCGACTTGTTCGAAACATTGTTTCACGATCTCTGAGCCATCAGGTACTGCATTGAGATTCTTCATTGGCTCAGGAGAAGGGGGGTTCGCAATGAAATTCAACACGTTTTTGTGGATGTAACGGCGGAATGAATGCGCCGTGGAAAAGGAACGTTCTGGAGCCCGAAGCGGAACGATTCCGTTGCTGTCGACGCATCGCACCGAGCATCCTGCAACATTTTTTGCTCGCTGTGCTACGTCTCGTGGCATGTATGTGGGGTAATCGTCGATGATAACGGCTACTGCATTTTCTGAAAACGAGCGCAAGAGGCCACCTGCTTGGGCCTTTTTGGTTTCCACGTACGGCACGTATGTTACTGGACTTGATTCAAACAGTTTTCTGTTGTCGATCATTCCTTGCAACACAAAGGTATGAATCCGGTCATTGGCCCATCGGTGACCCAGTGCTAGACATTCCACAACAATGAGGGGAACGTTGTATTCGTTAGCCAATTCGATTGCATGGTCAAGGGCGTGATTCCAACGAGCACGTCGAGAGCTTGTCATCCAATAGACCACGTGCGTTCCATTTTCGTTCAACGGTTTGTTGTTACCGTCGATGCGTCGAACGTCAATCATCGTACAACCTCCTCTGACAACGTCATTCTTCCATCACTGAAAACCAGGTGGTAAGGACGTTTGGATTCGGAGCTTAAGTCGATGAGCGGGAGAGATGCGTTTTGAAGAGCAACTTCAGCAAAACCTCTCATTGCAGCGGAGACCCATTCCAGTTCTTCGAATTCTTCCGTTGCAAAAAACTGAACCTCAGAAATCTCATCGTCCTGGGGGCGTATGTTCACTGTTGTTGGGTCGATTTTGTAACACAGGAATAAACCAACGCCATGTTGGGTTTTTGTCGTTCTCAAGCCGATAAATCCGGTGATTGTGCCGTCGATGTTTGTTTCTTCTTTGAGTTCTCGGAGAACTGCAGATTCGATGGATTCGTTTGGCTCTACGTGTCCTTTTGGCAGACCCCAACAACCTTCGTAGGGGCCTTTGGCTTCTTGAACGAGAAGAATGCCAGATTCAGTGACTACCGCAGCAGCCACACCAATGTCAAATCCATTAGTCACGTCTGAGTTGGGTCACAACCAGTATTTGAAGAACCGTTTAGAAAATTACCACAACGTTTCCCAGTTTGAAACAGTCCTTTATACCTAGAACGTCGTTTTGCCTGATTATGAAGAAAAACCGCAACATGGAATACAATGCCGTGCCCGCCGATGCAAAACTCCCTACGAAATACGGAGATTTTCGTATTCGTTCGTATGTGGATCCCATCGACGGTTCCGAACACGCTGCGATATACTACGGGGACATGAACGACCAAACACCGCCTCTCGTTCGAGTTCACTCAGAATGCCTCACTGGAGACGCCTTGGGAAGTCTGCGTTGTGATTGCGGCCCACAACTTCAGCATGCTCTCAAAACCATTCAACGCGAGGGAAGAGGTATCGTTCTGTACCTCCGACAAGAGGGACGAGGCATTGGTTTGTATGCAAAGATGCAGGCCTACAATTTGCAGGATCGCGGTCTTGACACGCTCGATGCAAACCTCGCACTAAACTTACCAGCAGACGGTCGCAACTACAAAATCGCAACCCACATGCTCAGCGACATAGGATACAACAGCATCCGACTGATGACCAACAACCCCGATAAGGTCGAACAGCTCGAAGAACACGGTGTCAATGTGGTTGAGCGGGTTGAACACAAAGCGGGCATTTGCTCCGAAAACAGGGAATATCTACGAACAAAAGCGGCACGAATGCGACACATTCTGCCAATCTAGAGGTGACACAAATGGGAGAAGTAATATTGACAGCGGACCGACTCACACATGCAGAGGCGAAGAAAGTGAGCAAGGATTTAATCGGCGAGACCGCCCCAGATTTTTCACTGATTGACGATGCAGGCAACGTTTTTGACAGTAAAACACTCGATGGGTCTTGGAGGATTCTTTTCTTTTACGCCAAGGACGGCTCACCGACCTGCAAGCGTGGGTGTCTAACGTTCAAGGAGCAATACGATTTGTTCGTCTCGGCCGGTTGCCAAGTCGTTGGTATCGGCCAAGGAACGAGCGAATCGCACGCCAAGTTCAAGAAAGAACTCGGAGGATTACCGTTTCCACTTTTGGCTGACCCCGACCGGGCAGTGGCCAACAAGTTCCTCGTACCCGTTCACCTCGGAATGTTCCCCGCTAAATCGAGTTTCCTGATCGGCCCAGACAATCGTATTCATCACGTCTACGACTGGTTGTTCCGACCACGCCGACATGTTGCTCGAATTTTGAAGAGTTTGTCTTCCGTAACTGGAGGTGCTGAGTAATGTGGGACACACTCCTCAACGAAGCAGGCCTCACCGAGCGTGAGGTTCGGTCAATTATGGTTCTTGGAAACAACCCCAACATGCGGGCTAGTGAACTAGCCAAAGAACTGCAAACAACCCGCCTAGATGCTTACAACAGTCTATCCAGGCTGCAAGAGATGGGCATCGTCACTGCAACCGCTGACCGACCAATGCTTTTTTCGAGCCTTCGAGTCGATGAAGCGTTGCAACACATCATCGAAATGCGACGACGTCAACTTGACAACCTTGAGGAAGGGTTCAACGAGCTCTCCAAAGGAATCACAGAAGCAAATGCATCGTATGAAGCCAACCGCCGTCAACGTGACGAACCAAGATTTGCTGTGCTAAAAGAGCGAAGCCACATCTATCGACGCCTCGAACGCATGGCTGAAGAGGCTGAAGAGCGACTTGTTTTGCTGCTAGGACGATACGGTATTCTCCATCTGTGTCGCAGCGAAGCCTTGGAAACCGTGAACTCCGTTGCTGAAAAGGGAGTGGTCGTTCAAGTAATTGCTCAATTGGACCGCAGAACAACACGATTCTTCCAAAAACTCCACGATTCCATCGAAATCAAACACTCTGATGATTTGGACTCGCAAGGATTCCTACAGGATTGCACACACGTTGTGCAATTTTTGAACATCGAGGAAAACCCTGTAGGG
Organism: uncultured euryarchaeote; assembly: GCA_937894115.1. Classification (GTDB taxonomy): domain Archaea; phylum Thermoplasmatota; class Poseidoniia; order Poseidoniales; family Poseidoniaceae; genus MGIIa-L2. Next base: position 25,349 of record CALBFP010000214.1, read on the forward strand.
AGAGGCAAAGAAGATGCTGCATTGGTCATCGAGAGCGAACCTTTCGCCAAAGCGCAAGAAAATCTCATTGACACCATTTGGGAAGACGCAGTTCAATTCGAAGTTGCTGAAGCAAGATTCTCAAAAGGACGCATCCACGACCCATTAAGACTGACAATCGGTGAAGGATCATTCCTTGACTCTCTCGTCGGTGCACTTGGCGTCGACGACCTTCCAGAACACGATACTCCTTTCGACCCCGATGCTTTCCTCGCAGCGGGAACAGAGGTCAACCAAGCTCGGCAAGAATTGACCAAGGGACGACTTTCCAACCTGAAAATACTCGGAATCGATTTGTCTCGAATGCTGCGTCAAGTGGGCAACCGTGTCGGTCATGAGTTGGCCTTCTCACTGCGATCCATCGAAAACCACGTCGAGTTCCTTGATGAGATGATGGATTGGTGGGAATTTGCTGGACTCGGCCGCCTCGAATACGGTATCGATCCGGTTTTCCACGTGCAGGTTGGGCTCGATCATCCTCCCAGTGAAGACCCAGACGTTCTTCCAATGTGGGAGCTTGACGATGGAATCATCGAAGGGGCTCTCATGACACGGTTCCCCAAAGATGGAAACGTAAATGTTCGACGGTACGATGGAACCGGCGCCTCAGATGACCTCTGGAGGTACCACATCATCATGAACAATGAAGAACAACCTGCGGAATCGTCGGCATGATGGAACTCAGCCTCAACGCAACTACAGTCCTGATTGTCTTCATCTACGTCACATTTGCTTGGTTGAAAACCGTCTCTTCTGGCAATGTAACCGTTATGGACGTTCTATGGGGCATGGGCTTTGTTTTCATTGCTTGGACTCGCTTTCTTTTATCAGAATCCTACAACATTGCCTCAATAGCGTGCCTAACCTGCGTCACAATATGGGGCGTGCGCCTTGGTTATGTATTGCACAAACGAACCAAAAAGCGTGGTGAAGATATGCGATACGTACGCATGCGCGAAACAGCAGGAAAGAACTGGTGGTGGATCAGTTTCTTGCAAGTCTTCATTTTGCAAGGAATTCTTTTGCTTGTCGTGGCTCTTCCCATTTTTTACCTGATACCCCTGAACTCAAAACTCGTCGAATGGTCACCGACTTCAATTGCATTTGCATCGCTGTGTCTGTTCGGATTCATCGTGGGCCTACTTCTTGAACACAAAGCGGACATGGAACTGAAAAAGTTTCGAGCAAAACACGGTCCAGGCCATCTCAAAACCGATGGAATGTTTTCTGTCACAAGGCACCCGAATCATTTGGGTGAAGCAATTCTGTGGTGGTCAATAGGCTGTTTTGCCGTTGTTGTTGGTGGTTGGAACGCAGTCCCAGCCCTCATTGGGCCATTGATTCTCACACTGTTGCTTCGATACGTAAGCGGTGTACAAATGTCCGAAGTCGATTTACAAGAACGGGAAGGGTTTGCTGAATGGGTTTCAACCACACCACCACTGTTTGCAAACCCAATTCGAGCACTCTTGCAAAAAAACGCCGATTGATAAATGAAAAGGGGATTTTCTAACCATGCGCCTCTTGACGTTTCTGCGTTTCATTCGTATGATTACGAAGAAAGGTCCCGCTGATCTAAAGAAGATCCAGAACATGGGTCTGCTCGCTGTCAAGTTATCACAAATCTTTGCACTTCGCCCAGATTTGCTTTCCGAAGAAAAGTGTAGGCAACTCCAATCGTTGTATCAGCGTGCGAATTCAATACCAAAAGAAAATTCGATGAAGTTGATTCAAGAGCGTGCTCCTGCTGGATTCCTTGATGCATTCGAATCGTTTGAACAAGAACCGTTCGCTGCTGCAAGTATCGGCCAAGTTCACCGAGGTGTCCTCAAAGACGGTAGTGAAGTGGTTGTGAAAATCATCAAGGCCGATTTTGAAAAATCCTTCCGAAAAGATGTCGCCAGAATGCGTCGTTGGTTGCGTATCGGATTGTTTTTGAATCCAAGGCTACGCAAGGTGGGAAATCCGGTTGGTTTGCTTCAACACGTCGAAGACTACACGCTTCGAGAACTCGACTTGCGAAACGAGATTCAGGGCGCTGAATTGCTTCAATCCAAAGCCAAAGAAGTTGAACATCAATTCCCTATGCCGTTGCTAAAGTTCCCTAAGGTATGGCCAGAATTGTCGAACCGCCACATTCTGGTTATGGAACACATCAAGGCACCTACGCTGGAATCACAGCTTTCGAAAAACAATCTTGACTGGGATGATTTGTTGCAACTTTTCCGAATCCACGGTGCGTACATGTTTGGTATTGGGACGTTCCATGGAGACCTTCACCCAGGGAACGCCATGGTCGACAAGGACGGAATGTTCACATTCATCGACACAGGTGCGATATCTCATGCTCCAGAAAACGTTCGCTCAGCGCTCTTCGGTTTCTTTTACTATCTTGCAAAAGGCCGCTTGGATGAAGCCTTTGAGGCGATGCTAACGATGGCAGACACGCCACCTACAGGTGAAGCAAAAGCAAGATACATGCGAGAAATGCATGAGACCTATTCTGGATTTGTCGGTAAGTCTGTAAGCGAAGTTAGTCTCACCCAACAAATGATGAAAACGGTACGTATTGCTGTACTTGCAGGTTGCCGATTTGGAGAAGAGGCTTTCCCGATTATTCGATCGCTCATGTACATGGACGGCATGGTTCTTCGAGGACATCCAGATGTCGACCTTATCTCATCGATGGGACCTTACTTGGACGAATTTGCTTCGATTGTAGAGCTGCCCTATACAGAGCGGTCAGTGTCTCCTCCATCCTCCTCCAAAACCACATTCTGGGAAAGCAATCCAAGTCCGTCCGACCAACTGGTTTGAAACGCCGCTTTATATGTGACAAGACGATGATTTTACCTTATGGCCATCGCAAATTCTCAACATATTGTCATCGTCGGTGCAGGACCTGGGGGACTCGCAGCGTCTCTACTCCTCGCCAAAGCCGGAGTAAAAGTCACCGTCGTCGAGCGATCTTCGACGGTTGGTGGACGTACCAAAGTCATCGAGCGGGACGGATTCAAATTCGACCTCGGACCAACCTTCTTCCATTACACTGAAGTCATCGAAGAAATTTTCCAAGCGATTGGAAAGGATGCGCACAAAGAACTGAAATTGAATCAACTCGACCTCAACTATCGTCTTATTTTCGGCCAAGGTGGACAACTCGACTGTACCAGCGACCTGGATGTCATGAAAGACAGAATTGCAGTACTCTCTGGAGAGAAAGATGCAGACGCCTTCGTTCAGTACGTACAAGACAACCGTAAGAAACTCAGCCGTGCCAAAGCTTGTCTGCAGGAGCCCTGGAATGGACCCAGTGACATTTTCTCAAAACGCGTCATGCGTGCAGCCACAGTATTGAGACCGACACGCTCTGTTGCAAGCGATTTGATGCGCTTGTTTGACGACGACCGCCTCATGCTTGCCATGTCGTTCCAAACCAAATATCTCGGAATGTCTCCATTCAACTGCCCGAGTTTATTCACAATTCTCGCTTTCCTTGAATACGAATACGGTATCTTCCACCCGACTGGAGGGCTCGGTTCGGTCCCTGTGCGAATGGCTGAAATTGCAGAAGAGATGGGCGTCGAATTCCGACTTGGTGAAGCTGTTGAAGAAGTCATCATGGACGGTAAAACCGCAGTAGGAGTTCGTACCGAGAAGGGAGTCTTGACGGCGGACAGAGTTATCGTGAATGCAGACTTTGCCAACGCTATGACGAGTATCGTACCGAATAAAGTGCGAAAGCGATGGACTGACAAAAAGCTTGAATCGAAGAAATACTCTTGCTCGACCTTCATGCTCTATCTTGGCGTCGACCGTACCTACGACCTTCCCCATCACCAGATTTATGCTTCCAAAAACTACGTTCAAAACCTCGAAGATATCGAAAAGCATCATCGACTTTCGTGGGACGATCCATCTGTGTATGTACAGAATGCTTGTGTAACTGATCCCGACTTGGCGCCTGAAGGATGTGCGACAGTATACGTCCTCGTCCCCGTATCGCACCAAACCGACAACATCGATTGGTCCAAAGAATCCAGCAAATTCAGAGAGCGAATCCTCGATCAAATTGAGACCAAGCTAGGCTACGAAAACATTCGTGACCACATCGTAACGGAAATGGTGATGACTCCCGATGATTGGGGAGACCACTGCTACCGCGGTGCTGTGTTCAACCTTGCACACGGACTTGACCAAATGCTCTGGAGGCGCCCACGCAATCGATTCGAGGACGTCAAAAACATGTACTTGGTCGGAGGAGGTACTCACCCAGGTTCCGGACTGCCCGTTATCTTTGAAAGCGCTCGAATCAGCAGCAAACTTGTGCTTGATGACCTTGGTATCAAACCCGACTGGAACGGTGTTGAGACGTGGTTCGAAAACGTCCGACGCTCCCCGAACGGTCGAAAAGCACAACGAAGGATAACCACTGCAAAAGAAAAAGGAACCCCAACAAACGCTTGAGGGAGTGCCTTGCGATTCGTTGCTCTTGTACTTGTTTTGTTCCTATCTGGATGTTTGGAAACCGCTGTCGATGACGGTCGAGTTTTCACCGTTGAAACACTAAATCGCGTCGAAGACGCTGGAGCAATCTATTCGATGAAGGACAACCTCAGTCAAGGACCTGTATTGGTATTGTTCATCGGCGTTGGTTGCATTGGTTGCAAGGATTGGACTGACGACATTCGAGAGCATCATCAAAATTGGATGGAAAAGCAGCCCCCTCTGCAAGTTGTCTCGGTAGAACGCTATCCGACATTTGAAACCAAAGAGGATGTTGCAGAAGAGTTCGGATACCCAGAGAGCAACCATTACACTCCATGGCCAATCGTCTTGCCGAGTGAAAATCAATCCATCCAACGCATCGAAGATGAAGCCAACATGAGTCAATCAATTTTTGAGTACTACGGGAACCCTGGAACTCCGAAGTTGTTCCTTATCGATCAAAACGGCGTAATCCAATGGAAAAGCGATTCATATTATCCCGATGAAAACTCAATCGACGAAATCGAAGATGCTTACAGAAATGTTGTTTGAAAACAAGAAGTTTTTCCCAGTAGTATTCTGCATACGTTCTTTTCAAGCGCACGTAGGACGATTTCAAAACAGCACAAGAAATCGGTCCCAAGTCTCTATATTCTCCATTGTAGAGCGTATCCTTATCGGGCTTGATGGCATCAATAGCCCGTTACTGAACAAACTGGCACATAACATGCATTCATAACCAAAAGAATTGGGGTAAGCGTATGAACAAAGTCATCTCAATCGAAGAAGCATTCATCGAGTGTGAAGACATTTGTCGACGCGCATCTTCGACCTTCTACGCAAGTTTTTCTGCTCTTTCTCATGAGAAGCGGCGTGCAGTTCACGCAGTCTATGCATTGTGTCGTTACCTCGATGATATCGCAGATGGCGATACGCACCCCGTCGTTGAAGAATCCGTTCGCCTCAATCAGCTGGTAGATGAACGTGATAAATTGCTCAAGAGTATACATCAGACTTCGATGAACAACGACGATCGTGAGCACCGAATCCGACTCATGGCTCTGGTCGATGCAAAAGAACGGTTAACCCGATTGTACGAAGGTGATGAAACGGCGACCAAAGGTGAACCAATCTTCGTTGCAATGTATGAGGTTTTCAAGCAATTTCCTATCCGTCTCAACGATTTAACAACCATCATCGAAGGAATGGAAGACGATTTGTTCGAAGTGCGACACAAGACTTGGGATGAAGTTCGCTCGTATTGCTACAAAGTCGCCTCTGCAGTGGGCTTGGTGCTGATTGAAATTTACGGCTGTGAAGATGCGGGAGCCCGCATTCATGCCATCGACATGGGCATTCAACTGCAGATGGTCAACATTCTTCGCGATGTTTCAGAAGATTATCGAAGCGGCCGAATCTACCTTCCCATCGATGTGTTGAATCAATACAACATCGATATATCCGAACTTGGAAATGCGGAATTTGGTTCCAACCACCGATGGAAATCCTTCGTTCAAGAATACATCGAAATCGTTCGACGCCACCAATCGTCCGCTCAACATTTGTTTGAATACCTTGATTCCAAATCAAGACTGCAACCGCGACTGATGTGTGAGGCATACGATGCCATCTTCCAAGAGATTGTACGACGTTCTGGAGATGTATTTAGCAAGCGACCAAGCCTCTCGAAATGGAGAAAGGTACGCCTTGCGGCGAAACTCTCCCTTCGACGTTTCATGGCTCGATGGTCCTGACCTTTTAGCCAGTGAAGCAATGCATTCAAACCCTGATGGCCTTTGGTCGGTCCATGGACGAGGTTCTACCTGTCTCTGTAACCGTTCTTCTTCCAACTCGAAATGAAGAAGAAGCACTTGGAGCAACCGTCGATGCCATTCCGCGAGGTTGGTGCGAATCTCTTGAAATTATGATCGTCGATGGATCGTCTACAGACCGAACACGCGAGATTGCGTTGGAAAAAGGGGTTCGAGTACATCTTGAGCCTCGAAAAGGATACGGAAGAGCCTATCGTACCGGTTTCGTCGTCGCCTCAAACGACATCATTGTTACGATGGACGCAGATTGCACCTATCCTGCTGAGTTGATTCCTGAATTGGTGAAGCGACTCCTCGATGATAATCTTGACTTCATTACGTGCGATCGCTTGAGTATGGCTGAGGATGGTTCAATGTCAGGACTCCATGGATTTGGTAATTGGGTCCTCTCATTCAATGCTCGGCTCCTCTTTGGCTATGGAATCAAAGATTCGCAATCGGGTATGTGGGTGTTTAGAAAGTCGATTTTTGACAATCCAAAAATGCGTCCAACAAACGATGGCATGCCTCTTTCAGAAGAAATCAAGATTCTCGCCCGCAAACATCTGGGTCGAAAGAAAGCCATCGAAATCTCTGTACCGTACCGAGAACGTGTTGGTGATGCCGAAATCCACACTTGGGGCGATGGTTGGAAGAATCTAAGATTTCTCTATGCAAAGCGATTTGGACTCGCACGAAGCAAAACAGAATGGGGACCATTGGACGATAATCCAGACAGTCTGAATGGAACATTGCCCGAGCAATAATCACTTACGTACATTGATTTGTGCAAGTCGAGAGTCGATTGCAACACGTTGTTGAATTAACAACACAAAGGGAAGCACCACCCACATTGCGAACCAATAATAGACCATCTGTACCAAATAATTGGGCGTTTCTGTTCGCATTTCACCTGCAATCAAAATAAACGATTCAGCATCTTCTGTTCCAGACGTTGGAGGTTCAGCTTCAACAGCACTACGGTTTGCTGGACGAATCATACCGATGTCATAACCACTGGCTTCAAATTCCAACGTAAACCCGTTCACGCCAAGACTCGAATCTGTTGAAAATTCAGCATGTGCTAAGAAAGCCTCATTCTCATCGCTATCCGTAATATCCTTTGGATTCTCTGCAATTGTTCCCAACCAAGAGGCGGGCAATATCAACAGAATGAGGATGAGAACCATGAGTGTATTGATGATTGAACCCAGCGATACAAGTCGACGCGTTGCTGTGAGCCATAACCTGCTTCTCTGCTTCCATAGATCCCCACATACGAGAACCAAAAGCAGGACAGAAAGTCCGATACCAATTTGTATTAACGTCAATGTCACTGATTTTATCGTACTCGGCGATGGGGAATCGAACGTGTCATTCAAGTTTTCATCGTATTCTTCACCCTCCTGCATCGACAACGTTGCCCGACTGTCGCGCTCCTCTTGCCAGTGGTTGAGTCTCAATGGTCCAAAGAAGTCGATGCTAAGGTCATCTTGATCTTCTTGCATATCGATGGTTACGTTCACAGAAACGCCCTCAAGCATAAGGGGGCCTTCTTCTACCGTTGCTGATACGGTTCCAACAAACCAAGACTCTTCTTGAAGAGCCGATGCGAGGGAAGTGAGGATGACTATTTGCAAAACAAGACCCAGGCAGGCGATGACTCGCCAAGGAGGAATGGATGCTATCCTCACGCCTTCGCTCATTCTTGGTCCTTGGAACGGATTGATACAAACATTCCTGCTAAGGCAATCATTGCCAGAGTTGTCACTGGAGAGAGGAATGGAAGGAGGCTGGAAGCATCCTCATCTTCCGCATCGGTCTCATCATCGATTGTAGCATCCGATGGGCCGCTATCTGGGAGCGTTTCTGGATCGACACCCTCGTTGACCGCATCAACCTCATCGGTGTTGTGTTGTGTTACATCGACAAGATCAGCCAACTCGGTTTGATCTTCAATTTCCTCAGCCTCTTCTTCAGCATCGATTCCAGTGAAGTAGTTCACCGATATACCGCGTTGGGGTGTCCCGTATGCGCTGCTCTCTGGTCCAATGAGTGTGTACCATTGTGTACCACCTGGAGACACTACCATTTGCAAACCTACAAATCGGTCTGTATTCGTATCGTACAAAGTGTAAAACATTGCTTCCTCATATGCGACATCGTAATCGTCCTCAAAGTTGGACAAGCGGTTTTCTAGATTCTTTCCAAAGGATTCCATGGTGTTTTCAAGAGTTGACTCTGCGAGCGCCTCAGCAATGGTCACAAGGCGATCGCTCGGCTCGATGTCCTGAGATACGGACTCGCATTCTTGCTCGCTACCAACAATCTGGTCGTCACTCATACGTTTGACCTCGATGTCAACACAGTACTCACCAAAACCGTCGAGTTCCGCATTGACGTTCTCGTAAGTACTGTAGCCACCGTCCGTAACAGCGTCGGACCCAGCATCAGAAGTGGTCCCTTCATCGTCGGTGACGGTCCACGTAATTTCGTAGTTTTCATCGTAGTCCATCCCATGGACGTTGTAATCAAAATTCATGTCAGATTCACTTGCATCGTTCATGTAAATCTCGATATCAACGCTATTTGGAGCGGTTTCATCCTCACCATTCTGGCAGTCCTCATCACCATCATTGACGTAATGAGGAGGAATGATTTCACCATCATCACAGACGAATTCTTCATCCGAGTTGTCGCCGCAGTCGTCGACTCCATCCTCAACGTATTCGTAGGGGATCTCGACGAGATTTGCACAAACGAAGTAATCTTCGTCTTCATCGGAACCGTCGAGTATACTCTCGGCCCAATCTTCAAAGACGTCAGCGAAGTCATCGTTGTTCAGCAACGCATCGACAATTCCAGGATACTCCCCGCTACCCTTAGCAGCGTTTGCCCAAATCATGGCAAACATTGCAGGGAATGCTACCGGCGTAGGAGACGCATGTGCCTGGAGCACCTCAATTGTACTTCCATCATCGATGGTAATCATTTGCGTAGGCTCATCGAGAAGCGCCATTCCGCCTCCCATGAAAAACAATTCAACATCACCATCGTACATGTCGGTTACTGTGTCTGAGATAGAGAAATCAAAATCTCCCGCTGGCAAACCAAGTTCTTCTGTTGGTATACCCGTGAGTTCAAGCAAAACCGAAGTTTCGGTTTCATAGTGGATGTTATGATCGGCACATCCATCACGGACGGTAACGCGGATTTCATCATCGCCGTAATCGTCTTCTACCCATTCCTCGACGTATGCTTCATCTTCATCATCCATGTTATCATCACAACTCCAATCGAGCTCCGACCCTTCCTGAAGGTTCATTTGCTCAGTGTACAGGGGTGATGCTTCATCCATTCGGACCTCAAGCAGGGCGTTGTTGATGTCGAACGATGTGCCGATTGTGAAATCAATATCAAACGGTAGAGCCTCGCCGTCTCCAGAGAGTTCTCCATCAACTCCAATGCTGTATTGAATATTGGCCTCAACATCCATCTCCATGTCCATTCCATGAAGACCCATGTCAGCGTCGAAGTATTCTGTGTAGAGGACATCTGCATTGAACAATTGCTCGCCATCATAACCGATGGTCAAATCAATGCCACCATACGAATCGCTCCATTCGCCATGGACTGCAAAGTCGTCTAGAAGACCGTGACGTACCGTCAACTCGGTTATTTTCGTGGAGAAGTCTGTCTGCATTCCATCAACCGAGAGAGTCGTGGTTGGACCGTCATACTGCTCAAAAACAATGGTAGTAGCACCAGTCGTAGCACGACCAATGAGAAGGTCGATTCCTGCATCATCACCTGCTGCCATGACTTCTTGGAAGACTTCTTGGAGATCGATTCCAATCATTGAAGCAACGTCAGCATTGATGTTGGCGAAATTGTATTCGACACCCCAAGCAATGGGTTCTGGTTCGTCTGCAGCAACACTTGTTGGCAAGGTTGTGGCGATTAAAAGGCTGGTTAGGAGGAGCGCAAGTGCTTTTCTCATGCAGTGAATGAGGCACAGTTTCCTTATTACACTTTGGGGCGACGGGTTAGGGTTCAATCAGACGTTATCCCAATCCAATGTTTCATCCTCAGGCGGTGCGTCATCTTGTTCTTCAGAGTCTATCGAACCATCACCAAAAGTGTTCCAGGAATCGATGATTTTCATCTCAGCAGCCGCCGTTCTTCGGCGCTGTAGCGTGATAAGCAATGCTACGAGGACGGCAACAGCCACAGCACCAATGGCGAAGC
>CALBFP010000215.1 GCA_937894115.1 uncultured euryarchaeote
GTAACATCTCATCCATTTTGGGCGCCGGTACGCTTTCAGCTTCTGGGGCATGCACCTACGGGAACCTGTTGATTTTCAGAACAAACGACTGGCGAATGTGGGCGTTCAACACAACGCTGTCGGCCTCGACCAGCAACCCGTACGTGCTCACGACGGGCATTTCATTCAGTTCATGCACCCATCGCCTTGTTCACAACGGCACGATGTATTTCCAAGCATCAACCAACACCACCGGTAATGAACTCTGGAAGACCGACGGAACCGCCGCTGGAACCAGCATGGTCAAGGACATTATCTCTGGAACCACCTCATCCAACCCAAGCGCCTTCTTTGTCTTGAACGACGAGGTTCACTTTGAAATTGACTTGGGGACCAACGGCATTGAGATTTGGAAGACGAACGGCACCTCCAGCGGAACCGTGAAAGCCACAAACTCGGCTTGCGGGCATTACAACTGCTACTTCCACAGCGTCATCGAGTACAACGGTTCGTTCTACGGCGCCGGCCATTGGAACTACAACGGACGAGAGGTGCTGATGTACAACAGTTCGGGCTTGAGTCTTCTTGTCGATCTCTCGCCCGGCACTCGATTCAGCATACCGAGAATGACCAACCCGAGCAACTTCGTGGTTCACGACGGCTGGCTCTGGTTCTTGACCGGAGGCAACCCCCAAACTGGAAACGGCTACTGCCTGTACCGAAGCAACGGAACGGCCGCCGGAACGACGCCGTTTGTCTGCGACACCGGAAAGTACGGTCTTGAATTGTTCAACGATGAATTGTACTTCTCTCGTTCCGCGAACAACAAGGGATACGAGCTGTGGAAGACGGACGGAACCACATCGGGAACCGTCATGGTGAAGGACGTTTACACAGGCACTGGTTCTGGACTTGGTTCGAAATACTATTCTGCTCGTTTGTTCACCTCAACCGATGACTACCTCTACTTCTCCGTCCAGACCGGAACGGCCATCACTGACCACGCCGTTTGGCGAACCGATGGAACCACTTCAGGCACGCAGTTGGTCAAATCTGGCCTTGTTGCAAACGGTGATGTCGTGATTGGAAACGTGCTCTACATTCGTGCCACGCACTATGTCACCACTTCCGAGAGCATCTCGGGTCTCTGGAGCACCGACGGTACGACCAACGGCACGACCTTGTACACCAATTACGACGGGAATTCCCCAAATCCAGGCGTCGTGGACCTTCACAACGTGAACGGAAGTCTCTACTTCCAATACTACAACGGAACTGCGGGCACCTACGGCCAAATGAACAACGCCGCAGGGGCCATCATCGGCCAGCCCTCCAACTGGTCGATCTCACCATCGCTCCCATCAGGCCTGAACTTTGGGACCAATAACGGTACGATTTGGGGAACACCGACAGCGTTGAGCACCACTACTTGGTACAACATCACGGCGACCAACGCCAACGGAAGTTCAACCACGAGCATTAACATCACCATCAACGACCAATTGCCGACGCTTTCCTACGCACCGGAGAACCTCACGCTCACGAAGGGTCAATCCAGCGCGGACCTTCCACTGAATGCTACACTAACTGGTTCAGGTGCAATTACCTCATGGGCGATTTCGCCAGCACTGCCAAGTGGCTTGACATTCGGAACAAGCAACGGAACGATATGGGGTATTCCAACGGTCTTGCAGACAACGGCGGTTACATACACGATTTGGGCCAACAATAGCGGAGGTTCAGTCAATGCAACGGTCAACATCACTGTGAACGATGAAGCTCCTGATATCTCTTACAATCCAGACTGGTTTGTCTTGACTAACAATACAGCCATGTCGCCAACCGCAACACCGACCAATTCCGGTGGTGCAGTTCCATCAACCATTGTGGATTCTTCTGGCACAGTTGGAGTACATACTTCCATCGCCATCGATTCGAGAGGCTACAAGCACATTTCCTACTATGATTCTACCAATGGCGATCTCAAGTATGCGACTGATAATACTGGCTCTTGGGTCGACATTTCAGTTGACACAACAGGGGATGTGGGATATCGGACGACTTCAATTGCCATCGATTCTAACGATGGTGTCCACATTTCATACTATGATGCCACCAATACCAACCTAAAGTATGCGACCTGTTCAAGC
>CALBFP010000216.1 GCA_937894115.1 uncultured euryarchaeote
CCATCAACTTCATTGGAACGAACAGTCGCAATTGGACGGATGTTCTCCTCGGGATCAAGATAGATGTTCAAACACTTTCCTCCAACCGGTTGTCCGTTGCTTTGAGTGAGAAGCGCATCGATGTGGAAGGATTCCTTGAGATAAAGTACAGGATAGGAAATCCCTTCTACGTTGTACGTATCAACACTGGCCTTGTATGGCCCAACTTCGGTTATAGCAAGTGTTGAATTAGAGAAAACGTCAAACTCAGTCTGAACCGTTTTGTTGTCATATCGGAATGCATCATTGTTGTCGTAGGAAGAGTAAGACACTGTAACCTTGGTCTTTCCTGCCATGACGTCAGACAATGGGCATGTAATCGAGTAATTTCCATCGGCATCGGTAACTGCTGCATTGCAACTGATCGGCCCACTCTGTCCGTTAACCATCTCATAGCTTACACGAATCGTACGTCCTGGAAGGACTTCTCCAAGTTCGTCACTCAATGTTCCTGTGACAACCATCGGTTTTGGAACGACAAGCCCTGTGACTGGGTCGACTTCGCTTGTGTAAACAACTTGGTCGTCAACAGAAAGTGATGTTCGTCCGATCAACGAAAATCCATTTGCATTGTATGTCATGACCGTACGATAGTGATTGTTTCCTGGTACGTTTGCACACGGGTCCCATTGCCCTTGCAGTCCGAGATAGCTCGCATCAAGTGGTGCACATCCCTCGTTTGGCAACGACTCTTCGAATCGTAGGAAAACGTTGACGGGTCCGAACCCGTCTGGTAGGAAAGATTCTGGGTCTTCTCGCAATTTGGTTGGCGTGAGTGGACTGATGTCTGCCTTGAGACAACCAACTGCTTCAAGCCGATCCAAATTTCCGTCTTGGTTCAGGTCTCGATCCGCGAAACCATCATCGTTACCATCGTAATAACACAAATGTGAATTGTCAGGTTGTGACTCAGGCAAGGATATGACTCCGGCTGAAGGAGCAAGGGTTGCGATTACTTGTCGATGTTGTACGTTGTCAAAGTCCGTTCCTTCGAAAATAACATCGACAAGGCCGCCATTGGGAGCATTCTCTCCATCGAGATCGCGTCCGCCTGAGTCGTAAACGAGTGTCTTGTTGTCGTCCTTGACCTGTGCAGTAAAGTCCCAAAGATCACCAGACTGTCGGCGGTTGCCATCGGTTGAAACTACCGACATGTATGTTCGAGAGACAACCCACACATCTTGGACCGCATTGCTCGGTTTAAGCAGCGGCGTTCCTTCATAATCAAATGTCAGACTGAACAAACCTAAATCATCATCAGCAGTGATGTTGAAAGGCATTTCAAAATAACCATTGGTATCGGTATAACTTGTTTCCGTACGTCCATCGAACGACCAAGTGTAATTGACAGGCGCTTCTCGCACAGGTTGCAACGAGTTATCGACAAGTCGTGCTTGTATCGAGGTGTTTGTGTTGCGGTACAATCGGGCAATCGAGGTCAATTCAAACGACGTCGTTCCGACAACTGTTACATTGATGTAGGCGCCAGTGGTAGCCAAAGAGGAAGAGTTTCCTGTGAAGTAATACCCTGAGTTCGTGAAATCAACACGCATACCATAGGTGCCCGAAGAGTACTGGCTTTCCCAAGTGAAGTTGTAGTCGTACTCAGCTTGTACACCGCCCTTTGTTTCACATTCGGTCTCATCGTCAATGCTTTGCATCGGAATTCTATTGGCTTGAGCGTCCATGCAATCCGGCTTTTGGGTAAACTGCGTCTCGCCGCCGCTGCTGAAAATTCCGTTTTTATCCTTGTCAAGTTGTACAGCAACAGGCTCAATTGTCCATGGGACAAGCGAACGGTTCGTTACGGTTCCTGCCAATTCAAGGGAAGCCCCTGTATCCATCTCTGGAACAATCTCACAGCGCACTGGGCTGTCTGGATCCGATGGATCGATTTGTCCACAGGGGGGTAGGTCGCTGTCCCCTCCATTAACGAGGTTGATGAACCAATGCGTTGCGTTAACATTGACGAAGTCAATGATGTTGGTTGCTTCACCTGTCAAAGAGGCTGGGTTTCCGTCCCAAAGCATACTATAAGCTTTGTAAGCTGAAATTTCATTGTAATCCAATCCCGCTGCAGTTAATGCAGGCCCATGATAGACGTATCGCCAGTTTCCGAACGTCCCATCTCCGTTGTTGATGGTTGAATCAAAGAATGTGATTGGGTGAACTCCTTCAAACGTCATCGTTCCGTCGATGTTCATCCTGTGCATCACACGCATGGAACGTGGGTTGTCATCCTCGTCTCCATGCAAATAAGGGAATGGATATTCTGTCGCAAGTTCGGGCTGAACGCGTCCTAAATAGGTGTAATCTCCTTTAGGCAAACTCGTGTTTACGCGAACATATTTGTCCGAGAGCCCTTGAGCGTCTTGAACAATGTCGTGCATTTTGGTGTTGTTGTTCCAAATAATTTCTTCAAGACCGCCGGGTGCTTTACCTTGGCCGTTGTCCATTGTCGAATTGAATTGGACTTGTTTCCATACCCCATTGGCACCACCAGTTTGTTCGAAGGAAACGGATGTAAGACCGAATGAGTTTGCACGGTATCCATTTCCATCAAAGTTGGTAAAGTTTGTTGGGTGGGTCAAGTTCCCAAACAATCCACCGTAGAACGAGAATGTAATTGGCGCATATGGAATTGGATTTGAATAGATACCGCGCTCATAATCTGCAGCGTAATAGGAATAAAATTCCAACCACAACTGTTGTTCATCGCTTCGGAAGTAATCCCAATTGTTGCTGCTTGGGTCGATCGTCATATTTGCTTCAACACCAACGAGATAATCGGATGATGTCGCACCATTAAACGCAAACATCTCGGTTACGACGGCATAGACCTTGTAGGTCGTACTGTCTCCGACAACAATGTCCTCAGGATAGAGGAACTGTCCTACTGAGAATTTGCCGTTTTGATCGGACAAAATGTTGGTTGTTTCAATCGCCGTTGTTCCATTGTTTGCCCATTCGATATGAATCTGAACAGGCAAGTTGCTCGCATTTTCACGAATCCCGGTTATCGGGTTTATCTGCTCAACACGGCCGCTGAAAATAGCAGGACTGCGTGCATCGAGCCACAAATTACCTGGTAGATCCAATGTGATGAATGTTAGAATCTTATCGTCTTCATCGAGGACGCAATCGTTGTCATGGTCCCAGTCTGAGGACTCAGCGCCTTGATAACAGGGATCGGCTGTGAAACCTTCCTCAAGATGATCGTAATCCAGATCATCTCGAGAGTCGTTGTCATCGTCAGTATCGTTGACATCAGGTCCCGTCGTTGGGTCGTTTGGATCGGTCAGTGCCTCTCCATTTCCGTAATCATCATGGTCCCAGGGATTCGTTGAATTTCGGTTGAATCGCTCAGGCCAAAGCATGACTTCGTCTTCATCATGCATTCCATCTTCATCGTCATCAACGTCGATATCATCTCGATCACCGTCGTTATCGTGATCGAATGCTTGAGTAATGGATACTGCCAGTTCAATTGCGTTGTTTATTCCATCTCCGTCCCAATCATCGTCGGCCCAGTTAACGATGCCGTCGTTGTCGTGGTCCCAAGTCGACTGCTCTTCTCCCCAGAAACATCCGGCTATTTTCTCTTGATCGCCGTCGAGGATTCCGTTGTTATCATCATCAGGATCTTCTCCATCTGGAACACCGTCATTGTCGTTATCGACATCGTACACTCTTGGCTGTTGAAGTCCAAGTGTCATCTGTCCGCGATCCCAAACCGCTTGATAGAATCCATCATCATCAGCATCCGCGTCGTTACCGTCATCATCGTTGTCAACGCAGTTGGTTCCTGAAAAGAAATTGCCGTTCAACTGTCCTGTATCGTCATCGAGATCGTCATTGGCGTCAACTTCGAAATAATCCCAGAGCCCATCGTTGTCGTCATCAACATCAAACCAGTCGAAAACAGCATCATAATCATCGTCCAAATCGAGTGTATTGTTGAAGAAATCTCCATCGACATCCCCGTCAACTTCGTTCTGTAGCAAATCTGCTCCAAGCTCATCGGGGAAGTCGGGTTCAGGTCCGTTGTCCGAATTCCATTGCCAAATACCCGTTTGAAGGCCGAACCACGTCACAAAGGCGTCGCGATTGTTTTGCATTTGAGTGAAGGAAATTGCTGAATCAACCACGCCGTCTCCACCGAAATCGTAGTGCCAACAGCCGCCTTGGGCTCCCGATGTACACGACCAATTTCCAGATTGCCCGCCAGGAGTTGATCCTTGGTCGATGAATGCGTCGGGCCGAGTGGAATACGGCGAGCCGAATTGGGCATTGACACCGTTCAACGGCATTTGATACGCTAGAGCATAACTGTAACCACAAACAAATCCGCTTGCGAAATTACCTGCAGTCCACCCGCACGTGGTCAAATTAAACGTCCCGCCCATCTTGATGTCGTTTACGTCAAGGATTCCGTCGTTTCCTTCATCTTGATCCCACCAATCGGGCATCCCATCCGCATCTTGATCAATGTCCAGCCCATTGATGAGTGAATCGCCATCGCTATCGATGTCCCATTCGTTTCCACCGTTGAACGAAGACCATCGAGCAAACAGGAACCAGTAGAATTCAGGAACGTTTCCTGGTGTTGCGGGGTTGGTCGTGCCATCGTATCCGTTGTAATCGAGCATCATATCCGAAAATGGATTATGCCAGAAAACCATGTTCCAATGGTCTGAAACGTTGTTTGTGTACGTTTGTCCGTCTTGGCTTCCGTCAAGCAGTCCAAGATCTCCAACAGGGTAGAACGGCCTCTGAAACGCATCGTTGAGGTCCGGATCAACGGCCCCACAATTTCCATCGTCTGGGTCAAAGAGATCGGAAAGTCCGTCGTTGTCGTCGTCCCAATCGATATCGTTCTCCAGACCGTCGCCATCGATATCAGAATCGACGGCGTTTGGACCATCATCACGGTACAACGCACCGTTGATTGCGTGGAGATCACCATCGTTATCCAAATCGCAATCCCAATCAATGTCAAGAATATCGATAATACCGTCGTTGTCGTCATCAATGTCTTCCCAATTCGAGACGCCATCGCCATCCCAATCATTGAATTGTGAGAACGAAGCACGCCGTGTCTGACAGCGCGGATCTGGGTTTACAGGATTTGGATTCGCTGCTGTTGGGCAATTCCATGCGATAACATCTGAAGCTTTGTCGAGTGGGAAACTGTCGTTTTCGTTATCGATGTTGTCGTCGTCAAGGTCGTACTCGAAATTGGTTGCATCTCCGCTCACGAGAACGTTGCCAAGATTGTCTGGACTGGTCGTGCCACCGAGTTCAGTGTCCAACCAATCGTAAATACCGTTGTAATTCTGGTCAAACGGTCGCAGTCTATCGTCGTCAAGGTCTTGATCATAGTCGATCTCGCAGTCCAGTCCTGTTTTGCTGTCGGTGTCGCCACCGGGTGTTTGGTATGGCGAGTTGTTCTTTCCGGTATAGTCGCCTAACCCGTCACCGTTGTTATCGATGTTCACACAGGTATCGGGTATCCCATCGTTATCATCGTCTGGGTCGAACATGTCCAAAATACCATCGTTGTCGTCATCGGTATCCGCAGAATCCGGTGTTCCGTCATCGTCGTTGTCTGGATCAATAAAATTCGGAATCCCATCGCCATCCAAATCGCCATCAACGATTTCTGTAAATGCTGCTACACCCTGAGGTCCAGGATAAACGGCTGGGTTTCCAATCCATCCACTTGCTGGCGCACCTGGAGCATTGACTCGGTTCAGCTCTACTGTGGCATAGTTTACACCACCTGAATAATCTCGATAATCGATGAAATCCCAAACGATGGGCGCATCAAAGAGGTTTCCTGCAGCAGCGTTGCTTTGAGTGATCGATGCATCATATGGATGCGCATCGTCAACATCAGGAACGTTATCGTCATCATCGTCTGGGTCGAAGTAATCCATCAAGCCGTCCGAATCGAAGTCGCACGGCCAAGTGAACTGGTCGATTCGGCCATCGTTATCATCGTCCTCGTCGTATCGGCCTGCACCCGATCCGTCATTGTCTTCGTCCGTTACTCCATCGTTGTCATGATCAAATGGATTTTGGTCAGCAAGATAGAAACTGCCAACCTGCGTTGCAGGTGTAATCCAAGGGTGAATCGTTGTCGCAACAACGAATCGGTCTGTGGAAACGTTTCGGGGGTCAAATCCCTGCGCTTCAAGTGCTGCGTAATCGATAGGTCCCTCGAGGATGCCGTCGTTGTCATCATCCCAGTCATCGATATCGAGAATGCCGTCGTTGTCGTGGTCGAATGGGTCGGTCCCGTAGCAACCATCAAATCGCTCAATTAAATCATAAATTCCGTCGTTGTCGTCATCAAGGTCGTACAAATCACTGATTCCATCGTTGTCGTGATCGTTGCGGTTTGACTCCTCAACAAGGAAGTTGCTGGATGCCATCAAAGCCTCAACAGCAGATAGATCACTGATGATACCTGATGACACGCCAACATCGGACCACATGATATCTCGCAAAGCAGGGTGCACATCATCGGAATGGAACACTGTAGCTCCTTCATAATCTCCTTGCCCACCTTGATTCATCGATTGAAGTGCGGGGCTGCTCTGCATCGAGCGGTATTCGACATCGATCTTCGGCTCCTCATTCTCCCACTCGGAAGGAATCATCATTGCAAATGTTGTACTCATTACCATTAAGAATACCAACATTATTGATTTGAAAAGGTTGGGTCTTCGTTGATTTTTCATTCGATTTTCCAGCATATTTAGCCCTCTAAACAGTTTGCTGACCAAGGAACTGTATATGAAAACAATGGGTGATTGGAGTCGAAAGTATCACCCGGATAAGAAGGATATCAAATAAAAAAAGAACCCCAGGGGAGCGGACTCCCCTGAGGCTCGGCCATCCGCTCAATCTGAACGGAGTTACGACTTTGCTCTCAATCAAGCTAGACTCAGTTTTCGAGGGAATCGAGGATTCCATCGTCGTCATCGTCGTCATCGATTTGGTTTTCGATTCCGTCGTTGTCCGAGTCAAATTGACCTGTGAGATCGTTGCCATCGTTGATTTCGAACCAGTCGCTTAGACCGTCGTTATCGTCATCGGTGTCACTGAGATCCCAAATTCCGTCGTTATCATGATCATAGCGATAGTTTCCGAAGTCACCGTCTGCTTCATCGACATCAAGAATGTTGTCGTTGTCGTCATCAGGGTCTACGCCATCATCCATGCCATCGTTATCGTGGTCACGTGATAGGTCTTCGCCATTCTCGCCTACGTCGTTCCAATTGTCAACACCATCGTTGTCGATGTCAAAGTCGACAGCATCGCTGATGCCGTCATTGTCGTGATCGTAAATGTTCGTGTTCGGATCATTGTCGCTCACTTCTTGGTCATCGTCGATTCCGTCGCCATCATCGTCGCTGTCTTCAGCGTCGTCAATACCGTCGTTGTCGTGGTCTTGTGGGTTTGCATCAACATCGTCAGGAATGCCGTCGTTGTCGTCATCGTTGTCGAGGTTATCTGGGATACCATCGCCATCGTTGTCGGTTTCGCCGTTTTGTTCCTGATTATCCAACTGTTGACCTTGTTGCTGGTCGGTTTGTTGGCCTTGTTGGCCTTGTTGACCGTTTTGGGTCTGGCCTTGTTGTTGCTGGTTTTGGCCGTTCTGGTTCTGACCGTTTTGGTCACCGGATTGCTGATCGCCTTGCTGGCCACCTTGCTCTCCACCTTGTTGCTGCTGGCCTTGGCCGTTGTCTTGTTGCTGACCTTGTTGGCCTTGCTGACCTTG
>CALBFP010000217.1 GCA_937894115.1 uncultured euryarchaeote
AATGGAAA
The DNA here is from genome assembly GCA_937894115.1 of uncultured euryarchaeote. Taxonomy (GTDB): domain Archaea; phylum Thermoplasmatota; class Poseidoniia; order Poseidoniales; family Poseidoniaceae; genus MGIIa-L2. The sequence goes on from CALBFP010000217.1 coordinate 9, forward strand.
GCGAATGTTTGGAGTTGGACTGTTGACGGTACTGATGATGTCTGCTGCAGGATGCACAGAATTGATGGAAGAAGTCAACAATGCACTAGAAGAATTGGATATCGATTTCTATCTTGGAACAACCAGCAACGTTACTCTTGAAATCTACCACGGTGAGAGTCTTGCATCTGCAACTGCAAACTACACCATCACGATTGAGCTTGATCACGTACTTGCCCCGCTGCATGCGGATAACTTCCGCACCCACGCAATCGATGGCAACTACAACAACGTGACCTTCCACCGTATTATTGACGACTTTATGATTCAGGGTGGCGACTTTACCAACGGTGATGGAACCGGTGGACATGCTGCAAAGTGGTATGGAATCTGCAACGGTGTGGCAACCAATATTTCGGATTGTTCGAGCGAATTGGATTACAATGTACCCGATGAGGCTGACAACGGATTGAAGCACTACTCATGCACCATCTCAATGGCCAAGACCAGTTATCCAGATACAGGCGGCTCGCAGTTCTTCTTGATGCCGGACGATATCACACAACACACTTGGTTGGACGGTAAGCATACCGTCTTTGGAACAATTACGAGTGGATGTGAGCACGTAACAACACTCTCTGAGGTTGCTGTTGACAGTTCGGACCGTCCAGTCCTACCTGTTGTGATTCACACTGCAACAGCTTCTGATTGAGACGCCAACCTCAAAGAGAGGATTTGCTTGGAACTGTTATGGCAGGTTCACGACGTATCGTTGCTTGCCTGTTAATGGGATTGTTTGCAAGTTCGACCATAGCCGCTCCTGTGGTTGCTGATGTTGAATGGGAGCGAGACGGTTGGCTAACGACCGTCCTTGCAGATGAACGACTGGCATTGGGCGATGAATTTGGATGCTATGGTGTCCCTGGATATTCATGGTCCAACGATCCCGGAGCGGTTGCAAAGGAATGTCGAGAATATATAGAAAACAACACAAATGCTTCGAAATGGGGTGCTCATGCTTTATCGACATACACTCCAAGTGGTTTGACGATGGCTCAACACAACTACGTTGCCTCGCAAGATTTCGTTGTTCATGGGGATGAGACGGGTTTGGCTCAAACTGCATGGCATGATGCAGAAGATTCTCCAAGCGATACTTGGGATTGGTACAACCTCGGACGTCGTGGTGGAAGTTTGGAAAAAGAAATTGGAAGTTTATCGACGGTAAAAGACGCTGTTGAAGCAGGTGGGTTGGTGAATCTGTACTGGATTGGGAGGGTAAACGATGCAACCATACGCCACGATCGTGACATTGCGGATTATCTGCAGAACGATGCATCCGCATGGATGACGACTTGGGGCCAAGCCTGGTCGTATTGGACTTCCAACCGCTGCTATGAGCATTCAAACGATTTGGATGAAGAGCAAAAGACGTTCACATTCTCCTCAATCGTTACCGAACAATGCACGAGTGTGGCTCCGAACGCTTGGAACGTTCCAGCAACGTGGCGTTTGTCGTTTGTTAATGCGAGCGTTGTCGACGTTCTTGATGCTGAAGGACAGTCGATGACGAACCTTACCGGACAACGTCAAACCTCGGAAGGGTGGCGAATGGACGGCGATGAATTGCTCGTTTCAGTCATGCGTGGAACCGTTGTCACCGTTCTTCTTGATGGTGAGGACATTGCGTTTGATGTGCACAATCAAACCCAATTTTGGAACGGGTATGATGCTGCAGTTACCATCGCCGCTCACGATACGACCGACCTGTTCAAATGGTCAAAACGATTCACAAGTGATGATGAATTACGGTTCACATGGCTCGTTTCACCGCGACCGATTGATGGTCGTTTGCCTTGGCTTCCGTATGCAGCTTTGGTTGCTGGTATCGCTACCGTCGTTGCGATGATGGGTGTACTTGGCCGAGAAGGAATTGGTCCGTTGGCAGGAGTCTTGAACAACAAAAATGCCCTTGAGGAAGAGGAATAGAAGCGAAGGCTTCTAATCGGTTTGACTCGAGCAGGCGCTTGGAGGGTAAACCATGGGTGACGATTCGGTACGCATTGACCCGTGGGGAAGCAACCAATCCACAGACTATGCACGGATTGTTGAGCAATTCGGTTTGTCGTCTCTTGATGGATTGAACTTGCCCAATGCAACCAAATTGCATCGGCGTGGTATTGTCTTCGCCCATCGTGATTTGGACGTTGTACTCGGTGCACATCAGCGCAAAGAGCCGTTTGGCGTCCTCACCGGTTTGATGCCGAGCGGGCGAATGCATCTTGGACATTCGATGGTAATCGAACAGGTTCGTTACTACCAAGAAATGGGTGCCGATGTGACGATTGCAGTTGCGGATCTTGAATCGCAAGCCACTCGAGGTGTCTCATTGACAAAGGGTCGACAAATCGCTCGAGAGGATTACGTTGCCAACTATGCGGCTCTCGGTCTTCTTTCCGATTCTACTGAGGTTTACTTTCAATCGCAACGTCCAGCCGTTCAACGTCTTGGATTCCAACTTGGAAAGCGTACCAATCTCAATGAATTTGAATCGATTTATGGGTTTGGAGGCGAGACCAATCTAGCACATGTACAAGCCCCTATGGTACAAGTTGGTGATATCTTACATCCACAACTTGACGAATATGGAGGGCTTCGTCCAGTGGTTGTACCTGTAGGTGTTGATCAAGACCCTCATCTCCGCCTTACCCGTGGTTTGGCTGGAAAGACCAATTGGTTCAATGTCGGTCCCGGCAAACGAAGCGGTGCTCAGATTCGTCTCTCTGTACAAGACGAGAACGCTGAAGCTTTGGGCCAAGCACCAAACGGTCGCATCGACCGTGCAGTTCGTCAATCCATCTTTGACGGAATCGTTTCGAATCTTGAAGCAATGGGTTACTCTGACGTCATGTCCAATCCGAAGGAAGGAATTGTCAACGTTCCAAGTGCAACAGGACAAGACTTGCATCGAATTCGGATGCAACTGCTGTCGTATGAGCGTTCATTGGGTGGCCAAGGGCTGCTTGCGCCATCATCGACCTATCATCACTTCGCAGTGGGTTTAACGGGAGATAAAATGTCGAGCAGTCAGCCAAAAACCACTATTTTCCTCGACGATGAGATCTCTGCTGTTGAGAAAAAAATCAAACGGGCCTTTTCAGGAGGTCAACCAACGGTTGAGGAACATCGACGTCTTGGTGGCAATCCTGACATCGATGTCGCTTATCAGTACATGATGTACTTCTTTGAGGATGACGATGCATATTTGCAGGAAATCAACCAACACTACCGCTCAGGCTCGCTCTTGGCTGGTGAAATGAAGCAATTGTGCATCGAACGTGCAACAACCTGGCTTACCAATCATCAAGAACGTAAAGCAGAAACAGCCCATCTGGTTGATGCATTTTTCGCTGCGGACTTAAGCTGAAAAGACTGCAGGATCCGGTCCAACGGGCAGCGATTCAATTTCGTCCTCTGTTAATTCACGGTCAATTGCCCGCTCATTAAGAATTTGAGAAAGGCCGAGTGGATCCAAAAGTTCGACTTTCAGTGCTGCCCCTTCTTTTCCAGCATGTTGTAGTCGTTGAAGCATCTGCTTGAGCAGTTGTTGGTTTTCAATTTCATCATCACCAATGTCGTTTGCGACCATTTTGACAACGTCGATGAACCGAACGAGAAGGCCCTCGATGTTTGTTACGAAGCCTGTGGCTGCGCTGCCGGGATTGACTTCGAGGTCGAGTTCTGGAATGCATACCGTACAGGATGACGAGCGAATCACACGAACGGATAAATCGCTCTCCGATTCGATTTCAAACGTCCATCCTCCTGGCTTTCTGCCTTCAGCTGGAATGAAATCGGTTTGTCGCCAGCCGCACGAATGGCAAAGAACGGTGACTTGCGTGTGTTCACCAAAGTATGGTATTTCGTCAACGTGGGCCATCATCCTCAGGTGTTGGTCATCCTGACACATTGGACATGCCATCTCGATGACTTGTTCCTCCATCAAACTCCTCCAGACCAACCCGCCTCATCGTTGAAGGCTTCATCTTCAAGTCCACTAATACCAACACAGCCAGGTGGTAACAGCATCACTCTTGTCTCCGTGATCTGAACGATTTGACCTCCCATATCGGTTTCTATAAACCGATGCAAGCGGGACAAAACAGACTGAACTTCTTGCTCTCGATTCATCAATCGTGCCATCTCAACCAGAGCAGCATCACCATCGCTTACCCAGTCCAAGAGAGCGTCGATTCCCGTAATGTCGTACAACGTTGCTCGATGCAGAACCATACCAGAACTGTCCATTGGAATCGGAGGATGTGGGTACATTTTCCCAAGGTTGTGGTAGACGTCTGAGCTTGCTGCAGCGATCGCTTGCTCATCGTTTGCCTTTACACTGCTGGGCATCGTGAACGTTCTCAGGGGCTTGGATTGAGAAACTTCGACGTGACTGGAATTGGATTTTGGTGTCAAATCGATCATCTCCGGAACAGTGTCGGCATCAGCGGAATCTGGAATCATGAAGTCATCGAGCGAGAACTGCCCTTCATCCGGTTCTGAGGGGCGTTTCTTTGCCATAATCGAGCCTGTCCCCTACGGCACAAGAAGGCTTTCTTTCATATTGGAAGAAATCATAGGTTTCTATCGTCGAGTTGATAAGGGGGCTTGTCTAGGACCGACTGCTAACCCCACGATTCATATGGGGTGGCGAAATGGTGATAACATGGAAGCGCAAGAAGGTGTGTTGAAGACTGGAACCAGTACTGTAGGAATTACATTCAACGGCGGCGTCGTTGTGGGTGCCGATCATCGTGCTACTATGGGTCACTTTATTGCAAACAAGAGTGTACAGAAGTTGTTTAAAATCGGAGAAAACCTTGCTCTGACAACGGCTGGCCTCGTAGGTCACGCCCAGTCCCTGTCTCGCACACTTGCAGCAGAGGTTTCGCTCTATCAACTTCGTAGAGGGCAAAACATGACCGTCAAGGGTGCTGCAACGTTCACCGCTAACATTCTCTCCGGTCGTCCACATTGGGTCCAACTGTTGATCGTAGGTGTCGATGACGATGGGTCTCACGTGTACTCCATCGATTCAGCAGGTGGTTCAATACCCGACGTCTATTGTGCAACAGGATCCGGTTCACCGTACATGTACGGTGTTCTCGAAGATGGATTTTCTGAAGGCATGAGTCGAAACGACGCCGTGCAGTTGGCAGCCCGAGCACTCAATGCTTCTGGCCAGCGTGATGCAGCTTCAGGAAACGGCATGGACCTCGCAGTCATCACAGCAAAAGATGGATTTGTTCCTGTTGAACAATCCGAAATTGATGCTCTTCTCAAAAAGAAGTGAGCAATTCCCCACTCCCGCGGCGTCGCCGCTATCCATAGGGTAGGCGTAATGTTGTGCGTCGTGTGAGGAGATGAAAACATGCGACTAACGTTCAAGCAAATCAAGGATGAGATTGGAAAAATCGTTCCAAAGAGCATCAACTACGATGTCGATTTAGAAGCCGGAGATATCGCCATCTTCACCTCTGAAATCCGTCAATTTTTGGGACAAGACGGTCTTGCCAGCAAAATTTCGAAGAAGGTCAAACGACGCATAAAGATGCGACCCTTGCCAGAAATGGTGATGGGCAAGGATGAAACCATTGAAATCATTCACGAGCTGGTGCCAGAATCAGCAAAAATCTCAGAACTCTTTTTCGATCCGTGTTATTGGAATGTAATCATACAGTGTGAAAATCCATCCGAAGCCGTTGGTCGAAGAGGAGCCATTACCAACGAGATTCGTACCAAAACGGGATGGGAAGTCAAGGTTGAACGAACGCCACCAATCGCGTCCAAAACCGTTCGAGACATTCGCGGTTACAGGGAAATGCATGCTGAAGAAAGGCGCAAATTGCTCAAGAATTTTGGTTTGAACATTCACCGACCAAAACGCCCAGGTGCGCCATGGGCAAGAATCACTGCTTTGGGTTCCTATCAAGAGGTTGGTCGGGCTTGCCACTTGGTTACGACCAACGAGTCCAAGATTATGATCGATGTTGGTGTCAACATCGCATCGGATTCCGACCCAATGCCGTATTTTAACGCTCCAGAAGCATTGCCTTTGGATCAACTTGATGCTGTGATCATTACACACGCCCATTTGGATCATGCGGGGATGCTTCCTGTTTTGTTCAAATACGGCTACAAGGGTCCTGTTTTCTGCACACCTCCGACTCGTGACTTGATGCTCCTTCTCCAAACCGATTACCTCAAGATTGGGGGCTCAGAGGGCCGACCCGCTCCTTACGATATGGAAGACATACGCACCTGTATGCGGCACGTTGTCGATGTGGAATGGAACCAAACCACTGATGTTGCACCGGATATGAAGATGACCTTCTCAAATTCAGGACACATCATCGGTTCTTCAGCAGTTCATCTCAACATCGCTGATGGGAAACACAATCTGGTGTTTTCGGGTGATCAGAAGTACGAAAAGTCGTGGATGTTCGATGCTGCTAACACACGTTTCCCACGTTGTGAAACGCTTGTTTTGGAGGCAACCTATGGAGCTGCAGGAGATTTCCAACCATCAAGAGAGGAAGCCAATCAAGAACTGCATGACATTGTTTCACGTACTTTGGAGCGAAACGGGAAAATCATTTGCCCCGTCTTTGCCGTTGGCCGTTCTCAAGAAGTGATGATTGCCATCGACGACCTGTTCCGGTCCGGTGCCGTGAATCCGGTTCCAGTATGGTTGGATGGAATGATTCTGGAAGCCACTGCAATTCATGCCAGCCACCCGAATTATCTGACGTCATCCTTACGAAAATCGCTGCTGAAAAACGACGGCAACAATCCCTTCACCAGTTCTTGGTTCCGTAGCGTTGAAGGCAGGGAACGCAGGGAAGGAATTCTCATGGATACGAGTCCATGCATTGTACTCGCAACCAGTGGTATGATGAACGCTGGACCCGTTGTAAGTTATTTCCAACATTGGGCTCATGAAGATCGAAACTCGCTCTGTTTTGTTGGCTATCAGGCTGAGGGTACCTTAGGAAGAAGGCTGCAAAAAGGTTTCAGCGAAGTTCCCGTTAACGTTCAAGGCAAGACCGAGATTGTGAAGGTCGGTTGTGAAATGGTCACCATCGATGGATTTAGTGGCCACTCCGACCGTCGACAATTGCTGGATTTCGTGGAAGCGATGGGGTCAAAACCGCGTAATGTCTTGTGCCATCACGGCGATTACACCAAGTGCAGCGAACTTGGAAAAGAACTCAGAGATCGTTACCGATGTCGAACCTTCGCACCAAAGAACTTGGAAACCATCCGGATTCTCTAATCATAAAATTGGCACATCGTAGTCACTCTGCGTTACGTCTGGTAACGAATCCTTGTGAAGTTCTTGACTTTGACGGATTGTGTTGTGTTGAATCGCTCCAGGTGTGCTGTTTGGCTTGCTTGAAGCATTTCCGTTGAACATCATGTATCCAAAACCGGTAAGAACCGAGACTCCAATGAGTGGAACAGCCATCAACACGTTGTCGCTTCTCAGAAGCATGAACAAGGCCAAAACAAACAGCCCTATGGCTGCCAATAACAACACCTGTCTCGATGCTTTGGCCATGGCACTTCCACATCATCCGTTTTGATAGCGTTTCGTATGGTTTAATCGAAATGCACCATGTTGTTCATGAACTGTATGCATGTTCGGTCGTCCATGGCAGGAGCAGAGGGTGGATCAAAGTCGTCTCGGGGCTGGTTGATGACCGCTGTTTCACCGTGGGGTGAAAACGCAGAAGACGCCTTTGATCAGGGGCTTGTTGAATTGGGATTGGGCGATGCTCGGCTCATTCAAGTTCAAGGTGCAATGCTCCCTCTTGGTTTCAACATCGTTCCACCCGAACCACTCCCCATGGGTTCCTTGGTCGAGTGCCATTTGGCCACAGCCTATGCTTGGAGTGGTTCTACAGCGTGTGCTGGTGTTGGCTATGCACTATGTCAAACGCCTGAAGGTGATGAATGCGCCATCGTTGCCAGCATTACTACGGAAGTTGATTATGAAGAGACCGTGCTTCTTTTGCGCCGCAACATCCAACGGCGTCTTGCTTCAAGGGACTTGGAGGTGCTCTCTTTCGATGTTGCAGTTGATGAAGTGACAGCGGGTCAAGACCACCACGGTGTTGCAATTGCTGCGCTAATTCTACCGGACTCGCTTCGCATGGCGGGCCGTGGCCGAACCGGTCCAATCCGTGGCGGATTAACACGTTCAGCTGAACCTGAGAAGAAACGCGTCGACACCAAAGCACCAGCAGCACCCGCACTTCGACCAGGAGCGCGACGCAGATCCGATGGGCCAGATTTCCGATTGTGAATCTTCATAATCCGTTGGCGTGATTCACCCACATGGCAAGAACATGGTCGGTGGTTCGATGCCCTGCCTGCCGTAATTGCCATGGAATTCGAGGAAAGCCGCGACAATGTCCGCACTGTGGACAAAACCTCCCATCAACAACACCTGTTGTTGCTACCGCTGAGACGTCCGCACAACTTCGCATCGAGGTTGCATTAGCCAACACACCCGAAGAGTTGAGGGATGAACTTCGAAAGAAATTAGAGAAGGTTGACGAACCCCTTATTGCTTCATCTTCATCGTCACCTCGTGCAATTTTCAAATCGATTCAACAAATCGTTGGCGAGGATATGTTGTTGCATCGATCGGATGTTCAGGAACTCTTGGACCGTCACGATTCAGAACTGTCTGTCGATGAATTGCTGGAACGTATGGAACTGGATGGAACAGTTGTTCGTCAGGGCAACGGGTGTTGGCTTCTTCTTGAGTGAAGTTCATATGCACTACCACGTCCCACAAACCAAGGGCGTATGGGTTAGTTTGGCCTATACTCGGGGCTTTGGGAGCCTTGGACCCAAGTTCAAATCTTGGTACGCCCACCATTCAATTGATGCATGGCACGACGGTCAAGCCTGTGGGCAATCCACCAACAGATAGGCAATCCAAGTAGGTAGAGCGGATGTGTTGTTGCTAACGTAATCGAAGCATATCCAAGGAGATAAGCAACGAATGCCAACATCAACCACGGGGAATGAAAGAGATGCCTGAACGCTCGGCGGTGGTGCTCCAAGGTCATCATCAAACCAACACGTGCAAAAAATTTGAACGGTTGAATTCCCGACTTTTCTGAACCATAAACGGCTTTGACGGGGACATCAACAACCCGTTTTCCTCTGCTTGAAAGTCGAATCAACCAAAAATTTGGATAACCATAACCCACCCAGGATTTGTCCCAATCCCATTCATTGAGAAGGTTCGATGACGTTGCAGTAAAGCCACATTGCGGGTCCTTTACGATGCGGCCACTTGCTAACGTTGTCAACCAACCGAGAATCTTTGAAGCTCGACGTCGACGTTTTGGCATTTGTTGAATGTCTTCAGTCGTTGTCATGCGGTTGCCTTTCACATGCTCAGCAACATCATTGATGATGGGCTGGATCACAGCATGCAAATCGCTTGGATCCATTTGTCCGTCACCCGCCATAACTGCGCTGATGAACGGGTGGTCCATTGTTGCCAAAAAGTGCTGGTGGCCCAGGTCGATGGCACCACCAACGCCCAAACCTTGCGTTCTGATAACGTCTACATCAACTGCAGTCGAAGCATTGCTTGCCACATCATAAGTTGAATCGGTTGAACCATCATCGATGACGACTGCACGGTCAACGAATTGAGGAAGCGTTTCCAAGACCCGCAAAATGTGTTGTTCCTCGTTTCTTGCTGGAATGACCACGCCGATTGCATGCCCACCCATCATGTCTTGAGCCAATTCATGTCAGCAAAAAGGACTTGTGAAGCAAACACATGGGGAGCATTGAAAGGCAGGAAGTTGAGCAGCAAGCGTGGCGAAGGTCCCGCTCCGCATCGTTGGCATTGGCCGCAACATCGAGTTGCGGGTTGTGTCTTTTATCACGCGTGCACGTCAGGCATCGGATGACGTTGTGTTCATCGATACCGGTTCGGAAGATGAGACAGCAATATTGGTTGAAGAGGTTGGCTGCAAGTTACTGAAGTCAGAAAAAGAGGACATTCTATCCGCAGCATCATGCCTCAAAAATTCGGATTTGCAACCTGCAGAAAATTATCTTTTCATCCATATCAACAAGCAGTGGTCGTTGCGAGAATTCCCTCTACATCTCAATCGTTGCAGAGAAAACTGGGACGTTTACATCGGGTTGCTCTCGAGCGAAACCGAACCAATCCCACGTCCAAGCGAGAGTCTTCTTGCCGATTCGATGTTTCAACATGCTTCTGTGAGTTCTGCAGGTTTGGATGAGTTGGCAACGGCGAAAAGCGATGCGAACGCTCACGATCTGTCCGGCCAGTTGCGTGTTCGTGTCATTGAATCCCGAACGCTGCCTTCCCTTCCTCAACGAGAATCGCTGGCGACGGCGTCTCGATTTGCTCAATTGTTTATGTGGATGATCGAATCTCGACACCCTCTGTTTTTGTTTGGTATCCCTGGTGTCGTCTTGTTCGTTCTTGGGTATCGCCTCTCAGGCGGTGTGGTCACCACGTTCACGGAATTATCAACGGAATCCATTGGGGTTACCTTGCTCACCATTGCAATGACATTGTTTGGGCTGTTTGCAATGATGATTGCGCTCATCCTGTACATCATGGGCAAGCAAGTCGAACAGGTTCAAGCACAATACGATTCACCAAGAGGAGGACAATGAGGTGAGCGGTCTTGTGTGTTTGGATATGGATCGTGTGCTTGTCGATCATTTCTCAACTTGGCAATTTGTTTACGATCGTTTGGGAATCAACAACGACGAGTCGTTCAATCTTTACAATCAGGGTCTATTGGACGAATGGGATTGGATTAAACTCGATATTGCACTCATCAAAAACAGTTGGCGAGAACAACACGGTTCGGAGATTACGGATGCTGATTTACGCTCGTGTATGGAAGGTATGCCGATGATGAAAAATTACGAACTTCTCATACAAACGCTTCTCGATGAAGGCCATCAAGTAGCCATAGTAAGTGGTGGCTTACAGCAAACTGCTCGCGACATTGCTTGCCTGTTTCCTAGTGAGAAAAAGTGGCAACGAAGGTGGGGTGGAATCGATCGCCACACCGCCGCCCGAATCGCAAAGGGTTACGACACGCGTTTGCATGTTTTTACCAACGGATGGACAACGGATTCGGGACAAACCGACAGCACGTGTATGGTTCAAGATTACGGCCGGTATCAGGTACAAATGGATGGGAAAGGAGCTTTGGTACGGATGATGTGTCGTCGTTTGAATGTCGATTCAACTCGAGTTGTAGCAGTCGGTGATTCCGCAGGTGACATCGGAATGTTTGAAGAAGCAGCACATGCCATTTGTTTCAATCCATTGAATGAGCGTCCCCTTCCTTATGCGGATGATGTAATTCGGGAGAAGGACCTTTCACTGGTTCTCGATTCATGCCTAGCCTTTTTTTCCTCAATTTGATGCAGGTGAAATGTTTTTATTTCGTCTTGTGACAAAAACGCCATGACACTGCAGCGTGTAGGTGCTTTTTTTGTGGTCTTCAGTTTTTTATTGGTTTGTTGTTCCCCAACCATCGAAGGACAACAGCCAGGCGGTTCAGTAAATCTTGATTGTGAAGGGCCTTTGAACATACCCGTCTCTCCAGGTTCATCGAAGATCGGTTCTGTCATCTGTACTGTTGAAAACCCGACGACTTTTAATGAAAAAATTGAAATCGAAGTCGATTCGGGGAATCTCTCAAATTCCGCCCCAGGCTCCATGCACGTTGCTGCAGGTGAAACCGAGGAATTTCAAATCAATGTACGAGCTGAAGAGGGCATGCTTGTACAATCGTTGACGCTCATCGTCAAAGCAACGGTCACAGAAGTAAACGGTGCACCACCACCGAATTTGGCCGAAGATGAAGAAGAAGAGATCATCAACATTTTACAATACGGTCGTGTTTCAATATCGTCAGAAAATTTTTCGTTTCGTTCAAGTATTGGCGATGATTTTTCAATCGAATTCACAGTTCGCAATGACGGAAATGGCGACGATACCCTTCAATTGTCCTCCCTAGGCCCTCGAGACGAGGCCTTGGAATCAGCGGGCTATGGCGTCGTGTTCCCCTCCGAAAATATCCGGCTTGCACCCGGAGAAAGCGAAACGGTCGTTGTTTACCTTAAGGCCCCCAATCAAGTATCATCGAACGCCTTACAAGAAGGCTCGTTGTTGGTGGACGTCTTTGATTTTGAACTCTCCGTATCATCTGAATTTTCGTGCAAAGATGAATCCGGATGCTTCACAGAATCTCTGATTTTCATCATTGAATTGGAGGAGGAGGTTCCCGTTTCGGGCAAAACCACAGGAGATGCATCAGGCGGCTTTTCAAGCATGTTGGGCGGTGATGGTATGGCTGAGGAGATCGGTGTTGCAGCTTTCTTTTTCGCAATCGTTGGACTTCTGTTCTATGTTTCAAACAGAAACTCGGTCGAGAAGTTTTGATTAATCTGATTCCTTGGCCGAACCATGGAGGAGAGGACAATGCTTGAACGCATCCAAGAAAATCCACTCTTCCGTTCGTTCCTTCTTTACTCAGCGTTCAGAGCAGTGTATGGGATTGGCATTCTTTTGGTCGCTTATTTCTTTGCAAAATCAACAGATGCACCATGGTGGGCGGCTGTACTGATTTTCGTTGCATCGATGATCTTCTCGCGAATTCTCTTCAAGTACATTAAATCAAAATCTCAGGCAAAACCATCACCCTCAGAATAATAAACGAGTTTGCTCAAAGACCTATCATGAGCAACGTTGATGATTTCCTGACAAGCATCTGCACAAATTGTGGTTTTCTTCTTGGCGAGTTTATACCAGGTATGCCTTGTCCGCATTGCGATGAACCCATGTTATGAAATGGAAACATCGTGCTCTTCGAAAACCTCGATGACGTGTTTCAGAGTGTTCTCATTGACATGTTCAGGTGGATGGACGCCGTGTCCAAGCCCACAATATGATGGCCCTTTGGTTGCAAACAAGGAAGCCAGAGCGTAGGTCACAAGTCCAGTGGTACGTGCCATTGAGCCATGACCATTTTTCCCGTAGTCGACAACGGTCCATTCCCGAACGGACGTTTTGGCACTGCAACGCACCTTAAGCCACGTAAATTCAGGTCGCTCTTGGTCGAATTTCCACGCCTCAATGAGCTCTTTTTCTGGAATTGTATGCCCTTCAGCAAGCCATCGGTCGATGTGTTGTGGCCAACGGACCGTGTATTCTGCCATGTCGTTCGCATCGATTGTTTCCAGAACGCTGCGTAGACCGTCTGTGAGGAATGCGTCCATCCCATCCGTTCCTTCAACTTCAATTCGGTGACGTTCTGTAAGTGCCGGAACGGTAACGATTTCACCGGATCGAATAATCCGCGCAGGTCGAGTGTACTCTTCGATGACATCGGACGGCGAAAAAGGCGCCATATAGGACCATTTGTCATCGGGTTGTGTTGGATTCCCTCCAACGTGTATGCTGATTTCATCCATTGGACCCAAATCACGTTGCGCTTGTGCAAGCAACATGTTCGAAAATCCTGGGGCAATTCCAACATCCCATATCATGGTCGAAGCGTGTTGTTTTGCCATCGCATCCAACGTTTGTGGATCTTCTTCAGTAAAAGCGAGGTCGACGATCTGATGTCCACCCGCAATCAATGGTATGCGAACATCGTGACCGATCCTTCCAGGAAGCATATTGACGACAACAGTCGGAGTAGTTAAGGAGTTTACATACGTATATGCATCTTGTTCTATAGAAGCTACGTCGGTTCGCTCAGTTAAGGAATTTGGAATCCGAATATCGACTGCTGTTACCTTATGGCCGTCATCCGCCAGTCGATGAATAACGTATTCGCCAACAAGGCCGCAACCAAGTGCTACTATGGGTGGCATAGGGAGGCCTCAAGGGGTGACCCGACGTGAATCTCGCGGAAACGGTATGACTTCACGTATGTGATCTGCTCCACTCAGCCATGAGCAAACACGATCAACACCAAGGCCAAAACCACCGTGCGGAACGCCACCATAGCTTCGTGTATCGATGTAGAACTGGTAAGCCTCCTTTGGCGTTCCTTCTTCGTCCAATCGAGCGAGAATCTCTTCCTCCGACCACGTTCGTTCTCCGCCACCAATGATTTCGCCGTATCCTTCCGGTGCAAGCAAATCGTGGCAAAGAACGTACTTCCCATCGCTAGGATCCTCGCGATGGTAGAACGGTTTGGCTATTTTTGGATAGTGTGTCAAAAAGTGGGGCACGGTGAAATCTTGGGTGAGGATCTTCTCTTTGGAATAATCGAGGTCTTGCCCCCACTCCACTTCAACACCTTTTCCTTGTAGAATTTCGATGGCTTCATCGTAGCGCATTCTTGGGAACGGTGTATCAGCATAGCGTTGAATCAACTCTAGGTCTCGGCCAAGAACCTGCAGCTCGTTGCTGCGCTCTTCAAGAAGTGTTGAGGCGATGTGGCGAACAACTCCTTCTCCATGGTGCATCACTTCGTCGTTGGTAGCCCATGCAATCTCCATCTCGGCATGCCAAAACTCAGTTAAGTGGCGCCGAGTTCGTGACTTTTCCGCTCGGAAGGAGGGTGCAATCGTGTACAATCGCTCTAGAGCTGGCATCGCAGCCTCGGCATAAAGTTGCCAAGATTGGGTGAGGTATGCTTTGCGCCCAAAGTACGGTACTTCAAACAGTGTTGACCCACCTTCAACCGCTCCAGCGACGAAGTTTGGTGCTTGATATTCAACGAAATCCAAGTCCCTGAAATAGTTGTGAATTGCTCCAAATACCGAGGATCGCACTTTGAGCATTGTTGTCATACGACCGGTTCGAAGGTAGAGGTGACGGTTGTCCAGAAGGAACTCCGTTTCACCGCCATCGGCTGCTTTCATCGCCGATTCTGTAATTGGGAAGGGGCGCTCAGGATCGACAGGACCTACGATTTCAAGTCCAGAGACAACCAATTCATGCCCTCCTTCACTGCGTTCATCAACGTTAACGGTGCCCCTAATGACAACGGATGATTCGATTAACGCTGAGGCGATGGACTCAAAGGCTTCGTCACCAATGACGTCTCGTTTTGCGACGCACTGGATGATTCCTGTTGAATCTCGCAACACTACGAATCGTATTTTGTTGGACCCCCGAGTTCGCTTAATCCAACCTTTGAGTTCGACGTCTTGCCCATCATAATCGCCGTTTTGCACATCACCAATCCAGATGTCTTTGGCCATGTCGTTCCGTTTACGTTCTCACATATCATGTTTGAAGTCCGACCTGTTGGCGATGGAGGGCAAAACAAGCGGTTGTTTGCTGATAGTATCGAAAGCATCAAACGATACGCGAGGAGGAACGTGGCGTGAGCAAAATTGTGGTTTATGCCATCGGAGGGAATGCACTGGCCCCTCCGGACGGTTCCTCGGATGGCGAGCACGCCTTGGTCCTCGCCAAAGTCATGAGTGATGTTGTCGATCTTCTTGAGGCTGGATGGTCGGTTGTGCTCACGCACGGAAACGGGCCACAAGTTGGTGAATTGATGTCGCTTGATTCCGATGTTTCACACAGCATGGATGCGTGGGTTGCAGCGACACAAGGAATGATTGGCCACACCTTGTCCCTACAACTCAACAGCATTCTCAAACATCGTCACAGACCTGAGAGAACCGCAGTGGTTCTCACTCGGGTGCTTGTGGATGAAAACGACCCAGCGTTTGCATTGCCTACCAAACCTGTTGGGCCTGTCTTATCGGCTCAAGAGGTCATGGAGCGAGATTGGGACATAGCCACCACAGTACATGGTCCTCGACGCGTTGTCGCCAGCCCATTGCCAAAGACAATCCTCGACCTGGACGTCATTCGAACACTCGTCGAACAACGTGCAGTTGTTATCTGCGGAGGCGGAGGAGGGATTCCTGTCATCGAACAGGAACGTCATTACAACGGTATCCCAGCAGTCATCGACAAGGACAGGCTCTCTTCACTTCTTGCGGTCGACTTGGACGCCGAGGCTTTGATAATCTCAACAGGCATTCAATCTGTATACACGAATTTTGGTCAAGAAGATCAAGTTGAACATCGCCATCTGTCCTTCAGTGAAGCGAAAAAATACCTCGACGATGGTCAGTTTCCCGCTGGCTCAATGGGTCCAAAAATCAACAGCATGCTTGAAGCAATTA
>CALBFP010000218.1 GCA_937894115.1 uncultured euryarchaeote
GATTCCTTTTCTTCAGTGACCGCCTCTGAACCGTCTGCTGATGTGTTTCCATCACCATCGACTTCAAATTCGATGCAAACGACACCCACGGGGAGGATGTCGCCCGCTTCTCCGATTATTTTGGTGACCGTTCCATCGCACGGTGCTGGAATTTCAACGGTTGCCTTGTCGGTCATAACCGAGAGAATTGGGTCGTCTTCCTTGACGGTGTCCCCAACTGCTACCATCCATTCAACAACCTCGCCTTCGACGACGCCTTCTCCGATATCTGGTAATTTGAATGCAAACGTTCCCATGTTTATTCCTCCTGTGTTTTCTTTATGGCTTCAGCAATACGCTGAGGACTTGGTATGTAATCCCACTCCGTCGTGTGAGGGAACGGTGTGTCCCATCCTGTGACGCGTTGAATCGGGGCTTCTAGATGGTAGAAACATCGCTCTTGAATGGAGGCGCTCATCTCAGCACCAAAACCGCTTGTCTTGGGTGCTTCATGAACAACGACGCATCGGCCGGTTTTTTTGATCGATTGAACAATTGTATCTCGGTCCCATGGAACAAGTGTCTGTAAATCGATCAGTTCGCAATCAATACCCGAATCGTTGATGGCTTGTTGTGCAACGTGAACCATGGTTCCGTAAGCGATGACCGTACATGCGGATCCTTCCCGTACAATCCGTGCTTGTTCAAGCGGCACAATGTAATGGTCTTCTGGAACGTCTGCATCAGGGTGTCCGTTCCACGTTGGAACGTTGTGAGGGTCTCCGTAGAAGGGGCCACGGTAACAACGCTTCGGCTCAAAGAAAATCACAGGATCGTTGCATTCAATCGAGGCAAGCAACAACCCTTTAGCGTTGTATGGATTTGAGCAATACACGACCTTCAATCCAGGTGTGTGTGTAAATTGGGCTTCAGGAGATTGTGAATGGTGATGGCCACCCTTAATGCCTCCACCTGCCGGTGTTCGAATGGTTAACGGCGAGGAAAATTCACCACCCGAACGATGACGGAGTTTTGCTATCTCATTGACAATCTGATCGTAAGCAGGGAAGATGTAGTCTGCAAATTGAATCTCCGCAACTGGGCGAAGTCCATTCAGTGCCATTCCCATGGCAATTGCGGCGATGCCTCCCTCTGCGAGAGGTGAATCGAAGACCCGATGTGGTCCGTAGGTTTTTTGCAAACCCTCAGTGACTCGAAAGACACCTCCAAAGTACCCTACATCTTCTCCGAAAATAACCACATTTTCGTCCTGTGTTAGGGCAATGGACAATGCGGAGTTCAGGGATTTGATCATGTTCATGTCGACCATAGATTTCACTTCCCGAGTTCCTCTCGCTGTTCTTGAATGTGCCAAGGGACTGTTTCGTAGACTTCGGTAAATATTGTGGAAGCAGGTGGATAGGGGCCGGATGCTAAATCGCCAAATTCACAAGCTTCTTTGTAGGCTGCCATTACTTCTTCATCGATTTTCTTGGCCAGTGCCTCGTGCTTTTCATCATCCCATTCGCCAATTAAAACAAGATGGTCTTTTAGACGTTGAATTGGATCGCCTCCAGGCCAGCATGAAGCCTCGTCGTTTGGCCGGTAAGCCGATGGGTCATCCGAGGAAGAATGTGCTCCAGCGCGATAAGTGTACACTTCGATGTGCGTTGGTCCCATGCCTGCGCTTGCTCGATCGCGCGCCCACTTGGTAACGCTGTAAAGCGCAAGGAAATCGTTTCCGTCTACTCTGAACGAGGGTATGTCGTAGGCTAAACCTCGTTCAGCGAACGTTCGACCACCGGTTGCGAGATTCGCATGGGTTGAGATTGCCCATTGATTGTTGACAACGTTGAGAATTACAGGCGGTTTGAAGGCGGATGCAAAATTCAATGCGTAGTGATAATCTCCCTGTGCGGAGGTTCCATCGCCGAGCCAAGAAATGCAAACTTCGTCCTTTTTCTGGTAAGCACTGGCCATTGCAACACCAACAGCTTGTGAAAATTGCGTACCAACTGGTGAAGAAATCGAAATGAATCGACCTTCCTTGTAGGTGTAATGGACAGGCATTTGTCTACCGCGAACGTTGTCTTCAGTATTTCCGATGCAATGGCAAATCATGCTTACCATATCTCTGCCCCGAACAAATTGTGCACCAGGTTGGCGGTACGATGGGAAGACCCAATCTTGGGTTTCAAGTGCCATCGTTTGAGCGATTGCGACAGCCTCTTCACCGTAGGAACGCATGTAGAACGAGAGTTTACCGGTTCGCTGCATTTTGATCATACGGTCGTCAAAAATACGGAGACGCATCATGTACTCAAGACCTTGAATCAACTCACTTGCATCGAGTTTAGGATCCCATTCACCTTTGGCTTCGCCTTTGTCGTTCAGAACTCGGAGCAATCCTCGTGCGTGAGGGGCGCTGTCATCGGCAGTGGATGTGGCAGGATCAGGGCGCCAGAGATCGCCCGGTTGTTCCTTAAACGGGCCACCGAAGTCGGCATCCTCTCCAGGTCTAAAAGGAGGAATACCGATGGTGTACGGGGCCGTAGTGGCCGTTAATCGTTCCGTCATTGAGCCACCTCACAATGACTCGGCATTAAGGTATGTTGGTTCCTTGGTTTGGGTTGTACCATCACATAAGCACCAATCATTTCCTCTGTATTGCTTTCATCGAGTGTTTTTCGCATCAGTAAACCCGCCTTGTATGAGGAACGAACAAGCGGTCCGCAGGCAACACCAGAAAAGCCCATTTCAATCGCTTTTCGAGCCCAGATGTCGTAGAGTTCAGGGTCGGGGAATCTGTCGATCGCAAGATGTTTCTTTGACGGAGCGAGGTATTGACCAATGGTGAGCAGATTCACCCCAGCATCGCGTAACAAATACATCGCTTCAACGATTTCTTCATCTGTTTCGCCAACGCCCACCATAAGCGATGATTTGGTCAACATATCGGGTCGAAGTCGTTTGGCTTCTCGCAGAATCGAAAGGGATTGTTCGAACGATGCTCGCGGGTCCCGTACCACAGAATCCAATCGTGGGACACACTCCACATTGTGGGCAAAGACGCGCAGAGGACTGGATTCGAGAAGATGTGCGAGGTCGTCCAAATCGCCCGCCAAATCAGAGCAAAGTAATTCCAAACTTACATCAGGACATCGATGTGCAACAGCAGCGAGACATTTCTTGTAATGATCTGCTGCTGAGTCCTCCAAATCATCTCGATTAACCACAGTGATAACGGCATGACGAAGGTTCATCGATGCTACTGCATCTGCAAGGTGCTGCGGTTCATCAACATCCAATGGAGGCGGCGTTTTTCGTGTTCCAACCGCACAGAAACGGCACCCCCTTGTGCATTCTTTTCCAGCGATCATGAAGGTTGCATCACCACTCGCCCAACAATCGTGGATGTTTGGGCACTTTGCCTCTTGGCAAACCGTGTGGAGTTGGTTGTCCTTTACCGCATCCATGGTGTCGTTAAAAAGCGCTTGCTGCGCTCCAGATGGCAATTTTGTTCGGAACCAAGGTGGAAGGCGCGGTCGAGGGGGTTTTTGACTTGCCATTTTGAGATTTCTCGCCATCAATCGCCCCCCGTAATTCAATCCAGATGAAAGAACACCAAAAAGTTAAGCAGGGGCGCAGGGATATCTTTCGCATGGATACGAGCATATATGTGTGTGAAGGAAAAGCGTAGAATATGGCTGAAAAAGTCTGCTTCGTCACCGGCAGCGGCCGACGCATCGGCGCTTCCATCATCCGTAAATTTTCAAACGAAGGTTATGCGGTATTGATTCACGTTGCGTCCTCTGTCGAAGCAGGAGAGGCGCTGAAAGATCATCTCATTGACAAAGGCGCTCGAGCAGACGTTTTACAGGCGGACCTTTCCAGCGAACAAGAAACAATCCAGCTCATCTCGGCCATCGAGAATCACCCCTTCGTCCAACAGCGAGGTGGCCTTGATGTTCTTGTCCACAATGCATCGGTCTATAGCCAAACACCGATTGAGGAATTGTCCATGGAGACCATGCGTTTTCTGAATCGCTTGCACATTGAAGCGCCGCTCCAAATATCCCAAGGATTGTTCCCATTGCTTTCTGCGGTCCAAGGCTCCATTGTTGGACTGACCGATACCTCAGCAGGAAAGGCTTGGGAACATCTTTCGCATTACACATCCAGCAAAGCAGGCTTGCGCCAAATGATGCTCAACCTTGCTGGTGAATATGCACCGCATGTTCGCGTCAATTGTGTCGCACCAGGGGCAATTCTATCCGCTGATTGGGAACACGAACATTTTGAAAAAATTGTTCAATCGATACCAATGAAGCGGTCTGGTGAACCTGAAGATGTTGCTGGCGCTGTGTTTTTCTTCGCAACCTCTCCCTACCTAACTGGGCAAGAACTCTTTGTCGATGGTGGATGGAGTCTCAACCCTTCGTAAGGATTTCATACAGGAGCAGGGTCCCAGTGCCATCGAGGTGGCTGAGGTGGTCAAAGGCGCCGGGCTTAAGATCCGGTCCCAGATGGGTTCGAGGGTTCAAATCCCTCCCTCGATACCAACAAACTTGCACACGAATCATGATTGTTCACACAAATCATGCAAAACCGTTTAACGCCCGCTCCCTTCGCGGTTACCAAAGGATGTTGTGGCCATGTCTTCTCGACCGTTTGTAATCGCCGTTCTCATTTCCCTACTGCTTGCTCTAATTCCAATGCAGCAACCTGCTAGTTCAGCACTGGAAGAAGAATCTGAAGTGTTCTCCACAGTAGGTTCCCTTGAGGATTACGACCTCTTTTTAGGGAAGGACAGCGACGACTCGGGGAACGCTCTCGATTTAACAACCATTGAACCTGAAGGAAGTGACGTCGAGCAATCGATTCTGAACAGCGGCATTAGTTTCTACACAAACGAACTTCTTTCGGATTTGACCATATACGGAGAATCAGGGTCCAATGCTCGAATAACCGCCATCATGCAATTCGAAAGTGGAAACAACAACGAATCAACAGCTGACGTGACCTTCAAACTCTACACCGGTTCGGACTTAATCCGTCAACACACAGAAATTCTGGATAACCCCTGCCGTGGAGGTTTCTTCGGTGATTGCGATTGGGGCTTCTACTACATCGATTTGGAACTCCCTTCGGATGGTTACACAGCCCAAGACGGTAAAATGCTAAAACTTGAAATCAGCGCTACCGCAGACTGCGAAGGCGGATCCGGTCTTGGTTCGTCCTGCGATGTTAAACTGGCATACGGTGGAGAGGTCGGTAACGGCTTCTCCAAAATAGAATTCCGTGCCAATGCACTTGCAGGATCGGCCGTCAGAATCCACGAAGTTGGTGACGGTTGGAGTGAAACAGAAGTAACCGAATGGTCGCCAACCCACCGTGCAGAGAATCGAGAATTGCAATTCACACTTGATGTTCGAGACGCTTTCGGACGCAAAGACATCGAATCGGTTGAGTTGTTGTTGTACACGCCCAACGAAGCGAGTACTGTGTTCTCAAAAGAATTCAACGATAACGAACTCAAACTCGACAACGATGGTTTGGTTGGTAACGCAACATACGCATACGAATCCGGTATTCAATACGGAGAATACCCTCTCAAACTCGTCATAACCGATGTGCAAGGGCATGTCATTGTTTACGAACATCCACAGGGTGTTACGTTCCTTGAATACGACATCTTCCTTGATTTCCCAGTTTCTCAAATCCCAAAGTTGCTTGTTGCGCCGGGACAAACCTCGTCGATTGAATTGACGGTCCTCCATACCGGTTCGATAAGCTCTGATTTGCGTGTGGAGATGGAACTTCAACAGTCTCTACCCGCGGGTTGGTCGGACCCGAATTGGGACAGCCCAGGTGGGTACACGTTAAGCGGCGGTGGCTCAAGCGCCAACCCTCTGCTAACGGTACAGGCCCCTGAGGATTTGAGCACGCTTGCCGACAACTACCAAATTATCATTGAAGCATATGCCTATGCTACCAGTGGGGCAGACAGCGGTTCACAAGTACGACTGGTATCCCTTGCAGTCGACGTTGAGAAGGTGAATCAGTTCGGACCACCGCAAATTGATGTTTTCGAAGACGTTGAGCAACAAAAACAAATCTTTGATTCGGATCGAAGAGAACTCTACAACGAGAATCTATCGCATTACATCGACTACGATAAAGTCGGTGATTTTTATGTCAGCATCAACAACGTAGGATTTGATGACGACAGTTACAGAATACGCATCCAAGAAATTCCAGTAGCATGGAGTTTGAAGTTTATTGTAAACGGCACCGGCACCGAACTTACGGAACAGGGAATCGATTCGTTGACACCTACAATAGGTCAGGGTGAGAAGTTGGTTCTGAAGGTGGAGGTTTATCCACCGTTCGAGAGGGACGCAGTTGATATCGGTCTTGTACGGCTCAGTGTAACTTCCGATAACAGCGTGGATGAAGTGTTTACGACACCGGTTTCTTGGACCGTTCACCGTACATTTGGTATCGTAGGCGAGGTCATATCCGATTCCGATGCAGGTACGTTGGGTAAGATTGGACCGGTATCTCCAGGCTCGACCGTGACCTACAATGTTCGCATCACAGATTCTTCTGATGACGCTGGTACGACCAATTGGGTCATCAAAAATCCAGCCGCATTGCAACGAAACATCGACATCGATCCTGCGTATGCAACATGGATGTACGACATAACCGACATCGAAGGAAACATTGCCCTTGTTGCACCACTCACCGGCGGACAGTATTTCGATATTGAAGTTCAAGTTACCCTTCGTCAGCAGGTCGAGGCCGGCGTTCACACCGTTTATCTTCAAATTGCGGAGGAGGCAAGCGGGGAAGAAGAACCGCGCTATTTCGACCTACCCTTGTCCATAGAAGTGGAAGAGGAGGTCATTCCAGGAAATCTTGTGGTTGAGCAGAAATCGCAAACAACTCGAGTGTCTGCAGGACAATCCATTGACGTCGAATACCGTATTGATAACTTGAACAACGTAGAGGTCGATGTTGTTATTTCGGTTACAGCACCAGACGGTTGGGAAGCCACCCTCGATGACGGAGACATCATCTCTTTCACACTCAGTGCGTTTTCCTCTGAGGACTTTTCGATGCAAATTAATGCCCCCGATAAGGTCAAAAACGGGGAAATTGTTGATTTCGTCATCACCGTAACGCCAACGAGTTATCAGATTTGCAATCCAGAAGAGTGCTACATTCAGAAGCCAAGCTTTGAATTCAAAACGGAGAGCTCAGGTATATTGAATTCGATCATGAGCGAGCTGGAAAATCCTGAATCAACCACAATTGTTTTGATGCTGTCGGTTCTTGTCTTAGCAGGTTTTGGATTGTACCGTCGAGGTCAAAACAAGATGAAGGTAAAAATGTATGCAGCAATGGTTGAACCAACAACTCTCGATGCATCAGAAAACGAAGAGATCGACCTCTCTGATGTTGCCGATGATGCTGATGATTCCGAAGAATTTGATGACATCGAACTCGAACTTTTGGACCTCGAAACCGACGAAGATGAATCGTAGTTTGTATGAACAACGCACCATTTCCCTTATGTGCTATTGTGATGAGCATAGGGCATGATTGACGCGGAGACGCTGAAGATTCGCCATTCTGGCGTTGTCCAAGTCGATCGCTCACAACGTAGAAATGTAGCACAGTCTGTCTTTCTTGTTGCGCTTATGCTCCTCTCGACCTTGAGTGCAATCGAGTACGGAGTGGAAAAGGTCAGTGCAGCCTCTGATTTGGACGGGGATGGACTTACCTACGGTTTGGAGTACCTCATCAATACAGCAGCAACAGACTGGGATTCAGACAACGATGGGCTACCTGACGGTTGGGAGTGGAAGTATGGACTCGATCCGTTGTCTGCAACAGGTGGAGACGGAGCAGTTGGCGATCCTGATGGAGACGGGATGTCAAATTTGCAAGAATATTCCTATCTGCAGCCTTCAAATTGGGACAATCCAGCCACAACGGGTGTGCTTGACAAAGGTGTCTGGTGGAACGGAACCATTCCAGTCAACGATTGGAATGAGGAGGATTCCATGCAATTCAACCAACCTCTATGCGGTGATACGGGAAGTGACGGTCAAGGCAATACCATTCTGTGCGATGAAGACCCAGTTGGAAACGTTTGTGCTAATGGATTTGACGACGACAAAGACGGTCAAGTTGACGGGTCCGATTCAGACAACGACGGTGATGCCGATTGCTCAAGCGACGATGACGACGGTGATGGTATCGCTGATGAAGATCCAAACGGATGGGACACGGACGGTGACGGCATGCCCGACGGTTGGGAAGCTGCGAATGGTCTCAATGCCACAAGTCCATCAAACGCTGACGGCGCAAACGGTGACCCAGACGGTGATGGTTTGATCAATCTCATGGAGTACGTTAACCCAACATGGACCACCAATTGCGGTGGTGTTCCTTGTTTCCAGCAAGGACCGGATGGTGTTCCAACCGAAACGGTTTCACCGTGCGACCCAGTTCAGGGGATTGGTCCAGGCGCTTGTGCAACACTCACTGCTGAAGTTGACGGAATTACCTCGACAAATCCACAGGACAGTGACACGGACAACGATGGCCTCAACGATTCCTATGAGGCATTGACATTGCTTACCGACCCTACGAGTTCCGATACCGACAGCGATGGCATCCCTGATGGTGTTGAAATCAACGGGGCTTACGGTAACCCTGCACAAGCCTCGGACCCACGGGACAACAACACCGATGATGACGCATTTGACGATGGCGAAGAAGATGCCAACGGAAACGGTGTTGTTGACGCAGGTGAAACCGACCCGACGCGGCGGGAAGATTCTGGTGACGAGGACAACGATGGAATCCAAAACTGGGAAGAAAATCTCACTTGCACAGAATGGAATGTTGCCGATACCGATTTCGGTGGCATCAATGACGGGGACGAACGGAACGTCAGTCACGGAACCGATCCTTGCGATTCCCTGGTGAACTTTGTGACAACATTTGTTTCCTTCAGCCCAGCAAATCAACTCTTCCTTGCAGACGCAAGCGGTTTCAATCCGAACGGAGGTGTAGGTTACTACAACAATTCGGGAACGTTTACAGCCTTCACGTACCTGTCGGGCTCCCTGACAAGCAACGCTCTACAAGGCGTCTCTCCTGCTCCGACTGGAACTCCAAATTCAATCGAAAGCCGAAACGGTTCGTTCTGTCACACAGCAGCCAATCAAGACGGAACGATCGGTACAACGCGCACGTACTGTGACGACGATTACACCGACAGCGATGGCGATGGGCTTGCCAATTGGGAAGAACTGCTCGGCACCTATGGATGGTTTTCCAATCCGACCCTTGCCGATACCGACGGAGACGGCGTCAACGATTACGACGAAGTTTTCGATAATACCGATCCGACGGAACCGTGTTTCAATACGCTGGACCCCGATGGAGACGGCATCAACTCCTATTTTGAAAACACAACCGGTTGCAATCTTGCGTTCATTGGTATCACCAACGGTTCAACCGACATATGGGTCACGGATTACCAATCGGTCGATACCGACAGCGGTGGTGTGGACGATCGAACCGAATACTTCGACAGTACCAACCCTGAAAACGATCCTTCCGACGACATTCTACCTGATGATTTTGACAACGATGGAATTCCAGATGCAGTTGAAAACGCAACAGGATCGGACTGGCGCAATCCAGACACAGACGGTGGAGGGATGCTGGATGGTGCAGAATGCCCGCAGCAATTTTGGTTCTTCAATTGCGTTGGAGCACCGTTCAACCTCTTTGATCCGACCGACGACCTTCCACAGAACGATGTAATCTTTTGGGCCAACAACACAACGGGTGTTGTTGACCTTGATATCGAAAAGTACTGGCGAAAGTACACCAACGACATTCCCACCGGCAATTCTTACACGCACGACAACGCTGTTCATCCATTGGAAGAGGTTATTCCACCGTTTACCAATCTCACTCACATGGCAAGCACCAGTTTTGCAAACGATACCATCACGTGGCAACTCACGTACAACTTCCCCGTGGGCGAAGGAGCTCTGACCCTACCTGCCTCAACGACGAACGTTTCGTTTTGGGCGGATTCAGCTGTGATATTGTCACGAACCAACGACACTCATCGGTACGAGGTTGAAGGAGGCTTTGTCGAAGAGATCGTCGTGCAACAGCCTGAGTATTATTTTGATTGGAACACGCTTGCGGGCACGAGCATCGCCGGCCAAGGCTTCCCCTACGAGACGGAACTACCCGAATACTACACCGATTTGACCGACTCTCGCTCGATTGTTTTCAACATCACCAACGGTGTGGTCAACGACGCATCGGCAGTGAACGCATACGATCAAGCACTTGCGCTACAAACCTTCCTTAGAGACGGTAACGCTTCAACAGAGTTCAAACTCAACTTTGACGGTTCTGGACTCGTTGATGGAGAAGATTTGGCACAATTCATGCTTGAGGTGGCGAATGAAGGAACATGCGCTGAGTTTGCAACAACCTACGTCACCATGGCTCGTTTGATTGGAATACCTGCCCGCTTGGTGAGTGGATTCAAGGGAGGAGATTGGACTGGAAACGGCTATGCTGTTGGCGCTCAGCACTTGCGCACATGGGCAGAAGTACGACTTCAGCAATCCGCCTCATCCGGTGGATTGGATTTCGGATGGGTACCGTTCGACCCATGTCCTGACGCTGCTGAACTCGATTTACGAAACGTTCAGTACTCGCCAACAAATTTCGACCGAGACGGAAGCGATGGGAACGTTACCATCAGCGGCAACCTCCTTTTCCTCGAAAATCAAACCGCAATTGAACAACACATTGTACGAGCCTATCTCGTTCCACTGGTTGCTGCATTTGACGGTGTCCCAGGTCTGAACACGCCAGAACGTTTGCTCGAGGTAAACATCACCGACTCAAACGGATTTTTCACCATAGAGGGTGCCCCTGTTGAGATGATCGAACCAGGTTTTGGAGCCATCATGATCGAAGTCGAACAGAAAGGCTATGTTTCAGGCCAGACCATCTTGACTGCCAATTCAACTGTGACGGGTCCTGCAAATTCTTGGTGGATGAACGTTACAGATGATGCCACGCTCAACCATACTTCGCCGGGTGCAATCGATGCTCCAATTGTCGGAGCGGGTGCTACCACGACAATTGAAGGATTCATTGGCTATGAACAACTGCCGTTCACCGATGCTTCTTTGGTGGTGAATTCAACCGTATGGCTGGCGTTTACCTCATCGATCGACGGGGCACAGAATCTGACGACGGAGGTAAGTCCCTCCGGAACTTGGTCGTTTGAAATCAGTTTGGATGAATTGGAAACCAAAACCAATGTGAGTGCAACCATAGGTTACAACGGATGGGTTCAAACCGAAGATGGCATAACAGGGCCAAATTATCATCTGCGCCCGGTTGAAAAAGCCTTCACGTTGGACATTCGCGATGCTCCAAACCTTACCGCTACGCTTGAAGGACCCGAGTTCAATTCCAGTCTTTTGTATCTCAACGATGACATCTACATCAACGGAACCGCATTGACCATCGGAGCATCTCCGGTTGGAATGTCAGGAAATCTTTCATTCTCAATGCGTGAGAACAACAGTGGAGGAGAATGGAACGAAATTTTCAACGTTTCAGTAAACGGCGCATTCAGCATTCAACATTTCCTCAATGCAACGGATGTAAACGTTGCAGCAGGAATTCTGGAAGTGCGTTTACGCTTTTATCCGGATCTTTATGAGTCGACAGACGATGCCAACCTCACGAATCCCAACCCGTATGCCTTGGTTGGAATCCTCAATTTCGAAGTCATTGCGACGCCTCAACTTCGAGGAGAACCCACCAATGTTCTGGTACAAATATCGGATCACATGGGTGTCGAAGTTGGTTTGGCAGTCCCTGGCGATTATTCCTTTAGTTTTGATGGGACATGGGTGAACACCACTTCTGACCCGGATTCTTCCCTCATTACCCTGTCATGGCTACTTGACTCTTCCTTGCGTCCAGGCGACTATCTCTTTGACATCCAATACAACGGTTCGACGTTGTATCAGCCGGGGAGCTCCTCGGAGAAGATACGCGTCCAAGCCGAGATAGGATGGAACTTGAGTGTGCTACAAGATTGGACGCACCTTGGAAATACGACCTACATCGTTGGCGACATATTCGACGGCCAATTCACAACCGAGCGAGTTCTTGGCAACGACACCGTTATTTCCGTAATCATGCTCGACGCCGATGGATTCCCAATCGACCTTGCAAACGGAATGCTCGACAACACAACAGGCGAATTCAACTTGACCGTCGTGATGCCGACAACACTTCCTTCCAATGGATATCAAGTGAACGTTGATTTCAACTTTGAATCAATGGCTCCAGAAGGCGGTTCATACTATCGAGTTGTTGACTCCTCCGTCCCTCCAAACCCTCCATCTCTACCGAATTTGGTCGTTGGTATCGAATCCGAGTTCCTCGTTGAAGAAGAACGCAGCATTATCGAGTTTGTTTCGGGCGATCAAGTTACGTTCAACACCTCAGTGTTCGATGTCGCCGACAAGTCCAATGTTTCTGGAGTCACTGTCGAATACATATGGGACTTTGGAGGTTCAAATCAATCGATTGGTACGGCAATAACCGATGCAAACGGTAATGCCTCCTTTACGTGGTCGAGCTCCAGCCTTGCGCCTGGAGACTATGTGCTGCAAATGCTTGTTGCGGACGATTTAACCGATCCACTTGCCATCGGAAACAGCCGCCGCATAGGTAACAGCACACTTATTGACGTGACCGTTCAGGTTCCAACCGACATTCGAATCGATGTCTTGCCCTCGACAATTACTGCAGGTGTACCGTTCAACATGCAAGGGCAAGTTCTTGACGGCAACGACCCGACACGCGCCCTTGTCTCTGGAGTCAGACTGGACGTGTACTGGCAATCGAACCCAGAAGAACGTTTGCGCAGTGGGGTGCCAACGCTCTCGAATGGAAGTTTCAATTTGACCGTCCCAACCGACACATCGAACAACGGGACGGTACGGGGTCCACGTACGCTCATTGTTGAGGTCGTCGAGGATTCATCACCGTACTATCTGCCGACCAACCGTTCCTCCTCAGTCTTTGTCTTCGGAGTTACACAACTCGAAGGACTTCAACCCGGAAATCCTGTACTCATCAACCGAGGAGAAACTGTGAATCTAAGCGCTACGTTGGTTGAATCCAGTTTCAATTTCCGACCGTTGGACAACCGGGATGTTACGACAACATTCCATGAAACGTGGCTGCCAACGGTCACGACCGACGCATCTGGAATTGCCAATACGTCGTTCACTGTACCGCTGAGTCATCCACTCGGATTGGTCGTCGTCAGTTATTACTACAACGGCAGTTCGGATTTGCTTCCAACTCAGGCAAATCTCAGCAGCGTAACCGTGCGCTCGCTCACATTCATGGTTGTGGATCCAATCACGGACAATCCAACAGCCGGTTCAACATTCAATGTTTCAGGTCGCGTTGTCTCAGACAACGGAAGCGGCCTTGAAAATCGAGACGGCTCGCGTCTGATTTCCAACATTCTCTTCACCATTGACAACGCACCAACAGGTTTCGCAGTCAGCAACGGTTCTGTGCAGGATGGTGGTTGGTGGAATGCCAGCATCACCCTTTCGCCCGGGTTTGAGAGGGGTACCCACGTCCTTGAGGCATCGATCGTTCCTACTGTCAACTACTACATCGGCTCGCAAAACAACACCACCTTCGACAGCAGAGGGTTCTCCACAATTACGTTCTTACAACCCTCGCTGGATGCTCTGGGACAACCATCATTGAACGATCGAACCGAACGCGGAACTGTACTTGATGTTCGTATCCTGCTTGAGGACAACCTCGGCGCGCCGATGGATGGACAGCAAGTGACCCTCAGTCTGCCAGCGACCAACGCAACCGACGCAGTTTCAGTGACCGTGACCACGTTTGCAAACGGAACGGCGTTGGGCAGCCTTGTCGTGCCGTTTAATGCATCCATCGGATTCAGCGATGTTACTGCATCCTATAGCGGAATACTGGGCACTACAGGCATCATGGGCTACAATGCCTCGACGCAGTTTGTGACGCTCGCCGAGACCAACATGACGATTCTAGAACATACAGAATCTCTCATCGCAGGCGAAATACTCTACGTTAACGGAACACTGCTGGATGACCTTGGAATGCCTCTGTACGTTGACGGTTCTCCTTCCGTCGCCATTGTTCGGCTGTTTGTTGACGGTGTACCTGTTGCAAGCATCGAAAGCGACGCTCTGACAGGTTCGTATTCCATCTCCTACCTCGTTCCTGAGTCGACAACCTCGGGCCCACACATGGTAGAGGTGCGCTTTACAGGCGGCCGTGATTGGGTTGACCCGGTTGGCATTGGTGACTCGGTTGACCCTGAGTTCTACATGCCAAGCAGTGCAACCGTTGATTTCAACGTCAGTGTACCAACGCAAATTCTCTTGATCACGCCAACAGGGGAAGTCAACCGTGAGGACACAATGACCGTGCAAGGGCGACTTTTGGACATCGTCGATATTCCATTACCAAATCAAAGTGTGGACATTTACCTCGGTGGCATTTGGATGACCAATGTCTCGACAGATGAATCCGGACGCTTCACTGCAGTTATTCCGGTTCCCGCTGATGCTGCACTTGGACCGATTTCTCTCGACACGCAATTCAACGGTAGCGTCTTCTACCTTCCAAGTCAAGCATCAGGAACCTGGACCATATTCAGCCAGATCTTGGTTACAGTTACGGTCCCATCGCCACTTGCAGTAACCGATACAACAATCATTGCAGGAAGCGTTCTTGACAACCAATTGCAACCCATTGCAGGTCATGTTGTGGAGTTGAAGGTTGACGGGTTTGTTCTGGGACAAGTTACCACCGATTCGAACGGGCAGTATTCCTACGAGTGGACGGTTCAGGATTTCTTCAACTTCGGGGACAACCTGCTTGAAGCAAATGTGATTGCGCAAGGATACTACCGTGAAGGCTATGCCAATCAGAGTTTCTTCTTGGCTCATCGCTCAGCAATGACGCTGCAATTTGACGATGGAATCGAAGCGACACGCGGAGATTTCTGGACGTTCTCTGGACGATTGTTTGATATCGATACCGTCGATCAAGACGGGATTGACAACGAGAACGTTTTGGTTTATTTGGACGGTGAACTCGTTGCAACACTTACAACCTCAGAGGATGGAAGCTTTGCAGGACAAGTTTATGCTGAGATGGATTTGGAGCGAGGCAACGATCACGTTCTGCAAGTCGTCTTTGAGGGTACTCAGGAGCATTTGAGCACGCTTACCAACGGAACGGTGGTGGTCTGGTCGGACATCGTCATAACCATTGATTCAGATTCCTCCCAAGTATCGGTACGAGGAGATGTGACCAATCAAATACAACTGAAGGGAAGTGTTGCAGAGGTAGGTGGCATCGGAGAGGTGTTTGAGAACCTCATCGTTTATGTCGGAAAC
This sequence comes from uncultured euryarchaeote, assembly GCA_937894115.1. Lineage (GTDB taxonomy): Archaea > Thermoplasmatota > Poseidoniia > Poseidoniales > Poseidoniaceae > MGIIa-L2. Next base: position 15,546 of record CALBFP010000218.1, read on the forward strand.
GGCTCAAACTGTGTTGAGAACTTCGAGGGTGCCTCTTGTTTTGATCTTGACCGAACCTTGTGGAACGTCGGCAACTTCAGCATCTTCATAACCGCACCCGGCACACTCGTGCCTGGTGATCAATTCATCAGCCTCGATGTGCCACGAGATTCAACTCGTTACATCAATGGAGCATCGGAAGTTCATCGAATTTACATTAAGGTCGATGCTGAAATCGAAGTTGATTTGGATGTGGTCGAAGAAAACGAAGATGAGCGAATCGACGGACAATTGGAAATCATCGCCAAAGACAACAAACAAGGAATTGCAGGCATTGAAGTTGAATTCATTCTCAAGGCAGGAAACGGCACGGAACTCGATAGGAAGAGTTACCGGACAGATGCAGATGGTATCGCCAAATTTGATTTCGCACAAGGTTCCTATGGTGACGCCTCGGAGTACGGCGAGGTAACCCTTGATATCGTGATTACAGATCCGCGTCTCTCCGAATCAACGCTGCTTTTGTTCAACAACAACAGACAATTCGCCTTCGAATATGAATATGAAGCAGAAGCAGCTCAAATCAGTCCTTGGACGTATGTTGTTTTGGTCTTCCTCGCAGCGGCAGTAGCACTGGCTACGGTCTACTATCGCCGACAACGTCAGAATGAATTGTTGTCGGAAATGTCCGAGGTGTTTGAATACACTGCAGAACTCCTCGCAGCGGGTGATGCAATTCGAGAAGCGATTTTCAATTGCTATCAGAACTTGTGTGGAACGCTCCAAACCCGCGGCCTCTTACGTCGTGACTTTGAAACGGTACGGGAATTTGAAGTAGCGATTCGTCAAGCTACACCAGGAATCAGTGATGATGCGCTTGAATCCTTGGACAACATGTTTGAGATGGCTCGTTACAGTCGGGAAGAGTTGGGGCCGTCACATCAGCAATCTGCCCAAGGTGCGTTGGACAAAATGATCACCGAACTCAGTTACAAGAAGTACTGATGTTCTACCAGCGGAGGCGCAACTGACCGTTTGCAAAGTGGGCCCGAACCTCGAGGTCGTTGCCTACTAGAGGCAGAATTCGTTCAAACGGCTCATGACCTTCCTCTTTAATGCGAATCTGAACTCGTGTTTCTGAATCGTTTTTTTGAATGTTGAGCTCAAGGTCTTCTGATGCGATTCCTCGCAATGGAATGGTAAGACCGTCTGGGTCGCGCATCCCGTGCAATTCCTTCAACATCCAGTCCAGACGTTGGGATGGATCTACATCAGCAAGGTGAGATTCTGGCAGCATGCCTGCTTGAACAAGGACGTGCGTATGCATGTCTCTTACCTCATGCAAGTGGTCAGCGCTTTCATGGAATTTTTGGTGCAAAGCCTCTGGTGTTGATGCGAGTTCGCTCTTCTCTGCATCGTTTTCTTCATTCGCTAAAGTCAGACGCTCCCACTCGCTCATGGCTTCTCCTCTCAATGGGTTATGATGAACCTTCGGATTGTCGATGGACTCTTGAAAAGAATCGACGCGCAAAGGATTTTGTCGTTTCAGGCTGAGAAGTAGTGTTCATGCGTATGTCTTTTGGAAAGCACTCAAGATAAGTTCTGTCGGTATTTCTCTTGTCGAGAAGAAGGATCAATGCTCGGTCATCAATGCTTCGAATTGGCCTTCCCATTGCCTGTAAAATGGAATTTATTGCAGGTTGAGTGGATGCATAACGCCAAGCATTCGCTCGACCAAACCGTTCTTCGATGTAGGTGCGGAGGGCCTTTTGATGAATTGAAGGCGGTGGATTTGGAATGCCGATGCACGCAACAGCGTCGAGCAAACCGTTGTGATAATCAATTCCTTCTGAGAGACGACCACCAAAAACTCCAGCCAACAAAACACGCCTTCCCAGTTTCCTTTCTCGGTCGAGAACGTCAAGAATTTGGTCAACGTCGTGTTTTGACCACGTACGATCTTCCATGCGAACCACGACACCATGGAACTGTCCCTCACCGATGTAATCGTTCAACATCGTATATGATGGTGTAAACACAGCAATGTGACCAGGTGACCCATCGCACAATGCTTGGAGATGTGAACGGATACGCTGGGTGTTGTCGTTTGTTCTCTCCTGATATCGTGTTGTGACATCCTTGGCCACCACAACCGGTCGCCGTTGGTTTGCAAACGGTGAATCGTATTGGCGACTCGTGGTGTTCCCACCACCGATGCCCAGCAAGTCTGCATACATCCTTGGCGGATAGAGCGTGCCGGACATCAATACGCTGCCCGAACATCTCTGGAATACAGGTCCAGAAACAAGCCCAGGATCGAGCAAATGTGAAGTGATGCGTCCCTCCTTTCCTTTGGCATCATGCACGTAAACCAGAGCGGAAGTTTCACCAAACCGAAGCATACTGTCGAGAAGCTGCCCAATCCTATGGGCATCGATGTCCGTATTGGAATCTTCATCATCCGTTTCGACTTTTATTTCAACTTCAAGAAGGACGTCGCGCAGGATTTTCAAGCGCTCGAGGCCAGTCCCAGGTGAATCAATGAAGGTTGCCTGTTCCGGTTGGAGCGTTTGTTGCCCGGTTTTACCTTCAACCTCATCGCATGCAGAGGTGAAGACGTTGCGTATACGAATCATTTCCACACGTCGCTCTTCAAATTCTGCGGGTTCGTTCAGCAATTCTCGGAAAAATTCAGCAAATTTTGCTCTACAGGATTTCATCACATGCAAAGCCCACCGGGCCAACACCGCCCTTTGCATTAACCCCTCCATGCCGATTGCGGCAGCTGTTTCTGCCAATGTTTCAGAATACTCCTCGAGATCGATGCCCGCATTTCTTACAATCGTTGGTGTAAATCGTCGCTCCATACCCATGCGGATTCGATCCGGTAAATTGTGCGCTTCATCAACAACGATGATTGAATCTTGCAGGGATATTCCCATCGCTGAGAGTGAATTCTCTCGGATTCGATCATCAAACAAGTGGTTGTAATCGCAGACCAAGACATCGCAATCTTTCACTGTGTTACGACAGACTTGCCAAGCACATACTGAAGACGTTTTGGCCGCCTGAACGGTTTCGTGTACGTGGCGAGGTTTACTCAAGAGAAAGCTTCGCAGATTTTCTTTGGATTTCGGTCTTGAGGATTCACTTGAACCTCGTTCACACAAGCATCGACCGGTTTGCATGTCAACAACTTCACACATGGACTCCCGTCCGATGATGTCGACAACAGTGACGGAGCGTTGATTTCCTTTGATTCGATCGTTGAGTTTCCGAACCGTATCGACAACAATACGGTGTTGGCTTTGACGCGATGTAAGAAACAGAATTTTCCTTGGTGCAGCAACGGTACGTGCCACTTCGATTGCAGCAGCAAGGGCTGCTGCTGTTTTTCCTATTCCAGTAGGCGCTGCTGCAAGGTGATGTCCTCTCGCGTGCAAAGTCGCCATGCAATCGCTGATCATCTCCAACTGGCCGGGTCGAGCCTCTTCGTGCGCGAGATAACGAATCTCTCCTGATTCCTCATAGGATTCGTCACCTGACATAATGAGAGAACAATGACGACCCCTCTAAAGGATTCGTGTCCAAAGCATTCGCAGGGCTTTGTCAAGTGTGCTGTGGAGTGGGGTCCGCAGCACGTGTGGGGCTTCCACCGTCAAGAGACGGGTGTGGAATCAGAGTCCCCCCGTCCGTCATCCGGGGGGCTGTGGGGGTTGTGGTGTTGGGGTCCACATTGGTCGCGTCGTGCACGACGAGCACGCAATCGTAAGGTTGCTAAGCCATGCAAGTCCGACCGATCTTGCATTGCATTGAAGGAGGCACTTGGAAGCGTTTCATCTTCTTCGTGCCAATTCATCCCATCCCCTCTCTGCTCTCACCAATTTTCATTCGTGGTATTCCTTACGTTTCATCGTCACAGCACCAGCTTGGTCTGCGACATTATCGAGTTCATCTTGGATTTGTTGTGCTTCAGCCAACTTTTTCTGTGTGTAGAGCGTTAAGCCTTCCAAGGCTGCCTGCTCGTGCGATACACCGTACAATTCGTAGAGTGATGCGAGGTGACGTTCCATTTGACGTCCAATTGGAATGCGGACACTGGACATTCCTGGAAGTCTGGGTTGTCCGTGAAGAAGCTGCTGGATTGCAAGACGAATGACATCGGATCTGTTTCGTAATCCTTTTTGTCCAATGAGCATGTCCATTTCCTGCAACGTATCGTCATCAAGACGAATCGATGTCAGTGTGCTCGTGTTGCTCATCGGTCTCCCTCTAACATTACGGTAACCAATCAAGCATATAAATGTAACACAAATGTATGACATTATGTAATACATTAGAAAAACGAACGGTGAACTTAAACATTGGGGCTCTATGCAACGATTATGCTCGACGATACACCCGCAAACCGACTTTACCTCCAATTGGTGGAAACCGCTCTTGAGGATTCGATTGTGACCGATGATGAGGCTGCAATACTGAGGATACTCGCTTCCACATTGGGCGTATTACCAAGCGATACCGCATACTGTCTGTCAATCGCTCGGGGTGAAGAATCAAATCCGTTTGATCAAGATCGGGATTTTGATATGGAAATGGGTGCTGTTTCAACCTATCAATCCGCTTTGATTGCAGCTCTGGATGATGAAATCATTACAGAAGATGAATGGGCACTTCTCGATCACCTTCGTCGAATGCTGTCGATTCAACCTGACCAACATGCCATGATCGAAGAGGCAATTCACGCAATGGCGGAAGTGGATGAGCAAGGACAAAGACGAATAGAAAGACTCCAGAGATTCTTGACTGTGTGCCCTCTGTAATCCTTTTGAATCGGGCGGTTGGCACTCTATTCTATGACAACTATTAGAAACAGTTTCGGGGTCGAAAGGCTCAAGGTGGAACCCCACTATGCAAGTTGTCAAAGAAATTTATGATGCAGTCGTCGCCCGTGATCCTGAACAAGCTGAGTTTCATCAGGCCGTTTGGGAGGTTTTGGAAAGCCTCGGCCCTGTCTTGGAACGTCATCCAGAGCATATCGACATCGTCAAGCGTGTCGTTGAACCAGAACGACTCATCCACTTCCGAGTTCCTTGGGTCGATGATGAGGGCAAAGAGCACGTCAATCGTGGTTTCCGAATCCAGTTCAACGGTGCGATTGGACCGTACAAAGGTGGACTTCGGTTCCACCCTTCTGTGAATGCTTCAATTCTCAAATTTTTGGCCTTTGAGCAGATTTTCAAGAACAGCCTGACCGGTCTGCCGATGGGCGGCGGAAAAGGCGGTTCCGACTTCAACCCCAAAGGCAGAAGCGATGCTGAAGTAATGCGCTTTTGTCAATCCTTCATGATGGAGCTGTGGCGCCATATAGGACAAGACTGTGACGTCCCTGCTGGTGACATCGGTGTTGGCGGCCGAGAAATTGGTTACATGTACGGAATGTACCGTAAACTCCGCAATGAATTCCAAGCGGGTGTCCTCACTGGCAAGGGTCTTTCCTATGGCGGTTCCCTTATCCGTCCTGAAGCTACTGGATACGGTCTTGTCTACTTCGCCCGTGAAATGCTTGCAGCTCAAGGTAAGTCCTTCGAGGGAGCACTGGTTTCGATTTCAGGTTCTGGAAACGTTGCACAATATGCTTGTGAAAAGGTGCTCGATCTCGGTGGAAAACCCATTACAATGTCGGATTCCAGTGGATTCATCCACGATCCTGCAGGCATCGACCGAGAAAAGTTGGCTTGGATTAAGGATCTCAAGAACAACCGACGCGGCCGTATCTCTGAATACGCAGCGCAGTTTGACGGAGTCGAGTTCACGGCATCAGCTCCAGAACCAACACCGAACGGTCTCTGGGGCGTGAATGTTGATGTCGCACTTCCATGCGCAACACAGAACGAACTGAACGGTGCTGAAGCACAAATGCTGGTAGACAACAATGTCATCGCAGTAGCCGAAGGTGCCAACATGCCATGCACGCCGGAAGCTGTTGAAGTCTTCCAAAAGAACGGCGTTCTCTTCGCTCCAGGTAAGGCAAGCAACGCTGGAGGTGTTGCAACCTCGGGTCTGGAAATGAGCCAAAATTCACTTCGACTTTCATGGACCAGCCAAGAAGTTGATGAGAAACTCGATGCAATCATGGTCGGTATTCACAAGGCAGCCTACGAAACTGCAAAGGAATACGGTCGTGATGGTGACTACGTCTTTGGTGCTAACGTTGCAGGCTTCCTCAAGATTGCTGAGGCCATGCATGCTCAGGGTGTTGTTTGAGGATTTTCGGTGTCTATTCCCGTATGTTCTGGGTTGATGATGACGGATTCAGGAGCCTGAGCCTTAGCAATCTGTTGCTTCTTGTGGGTTCTTTTTGCATGAATATGCGAAGCGAATGTGTCAGTTAACGACTTCGCCGATTCAACTTATTGATTCGCCTACTTCGAAAAGATTTACTTGCAATTCTTGGGTTGTGTGGCCACCATTTGGAAGAAAAATAGAGTAGTAAGCAGTAATTCCTTTTTCAAAGATGTCTTTCGGACCGCATGCGTCAATGATGCCTCCGTTCTCGTTTCCCGCCAAACCAGAGCCCTCTCCCCCATCGGCAATGATGAAATATCGCTTTCCGGATTGGAGCCGATCTGGAATCCCGTCAGCAGGATCATCCCCTACTTCCCAAATTGTCGTCGTTGAAGGAGCTGAAGTCAACGGATCACCAAGATATCCTGTTCTTCGATAAATGGTGCCATCGTCTTCACACCAAAGGACGAAGCCGATATCATCTGTAATAACTTCTTCACCAAGGCTTTGATACTCAATCATGAATAGGTAATCATCGAAGATGTCATCAATCCATGCTCCGACGAAAATTACCTGTGTATGTGCTTCATTGGTTGCAACGGCAATTGTTTTCTGAGTGGATTGGGTGATTCTTTCAAGTTGACCTATCATAACAAATGCCGACGAGGTTACAGCAATCAAGCAGCCGATGAAAACAATCATTGCTCCAATTCCTACTTGGGCTAAGTTGTCCTTTTGGTCCTGCATCGTATCAACTCATGAGATCGTACCCTGTCGTGGCGCCATTTGGTACGTAGAAATCAAGTTCTGTGGTGCGCCCATTTTCAATTATGATGACCAATGTAGCAGCCATATCTTCAACCAAGTCACACATGCCAGCACCGTTTGGTTCAGACAGTTGTAGAATGACATGGTAATAGGTGCCCTGCACAAATTCATCAATCGCAGCATCGTCTTCTGCGCTACCACTGAGATCTGTGGCTGCGTTAAAATCTCCACTCGAGTATTCAAGCGTGTGGGCAATGCCGGTTTTGGGTGGATCGGTGTAATCGTTGATATCACACATCAGCGCCCATTTCATATCAGTATCGGGTATTGCATCACTCAAATATGGTAACTTGAACATGATGTAAAGACGGTCATTTGTGTTTCCCGTCGTATCCAATTCTTCAAGTTCAAACACAACAACAAAGGGTACTGAATTGAGAGATTCTGATTGGTCGGTACTTTGAGTGCGTGATTGCATAAACGCCTGCTCAACCATCATAAGCGCCACTCCAGCGACAATGGCAGAAAAGAGGAGAATCATGATCATGCTGACCATGGCGCTGAGAGCGAATTCAGCCACCTTGTCATCACGAAGTTCACCCTCCATGCGAGATTATTCTTAGCGAGGAATCAAAATCATTGCTGTCAAGAAGTGCTCATTATTGCGTTTCTTGGTAGACAACCCATTGATTCGACTCTGCATCCAGGTAGTACAGGGCGCCGTTCGGTTGTCGAAGCCATCGGACACCGTTCTCTTCCCATTCCTCATTCGTTGCTTCTGCCGCATCCTCGGTCTTTGCTTCCTGTTCAAGCATCTGCGTTTCCATTTCACCTTGAGCGGTTACCTCTTGGGTGAATGGACTGCTTTCTGAGGCTGCAACGTTGCTGGACCGACGCATAACTCCGAGACCTGCGAGTGCTCCAAGAATCAAGATGGCAACGAGCGTGTAGATTACGAATCCAGATCCTGAATCCTCTGACGAAGCCATGTTTTGGCTTCCGTCAGGCACGCCGTCCCCATCGGAATCCAGATGCTCCATTGGGTCGTTTGGGAAAGCATCTTCGTGGTCGTAGACATTGTCACCGTCCGAATCGCGTTGTTCCAGTGCGCAACCGTTCTCATCAACCACGCTGGTCGAGTTGGTTCCTGGACAATCATCTCGGTTGTCAAGAACAGCATCGTTGTCCGAATCACGTTGATTCGAAACGCATCCATTCACATCGAGTGAAGGGTCTGGTATCGTCAATGGACACAGATCCCTATCGTTGCTGATCGTATCTCCATCGTCGTCCAATTGACTGTCTGAACAACCGTCACCATTGGGAGCTTCACCCGTAGGTGTTGCAGGGCAGAGATCTTCGTCGTTGTAGATAAGATCCATATCGTCGTCGAGTTGTGAGGAACTGCAACCGTTTTCATCGACCAAAGCAAGAGGTGCAGTTCCAGCACACGTGTCCTCAGCATCCGATACAGCATCGTTATCGCTGTCTTTTTGGCTCTCAGCACATCCATCTGAATCGACTGTTTCTCCAGCCGGCGTCCGGGCACACAGGTCATCACTGTCTGCAACCGAATCTTCGTCTTGGTCGCGTTGTTCTGCAGAACATCCAAACATATTGGCAGGACTGCCTTGCGGCGTTAGTGGGCATTGATCAATGTCATCGGACACACCATCCAAGTCCGTATCTTTTTCAGAGTCAGCACAGCCAGCTGCATCGACTTCCAGACCTAACGACGTGGATTTGCAATCGTCAAAGGCGTCGTTGACTCCGTCGAGATCTCCATCCAATTCTGTTGTTGAGCATCCATTGAAGTCCACGGTTTCTCCAGGAGGCGTTGAAGGACATGTGTCGACATCGTTACTGATTCCATCCTCATCGTCATCCAATTGACTGTCGGCACATCCAGTTGAATCAACCGTCTTACCAAACGGTGTGTTTGGGCACAAATCGGGGTTGTTTCCATTGGCGTTATCGCCGTATCCATCACCGTCAAGATCGCTCCACTGTGTGTTGTCATCGGGGAATTTGTCGGCATTTGCTCCACCCTGGTTGTCACCGTATCCATCGCCATCAGCATCCGACCACTGAGTGTTATCTGTGGGGAAAGCATCGGGGTCGTTTCCAGCTTGGTTGTCGCCGTATCCGTCCATGTCTTGATCGGCCCATTGAGTGCCATCGGTTGGGAAGCGATCTCCGTTGTTGCCGTTTCGGTTGTCTCCATAGCCGTCGCCATCGGTATCGACCCATTGGGTTGCGTCGGTTGGGAAGGCGTCTGCATTGGTGCCGTTTGGATTGTCGCCGTACCCGTCACCGTCTACATCGGACCATTGGGTTCCTTCGTTGGGGAAGGCATCGCCGTTTGTTCCACTCGGGTTGTCACCGTACCCATCACCGTCAGAGTCAGCCCATTGCGAACTGTCGTTGGTCCAAAGGTCTGCATTGTTTCCGTTTGGATTGTCGCCGTATCCATCACCGTCTTGGTCGGACCATTGCGTTGAATCGGTTGGGAATGCGTCTGGGAATGTACCGTTGGCGTTGTCTCCGTACCCATCACCGTCCTGATCGGACCATTGGGTTCCATCGTTAGGGAACGCATCGGAACTGTTTCCATTTGGATTGTCTCCGTACCCGTCACCGTCTTGGTCGGACCATTGAGAAGGATCGTTGACAAAATCATCCATGTCGTCATTTACACCGTCCCCGTCCGTATCCCGTTGGCTTGCTGCACAACCGTACTGGTCAACAACCGTACCTGCTGGACTGGCTGGGCATGCGTCAAGCTCGTTGGCAATGCCATCGAAATCCGAATCAAAGGTTAGTGAGAAACACACCGTATCACCGATACGTTGCGTTCCATCAACTTCATACAATTCCGCAAGCGCACAATAGGTTCCAGATATCGAAGGTGTTGTGTAATTCCAGGTGCCAAGGCTCATCCCTTGATACGTTGCAGTGACCGTTGTGAGTGGAGATTGGGCGACCGTTGCATTCCCCGAATCAAGAATCTTGATTCGATACTTGTAGGTGTCACCAACAACAAGGTCCAGTCCACGTGTTGTCACATCGTTGGTTGAAGAATTAACGCTTGAGGAAACACTGCTGATGACGATGGACGGGAGTTGAGGTATGAAGTAGTCGCGACCGAAAGCAGAAAAGTTCTCACTGCTGTTCAAATCGATAACCGTCCCATTGACGCTCAATATAGCCAAGAATGCGTGGATGTTGGAGGTTGTAGGGCCTGCCCATGTGATGTTGTAGTCGCGTGTCTCTGTTTGCGGTGTGAAGGTGTAGGTTTGTCGATCGATCGTCGATGCGTTAAGAGCAGAGGCAATGCTGCTGTTGTTGGCCATAAGCGCCGAAAAGTAGGCTCTATCATCGTACACCATCCATTGCAAATCATAGGTGGTTCCTACGCTAAGGTTGGTGAGGTTGATTTCACCGGTTGTTGACGATGTTGATTCGACAGCCATCACATCGATGTCAATCTGATCGTAACCGGTTGTTAGGAGGGCTCCACTTGCATCGTACAAGAACACGCGCACGCTGAGTGTGGATTGGTTGTTTTCCGAGTTAAAATTGACACCGAATGCATAATTCGTAGAGTTTGAGGAATTGAACGTACCGTTTCCGAGGTTGTAGGAAATCGATGCATTGCCGAGCATGTCCTGAGCAACGACGGTTGAGTAGTTGTAGGTGGTGTTGGTCACTAGGTCAGCGAAAGATACGGTTGCACTTGTCTTGTTGACAATGTTGACGAAGGCCAATTCAAGACTTTGGCCACCTCCAGGGTTGTCGGTTTCTATGGTGATGTTGTAGGTGATTGGGTTGGTCGTACCAATAAAACTGAGGTAAGGAAACACGCTAATGAACGAGGTAAGGTTTTGCGTGGCTGTTATGCTGAGGGTTTCGTTATCACTCACCGACGTACCTGATGTCAGGAAACCACCTGTTGCGGTTTCCCAACGAACATCAACGTCTTGGATTGCATGGGAGAAGCTTACATTGACGTAGTAACGAACGCCGGTGACCAATTGGACTTCGAAGTAGTCGATATCGGTTGAAGCGTGAAGAGACAATTCCGTGCATGAAACGGGCAATACGCTTGCTTGTGTCGCAGTTGATTGAGCATCATTGATCTCAAGAACATCGGAAACGATGGTACCTGTGGCATTGGTTCCACCGCCAATGCATGGGTTTGGTATTCCGTTCGTTGGTGGAGGAGGCGGTGGATTGGATGTGCTCCAGCCCGCCCAGATTCCATTGGTCGTAGTTCCGTTTCCTCCTGAATAACCTGCGGTCCCTGTAGTTCCAGTTCCATAGGGTGCACCGCCGAGACCTGCGCTCCCTCCGAGTGCAGATATTGTCGCAGTTGAGGATATGGAAAGATTTGCAGCACTGTTTGCTCGGATGTCGATGGTACCACCCGATCCACCGCCGCCACCATGGCCACCGTCGTACATGCCAATGCATACCGACCCTTGCACACAATCGCCATCAGCGCCATCGCCGCCGTTCCCACCTTTGGCAAGAACGAATCCTCCGCTGGCTGATCCAATTGTGACTTCGTTGGCGTACATGAGGATGCTTCCTCCAGATCCAGCACCTGCTCCTGAACCTCCGTTTCCAGAGCCGTTTTGATAGCGGTAGCCTTGTTCACCGTCTTGACCGGATGCGTCAACGGTTCCATAAATTTCAATGACGTCAGCGTTGATGAAGATTTTTCCTCCTCCAATTCCACCCGATGAAACAAGGTTTCCGTTTGAATCGAGAACGCTTCCGCCGTTCGATCCGGTTTCGTTACCGGTTCCATAGGAACTGCCTCCGTTGCTGTTGGTT
>CALBFP010000219.1 GCA_937894115.1 uncultured euryarchaeote
ACCGTTGCTTTCAATGCCACAAACCCATTGTTTGTGGACACCTTCTGCAAGTCTTACACTCAGACACACACCCTGCCATGTGGTTGCCGCCTCACCTCGTGGTTGAATCAACCAAGGAGCGTGTGACTCATTCAGATCTCCATCATATCCTCTCCACCGACACCCGTACTTGAACCCAGGTCGTAGCAGCAACCCTCGTGAGAGCAGGTCGTGCATAATTCGTGAATCAGAAGTTGATTCTTCTTCCATCTTGATCATCTGTTGAATGTATGTATTCTCTTCTTGACGGAGCACTCTGCCAGACATGTGTTCGATTCCAATTTGATTCCATACCCAAGGTTGCTCATGACGCACGTAACTTCCATGGTTCGTATTGGTACGATTGTTCCATGATCCCATAAATTCATCTTTTTGGTTTTGATTCATATCATCCCATATCATCCTATCACCCTTTGGTTCGATTAACATTAGCTTGTACATCGTGACATCAAGTTCTTCGTCGATGACAAACAATTCAGCATCAACATTCATTTGCTGTGCTTTTATGCACCAATTCAACAACTCATCCCAATCCAATTCGTCGTGCGTTGCCGCTATGGATATCGATGCCTGAGGCCTTTCCTTCAAGTGGTTGCGATCTCTGTGCCAACGAACCCCCCATGCGAGTTGATGTTTGATTTCAGGACGATGGATAGAGGGCACAATCATCTCCCCCCCGTTTCTCCCTGAGTCCATTATGATGGCCTCATAAATGAGTCGTGGGTTGTTCTCAAGTTCATCCTCCAGCCAATCCTCACTTGGAAGGGGAACATGCCGATGCCAATGACAAAACAATACTTCAGAAGCCGTTAACGTAATTGAACCGTCGTCGTTACGATGACCTAAAGCACTTTTTTCAAAGAGACGCGTCGAAAGAGGTGGTGGGATTTTCCAGAACGCTCCATCTGCGACTGGCGCATGATTCTTTTGCAGATTGTTGTCTCCATCTCCCTCGAACGTGATGGCCCTCGTTGTTCGTGCCCTCGGCTTGAACTTTCGTTGTTGTCGGACCATGATGCTAGGTGAGATTCCCCCCATATTGTTGCGTCGATGACCGATTGTCCTAAGGACTACCACCGTAACATACAACACGGGGAGCATCATGGTTGACGGGTTCTTAGGAACGTTGACTACAGAGGAGAGGACGTTGCTTCATTTGCTTGATCATCAACTACCCGAGAACAACTGGGAAGCGCCAATGGAACTCACACAGGCAGGAATTTCAGCTGCTGTACACGTGCAAAGAAAACATGTACCTCGAACACTCAAACGTTTGGAACAGCAGAACTTCATCGACACCACAAGTCGCCATGTCCCTGGTGCCCGTCAACGCAGAAGGGTTTACTCGCTTACGCCCGAAGGAAGGGAGCGTGCGCAGTCGGTACTCACTCAGGTATCGTCAAAGCCTGTAAAAAAAGACGGTAAAACAGTACTCTTGGAATCGCTTATCACAAGTTCACAAAAAACACTTGAAACCCTTGCACATGTTGATGAGAACCTCGTTGTCCATGCCAATCCAGTCTTGTCACCTGTATCGCATCCCGAAGGTTCTGCCTCACTCGATGCACAAGCTGGTGAAGCATTGGTTCGAAGGATGTTCGCTCGAGCTTGGCAGGATGGTCGAATTACGAAAGATGAACAACTTTTACTCAATGAAGTTGTAGATTTTCTCGGGATGCATCCAGAACGCGTACGACGTCTGTCCAATGAAGCACGTCGGGAGACAAACGCACCCCCTCCTGAAGAAATATATCTGGATATGTTACGACAAGCACTTGTTGATGGGGTCATTCTTGAAGAAGAGGAAGCCCTTTTGACAACAGTAAAAATCGCATTCGACATTGATGAGGACACGCATGATCGCATCCTCAATCAAGCCTTGCTGCAACCGTACATTCCACCAGAACATGATGCTTATCGCTCTGTCCTGAAAACTGCCCTGTTCGATGGAGTCATCACAAATGACGAGTCAGCAATGCTTGAAACATTGCGAGAAGAGACGGGAATAAGCCAACAAGAACACGCAATGATACTCGCAGAATTACAAGATGCAATTGAGGGATGAAATATGGGTATGAGCGATGATGATGCGAAAGTTCACGATGCTTTGAAAAAACTTCAATCGGGGTTGAGAAACATCAAGCCTTCAAAAGTACTGCTTGTAGGAGACATTATGATGGACTGTTACATTCATGGTTTTGCAAACAATCTCAACTCCCGAGCACCTGTTCCAGTATTGAAGGAAACCTCTCGAGATGTTGATGTTGGAGCTGCTGCACATGTGGCCCGTGGATTGGATTCACTCGGTCTGAAGAGCCATTTGCATGGAGTCGTGGGGGACGATGATTCTGGACTAGCGATACTTGAAATGCTCGAAGAAGAAGGTGTCGAAACCTCTGGAATTGCAGTGCTTGAGGAACGGACCACCACTGTAAAAACCAGGCTTCTAGGCGCACGTGAGGGACTCGTAAAGGGCGAGCAACTGCTGTTACGCTGGGACATCGAAGACGATGATCCCATCCCTAATCCTGCGCTTAATAATTTGATTCAAAGAACCATTGAAAGCATTCCGAATTCTTCTTGCCTCATCCTCTCTGATTACGGATTGGGTGTCCTAGACGATGAAGGTGCTGAAAAACTGATTGCAGCCGCAAAAAAACACAACGTGCCGATCATTGCCGACCCAAAATTAACCGGACTGCATAGAACGCAAGGCGTTGATTGGGTGTTGTTCCAATCCAAAGGATTGGAATTGATGCGAAGGAGACTAGGAGCAGCGACAGGTGCAGAAGCCGCATCGATATTGCTTGAAACAAACGATTGGAATCACTTGCTTATCCTCGAAGGGCAAGACGGTGTTACCATTCATTCAAGGAATACAGAAACGGTTCACGTTCAATGCATGCTTGAAGAAATTCGACAAATGATTGGATTAATCGATGCTGCAGCTGTAGCGGTAGCCACGGCAATTACGCTTGGCCTTTCAGTCGAAGAAACCGCTCACATCGCTAATGCTGCGAGTGAATGCATTCTTGTTGCAGACCGCACAGATCGCTTTGTTCTCCGTCTTGATGATATGATCGACAGAATTGGTGAAATCGCTTGGTCTCTTCAAGTATCCAAACGCTGAGGTGCATGTCTTGAGTTCTTGGTCAAGGCCAACCACTGCTGATGTTGGATTGCGATCATTTGGTTCGTCACGGGCGAGGCTTTTCGAGGAAACCACATTAGGAATGCAGAATTATTTGCTCTCTAAAGACGTGTCCACCGATTCGGTTCGCCACACTTCGGTTTGGACCTGTAGCGTTCCCATCCATGATGACATGAATGGTTTGCTTCTTGTCAAATGGCTGGAGGAGGTTCTCTACATGGATGAAGTTGAACAAAAATGGTTGGTTCATTGTTCGGTTAAGATTGAAGAAAATCAAGACGATGTTCAACTTCAGGCTCAAGTTTCGTGGGTTGCATCGAGCGACGTAGAAAAAGAGGTAGAAATCAAGGCAGTAACTCGATACGATTTGGTTGTGGACCAGGTCGGTCAAGGAGAAATTTTAGCCTCACCATGGAACGAAGTCCCGACATTTGAAGGACCAGGATGGTATTCTGATGTTGTTTTTGACATCTAGGTGGGAATCCTCGGGTGGACGCTCGTACGCACAGGCCGTATCTACACACTTTCTCCGTCCCGGATCCCCACAGCACCCATGGCCCCAGGTAGGGATGCTCCGTTCCCGGCCTGACCTGTTCCCCCGGTTATTTGATTCCCGTTTCCCTCCGGAAACGGTTCACAACACCCGGATCATGTGGGGGCGAGACATCTACGTCCGCATGCAGGAACCCATGAGCCGCTTTCGCCGCCCCAAGGCATTCAGCCCACCATAAAGACGATTTGTGGTACAGGGTACGCCTAGCTCCCCACCTATCCCAACAGACCCTGTAAGGGGGGTGTATTTCAATCAAGCGATTCCTCAAGTCGTGCTTCTTCTTCATATTTCGATGGACAAGAGGTTTTGATAACGTCCGCTTCGAGGGAATATGACCCATCTGTTGAGGTGAAAATACCCTCAGCATACACGGTTCGATTGTCACCCAAACCGTTGGAAATTGATCCCGCATTGGAATAATCGATTACGAGGTCAAAATCTGTTCCCTCCAGTACGAATGTCATCGATGACTCATTGATGCTTCCATCACGGACTTCACCACGAACTGCAACTTCTTCTCCCAGATGGGTGGATTTGTTTTCCATCAACTCATCCACAGTGAGTGTTGGTTCTGGAGCCTGCAAAAATATGGTTCCTAAAACGGCTATCGTAACGACACCACCAATGAGGAGGAGACGGTTGCGATATGAGAGCATTGTATCAACTTGTCCAAACATCATCCGTATTTCAACATCTGCATGACCGTTTCATCTGTGATCTGAGCCCACAGCATCAGCTATGTCTTGGAATTCAGAATTTTTCAATTTCTTATTCAATCCATGAACAATCGATTTTGTCAGACCGGGTCCTTCGAAAACAAAACCGGCGTATGCTTGCAGCAGTGTTGCTCCAGCAGTGATTTTCTCCCATGCATCGTCTGCATCCATGATACCACCCACGCCGACTATCGGGACTTTCCCATTGGTGTAGGAATAGATGTGTCGAATCATTTCCGTGCTTTGTTGTCGAAGTGGCAATCCAGAGCAACCCCCTGTTTCATCGTAGACCTTGTGTGAACGATTCGGACGTTCAGTTGTTGTGTTTGTCGCAACAATTCCATCAATTTCACAATCCATTGCAACATCAATTATTGCTTCGAGTTCATTTACGGTTAAGTCGGGTGCTATTTTTATGAGCAGAGGTTTTTTTGAGGAATTTGATTCCAATGCACACGACTCGTTGACTTTGATGCACTCGGTTAAAATGTCTTTCAAGTAAGTTCCATGCTGCAATTTTCGCAAATCTGGAGTGTTTGGCGAAGACACGTTGATTACAAAGACGTCAACATACGGCCAAAGACGGAGCAATGAGGTAGAATAATCGTTTTTGGCCTCATCGAGTGGTGTCACCTTTGACTTCCCCAAGTTTGCCCAAACCGGAATTAAACGTTGTTGAGACCGCTTCAGACGTTCAACAATCTTTTCACTCCCAGGATTGTTGAAACCCATTCGGTTGATCAAAGCTCGGTCACCACCGTGTCGAAACATTCGAGGTTTAGGATTTCCCGCTTGCTCTAACATGGTGACTCCACCTATTTCAGAGAAGGCGAGACCAATCGACTCCCAACCGCGAAGTGCTTCCGCTCGTTTGTCCATTCCGGCTGCAAGACCAAATGGATGTGAATATGTCATGCCAAAACATTGGAGGTTCAAGGACGATCTTGGTTTGAATACGAAACGCAACATCCCACGGAAAACGGGATTTGAGGATGCCAACCGCAGCAGCAATAACGATCGTGAATGCGCCTTTTCCGAATCTTGCAAGGCCAACAGCGGTCTTGAAAACCAGCGGAAGAGCCTGCCCATGGTTGCTGCTTGAACCGATATCCTTCAATCCTTGCGCTTCTTGGAGGCATCATGGAGGACAATTCTCAGTATTGGTTGGCTTTACGGGAAGGGGCACGGCGCTTACTCGTTGAACAAGAATTGGTCATCACCGTTCCTAAAAAAAGTGAGAATCATTGGAATAAGCTCATTTTGTTCATGGCGGATTCTATGCCAGAGCGACTGGAATTTCCAACCTTGGAAACGGGTAGATTTTCAGTTTCTAGGAATTTACAACCTTTGTTTGATTTTGAGTTAAAACAACCGGAGGATTTGGATGTATTGTGGCTTCCTTATCGTGTTGATGAACTCGAATCTGAGCTCTTGCAAATGTGCTCCGAATTGCTCTTAGCTGGATATCCCGGCTGCAGTGGTTGCGGGTACCGAGATGAGGAGAAGAACTGGGATGAAACGATTCATCGGCTGAGTGTTCAAAATTCTACATAAAAATTCAGATAACATAAGTTATCTGTTTAATTTCAAGTCTCGCGAGCCTTCAAGTATTGTCGACAAACGCATTGTTCCCATGAGCATTGTAGTTCTTGCTGAGAAGCCAAGTGTGGCTGAAGATATTGCAAAGGTGCTTAACATTACAAAAAAAGAAGCCACACATTGGTCTGGAAATGACATTGTTGTCACATGGGCCGTTGGTCATATGCTCGAACTAAAATACATGGATGACTATAATCCTGAGTTCAAGAATTGGAGAAAGACAGTGAATGATTTACCCTTCATACCAAATGAATTTGAATTCAAACCAAAATCTGGATCTACGAGAAAACAACTGACAGCTGTGAAGAAATTGATGTCCAATAAGGAAGTCACAGAAATCGTTAACGCTTGTGATGCGGCGCGAGAAGGGGAATTGATTTTTCAGACTATTTACAAGCATTCAAAATCGAAATCAGCAGTATCACGTATGTGGCTTCAATCCATGACCAAAGACGCCATTCAAAGGGCGTGGGATGGTCGGAAACCCTCAGGAGAGTATCAAACCTTAGCAGATGCAGCATACAGTCGTAGTTATGCTGATTGGCTGATTGGTATGAATGGTTCTCGTGTAGCAGAGGTCTTTTTGCCAAAAAAACGAACCGAACGCATATCCATCGGTCGTGTTCAAACCGCTACATTGGCGATACTCGTTGATCATGAATTGGAGATTCTACGCCATATCGCTACACCTTACTGGGTTCTTACGGCTCAATTTGAGGGAGAACAAAGCATTTGGTCGGGACGATGGGAAGGTGGAAAGTCGACAGAGGATACGAAGACTCACTGGGTCATGACACTCGACGATAAGGAACGAATTCAACAACTCCTTGACTCTGGGGAGCAAGTTGTTGTCAAACAAAAAATCACAAACAGCAAAGAGCGCCCGCCCCTCAATTTTGATTTGACATCCCTTCAACGCCAAGCCAATTCCATGTTTTCATGGCCAGCCAAACGGACGCTCAACGTAGCGCAATCGCTGTATGAGCGTCACAAATTAACGACCTACCCTCGTACGGATTCGAGATACTTGCCAACCGATATGAAAGAAACAATCGATCAGACCATCGCAAATTTAGAACAAATCAAGGAACTGGAAACATTTGTTGGCGCTTTAACTCAAAACGGTCTCAAAAATGTGAATCGAAATTTCAACGACGCAAAGGTTAGCGACCATTTTGCCATCATACCAACAGGAAATTTGCCAACCAAAGGACTCAGTAAAGACGAGCAACGACTTTTTACCATGATTTCCAAAAATTTCATTGCATCGTGGTATGGTGAAGCCAAAATTGAGAAACAAAAGCGAACTGCTGATTTACGTGGAGAAATATTTGTAAAAGAAGCACAGCAGTATACGGAATTGGGATGGCGAGAAGTTGTTCCAAAGAATTTGAGTCACCCAGACGGATGGGGCACTGTAACAACCCATTCTCCACAAGCAAGCATATCATCCTATGAATGGAGTGAAGAAAAATCCAAACCTCCATCGCGAATCAAAGAGGCAAGACTTCTTTCCCTCATGGAAAAGGCAGGAAAAGACATCGAAGATGAGGAACTTGCTGAGGCGATGGATGGCAAAGGATTGGGCACACCTGCCACGCGTGCAGATACAATCGAAAAATTACTCTCTAGGGGATACATTTCTCGTCAACAATCCGGTGCATTAAACGCAACACCTCATGGAATCAGAATTATAGAAATCCTTAGACGGATACCAATTGAATGGATTACCTCTGCCGAATTAACCGGGGAAATGGAAGCAGCGCTCACGTCGGTACAGCGAGGCGAGATTGCTGCTGAAGAATACATGGATTCCATTATTGAGCAGACGCAAGATTTGGTCACACGGATCCGTGATCATGACCGAGCCGTATTGTTTTCTAACGATGATTCAATTGGTACATGTCCAAAATGCCAAGCGCCAATAACAGAAACAGCACTCTCTTACACTTGTGAAAAGAATGAAGGAAAAGAGAAAGGATGTTCCTTCGTGTTCTGGAAGGATACGAGTGGA
>CALBFP010000220.1 GCA_937894115.1 uncultured euryarchaeote
GAAGCGGACAAATACTGTTGGGAGATTACGGGTACTGTATCCGGCGACCCTTCTGGAAATACAAGTGATACGCAAACCTTCGATGTTACAGTTCCGATTTTGAAGGAGTGCAGCCTGTCGCTTTCAAAAACCATGATGAACGTTCAACCGGACGGTGAAGACACGGTATCAGCAACCTTCACCAACGAAGGCAACTCCGACTGGACCATTCGAGTCGCAGCAGCAGGTCCGAAATCAGCCTGGGTCTCGGTTGTGGGTGGTTCGAGCGGCTTGCTTCCTTACGATGGTGCTGCGACAAAATCGTTCACGCTCAAAGTAAGCCCCGACGATTCGGTCAATGCAGGTGAAGAGCAGACACTTTACATTCAAGGAAAAGACGGAACACAACTCAAGTGCAATGCGGAACTAACCGTTACTGTGGGTCAGTCCTATGGAGCAACCATTTCCATGACCTCCTCGCAGTTGAACAACATTGAACCTGGAACCTCCGCAACCACGTCCGTTACGGTCGAAAACGCTGGCAATGGTGTGGACACTTTCAGAATATTGACATCGTCCTTGCCAACCGGTTGGACGGTTGAACTGGAAGAGTCTGTGGTGACTCTCGATTCAAAACACACGCCAAACAGGAAGGATACGGTTGATGTTACAGTAACACTGCCCGAAGATGCGCTTGCAACCGAGGTTGTCAACATCGATTTGTCCATCGCTCCAAACGCAGGAGGCGAACCGTACGATGACGTAACACTCTCCGTTTCTGTGGCTGCCGTTCACGGATTTGAGGTGGATTCAACCACGACGTTGCAAACTGGAAAAGATGGAAATGAAGTTACGTTTCCGTTCATCATAGAGAACACAGGTAACGTCGAGGACAATTTCAGATTGAGCGTCATTGAGCAAACTGGATCCCCTCCTTGGTCTTACTTTTTTGAAGACGAGGCAGGCAATCGATTTACGGAGGTTTCTGTCGATGCTCGAGAGGAAAAACAAATCACGTTTGTCGTGATGGTGACCGACACAGATGAATATTCTACGTTTACAATTCGCATCACCAACAAGGGTGATTCCAAAAGCATCGACGAGGATGGCGATGGAATACCTGACAATCAGCGTGAGCTCCGCCTCACTGCGTATTTGACAACCAGGGATTACGCAATGGACGTCCGTCTAGAAGATGGCGGCCTAGACGGTCGGACGGGTGAATTGGTCCTTGCTCCTGGTGATGAAGAGACCGTCGGTTTTTGGATTCGAAACGCAGGCAACGGAGCCGATACAGCGCTGATTGAACTTTCAGGTTTGAACGGAATTGCAACCCGTACAGTTTATTCCAAAGGATTGCCGATTGCATCGGATGGTGAGTTAAGCGTCCCTTATGGCTTCGGAATATGGAACAATGAAAGCGAACAGTTTGTGTTCGATGCTTCTGGGTCTCCGTATGTTTACAATTCGCAAAAAATCGCTGGAGACTCAATGGTTTACGACTTAAACATAACCAGCGGTCACCAAATCCGCCCTTACGAGATGTATCTTGAATTGCGCGTTGAGGTTAATGGCGCAACCCTTACTGGAGAGGGCGGAAATCTTTACATCGTTGTGACCAGCAAAAACAACACTGCAAACAGGACAGGTCAGGCAACAGTTTCCTTAAGCGTGCAGAAAATTTTCAATTTGAACATCCTTGAGCCTGAACAAACCTCGTTTGATTTGGTTTACCCTGAAAGCAAGACGTTCACCATCTTTGTACGAAACGACGGAAACATTGAGACGGAGTCTGAGATTTTTGCATCGGAGAATCTGCGTGGATGGAAAATTGAACTTCAAGATCCAAACGACGATTGTACGGTCATCAGTTTGTCCTCACTGCTGTGCACAATCGAGAAGGGTCAAGTAATGGAGATTACTGTGAAAATAAAACCGCCGTACGGAGCGGAGTTGTCTGATACGTTCGACTTCACAATTTCTGTCCAGCCAGAAGAGATCGGCGTAATCGGTCGCGTGAATCAACAGTTTGAAGTGGCCGGTGATTTGGAAACTGGGTTCTTTGGTCTTGCTGATGATTCAACGTTGACATATTTCGGTTTGGGCTTTGTTGTGCTAGCAGGAATCATCTTCTTCCTCGGTCGTCGACGTAACTGAGTCTTAAGCAGGCGACGAAGTGACTTAGCGTTGTGAAGCATCAGGATGAGATTTGTTCTAGGACAGCGTCAATCCATTCTTCTGCTTCGTCTTCGTAATCTGTGTCACAGTCGATGCGGTCGTAGAATCGCGTTCCACCCTTGGACTCGAGAACTTCATCCCATTGGATGCCAGCTTCACAGAACAGGTCGAATGCAGTATCGCCAAGAGCGAGGACTGCAAATTCGACGCCAGAGAGATCATCGTCACCGAGCTCTTCTACAGCGTCGTAGAGATCTTGAGCGTTGTCCGGTTGTTCACCGTCGCCCCAGGTGCTGCAAACGATGATGAGATAACCCGCATCCATCAAGTCCGAAGATTCAATTTCATCCAGACATGCACACTTTGATTCGATTCCCATCGAACCCGCTTTTTCGTGTGCGTCCATTGCTAGCAACTCAGAGTTGCCAGTTTCCGTTCCAAATCCAATCAGTAGGTTACCGTTATCGCCCATGTTTACTTCCTCCAAATCCACAGTCTTAACGCTTTGTTAAGCACTCATGCAACTCCTCTGTTGCCCTCTGGACACCTCTTGCAGTGCGATTTCTTCTTGCGTTCGTATCGCTTGCAACACTTCTCTTTTAACTTGACCGTTTTTACAACGTCAATGTTCGAATGTTCCTGATGAAAATCCATGCATGAAGTGCACCCATTTTCTTCCATGTGTTGTTCGTTTTCCAACGAGGTATTGAACAAAACTTCGAGAGTCAGCATGTTCCCCTCAGCGGACATGAAATTCTCGACTTTAGGGGAACCTAAAATGTTTAGGGTAACCTAAATCCAAAGGCCCGAATCTTACGGTGTTTTGGGAACGCTTATGGAGGGTGGTCAAGTCGGTTAAACAAGAGAGCGGATGCTGTCTGGGGCGATGACGGATGGTCGATACTGGTTCTGTGCCTAGCGCCTATCTTTCAATCGCTTTTTTGACGATTGTTGGCATCCTTATGCCACTCACGAATTTTATCATGTCATGGGCACTTCGTCCACGAACCGATCCATCTCGACCGCACATCACCAGATCCTACCTTTTGGAAGGGTATGAACGTGACCACAGCCTGTACCCGCGCCGCCTCTCCACATTTGAGTGCGGCAGCGAACCGATTGGAGATGCAATGATTCAATTCCACTTTCAGTACTATTGGTATGCCATCGTCTTCCTCGTCTTCGACGTGGGTTTCATGTTCCTTGTCCTCGGAGGCATGATCGTTTCAGAAGAAACCGGCAAGGTTGGGGGCGACATCGCAAGCGCAGAAGCAAGTCTTGCAATCATTGGGCTGTTCTTTACCATCATGTCACTTGGCGTTTGGTATGTCTTCCGCAAGCGGGGCCGCATTTACATCTGAGGTGAGAAAGTGGCGGAATCTGGGGAGAATTATACAGCCTTCAACAGCCGTGCCCTTGTTGAAGTTGTAGGTGATGTCACGGACGAGGCTCTGAAGGCCACGAAAATCAAACAACTCTTGTCCGTACTCGCAGGCCGATTTTTCAATTGGGGCGGCCGCAAATCACTGTTCACACTCCACCTGGGAATCAAATGCTGTGCTATTGAAATGGCAGCAGCGGCGACCCCTCGATTTGACGGCGATCGCTTTGGGGTGCTTTTCCGCTCATCACCCCGTCAATCCGATGTGCTCCTTGTCAATGGGCCGATCAGCAAGAAGTTTGCCGACAAAGTTGTTCGTCTCTGGGAACAAATGCCCGAACCAAAGTACTGCATTGCGATGGGAGAATGTGCCATTTCGGGCGGGCCATATTTCCAATCTTACAACATCCTTGAAGGCGTTGACACGGTTATTCCTGTTGATGTCTACATCCCGGGTTGCCCACCTCGTCCTGAGGCCCTGATTGATGGATTTGGACTCCTTCGAGAGAAAATCATCCGCATTGGTGGTGCACCGAGTACCGGCCGAGATGGCGAAAAACCTGTAATTGTCGGAGAGGATTGATCATGGGAATGAGCATCTCGGCGGAACAGAATGAAGCCGCAGTTGCAGCTTTTGCCGAAAGTGCTGAAAAGCAATTTGGCGGTAGTGGGATAACCGTTTCAACAGAAAAGCACAACAACGCAGTCAAGTTTTCCTTCGTTCGATTGACCTGCCCCCCACAACATTGGATTGCACTTGCAAAGTGGATGCGATTTGATGCCGGTGTTAACTACTGCTCGATGATAACAGGTACGCATTATCCCGAAAGCAGTGAACGCAACTGGGGACTCGCTTATCACTTCTTGCGCCAACCGGTGCGTGACGTTGAACCGTTTACTGCAGATGTTCTCAAAGCGAGCGAATTAACAGACCAGTCCATCCCTCTTGAGGTCGAGGTTCTTATCGATTTGCCAGAGGGTGATTCTCCAGTTGTTCCGAGCGTACAATCCATTTGGGTTGGGGCCGATTGGAACGAAAAAGAAACGTGGGACCTTGTAGGAATTCGGTTTGAGGGGCATGAGAACATGCATCGTGTATTGAATCCCCACGACAGCCCAGATGGATTCCACCCGTTGCAAAAACAACATCACATTCGATATCATGACTTTAACGAGATGTACGATGATGCGCAAGGGTTTCTACGCAAACCTTCGGATGAGGGCCGCGTAAAGTGAGGTGAACCTATGGCACAGATGTGGATTACGATGGGCCCTCAACATCCGATGACCCATGGATTGTGGACGCTCCGAGTCAAAGTCGACGGAGAAACAGTGGTGGATACGGAAGCCGAACTCGGCTACATTCATCGCGGTGTCGAAAAAATTGCGGAAGCACGAGATTTTACCCAAGTAACGCCGTACTGTGACCGGCTTTGCTACGTAAGTGCAATGACATGGGCAAATTCGTACATTTATGCTGCAGAGGATTTGTTGGAAGTCGAAGTTCCAGAACGAGCGGAGTTTGTTCGCCTTATCGCCGCCGAATTGCAACGCCTTGCATCGCATTTGATGTGGCTCGGAGCGTTTGGTCCAGACATTGGAAATTTGACGTTGATGACGTGGTGCATGCGCGACCGCGAAATGTTTCTCGATCTTCTACAGGAACTTGGTGGGTCCAGAATGCACTACAACTTCCCTCGCGTTGGTGGCGTCAAGCGAGACATACCAGTTGGATTCGCCGATCGCGCTCGCGCAAAGATCAAACTGTTCGAAAACCGAATCAATGAATACGAGATGATGCTCGATGAATCCACCATTTGGTTGGTGCGTCTTCAAGGAGTGGGTTATGCACAAGCTGAGGATATGGTGAATGCAGGCGTCTCCGGTCCAAACGTCCGTGCTGCAGGCGTCAATTACGATGTGCGATGGGCACATCCGTACTCTGTTTACGATCAAGTCGATTGGGAACCTGCAGTTGAGAAACCAACCTCGATTAAGGGCGCTGATTGTTACGATCGATATCGAGTTCGCATGGAAGAGATGCGACAATCGTGCCTGATGGTGCTTGATGCCTTGGAGAAAATCCCTGGTGGAGCGAACACCTACTACAATCCAGGTGATGAGATGATTCTCAAAAAGGCACCAACTCGAGCTCCAGAAGGAGCAACAGGATTCAGCAATTACGAATGCACCCGAGGGGCATCGCAATTTTACATTCAAGGAGGAGGCGAAGGTCGCGGTAAATTCCCGTATCGACTTTCCATCCGCTCGCCGATGTTCATCACCATTCCTTATGTCGCAAAAACCATGATCGGGTACAAAGTTGCAGACATACCAGCCATTATGGGAAGTTTTGACCCATGCATTGGAGAGACCGACCGCTGAGGTGAGATGATGGACGACAAGTACGATCTCCGCAGTCTTTTGGTTGGGGAGGAAAGTTTTGCACACAAGACCATCACATCCCTCCTTGAAGGAACTCCACTTGAGGAAAGTTCCGCAGCAATTGCATTTGGTGTGGGCACATTTGCAGCCGTCAACATCGTGTTCCTTTTGCTGTTTTTCTCACAGTTTGCGATTCTCTGGATTGAGCGAAAAGCGGTTGCTCGAATGAACGACCGTCGTGGTGCAA
>CALBFP010000221.1 GCA_937894115.1 uncultured euryarchaeote
GCACTTGAACTGACACAGACCGCTTCAGAATATTCATCTGTACCCCATCCGAGGTCACCTTCCGAAAGGATTTGCCCCGATCCTACATCCACCAGCTGCCAAGAGGTCTCTGAGGGCCAGTCGTCAGCCAAGAAGTACAAGGTTAAATCTTCAAAACTCGCTTCCAAATCGGCCGTGGCTATGGCGGTATTGTTTGTGGCATCGCCATCCGTTATACCGTTGACGCTGGTCAGCGCCAATTGGATGGTGTTGCTGGAAGCCAGCATATCATCATCGATGAAAAACGACAGGCTGCCCTGGTCTTGAGAGGTGATTTCCACAGACTCTTCTAATACATTCATAACCTCACCATTGATTACGACGAGCAAGTCGACGGAGTAAATTACCTCAGCGCCTAGATTACTGATGACCGCATTCACACTTACCTGACCGTCGCATGTGGTGTTCACCTGTGCGATGGACAGGGCTCCATCTACGTTGTGTAGGTGGCTCAAAACGAAGTCGAGGGTATCGTTGTTTCCATATCCGTCGTCAGGGTCGGACACTATACCTGTGATGAGGTAGTCACCTGGCGCGGAAAAATCTTGCGTTGTAGTGAATTGAATCAGCGAATCGCCAAAGGGCGCAATGGTGCCTTGAACGTTAACCGTTTCCATCAATTCTCCATCAATGAGCAACGAGAGGTCGAAATCACTCATATCGTTCAAACCTGTATTGGCCACTCGAAGGGTCACGGCCTCACTCGAACCAAGGTCTGGCGAAGCCACCGGTTCGACTAGTTCTTCAACAGCCAAATCATCATCTGCCTTAATACCGGCCCAGAACGACACCCAAGGCCGGGCCTGCTTTATGGCCAGAGCGTCCTGCGCAGTGACCTTGTATTCGATGTCCATACCAAATCCTTCGATGCCTTCAACCCCGTATAGCACTGCAAATTCGTCGTGAATGGTGCCGAGGTATTCTCGCATGAGGTCAAGGTATTCGCTATCCATGACCAGATTGCCGTCTTCCACTAAGTTGGACAATCGTAAAACGACATATCCTGCACCTTCATCAGGATCTTCATACAGCAGGATTTCTTCGGGCACAGCATTAGGATCGGGGTTGGTAATCAAGGACTCGCCAACTTGTGTATTCAAATAAAACGTTCCCTCTGTGTTGTAAATGGGATCCAAACTGATGCCAACACCGTTGGATTGTTCTTCTTGAAAATTGGGGTGACACAAAACACCCATTGCTGCCATGAAGTGATCGACGCGGTAAAAATCACGCTCCTCATAAGCCCTGAAATTCCACATGCTGGCGTACACCTGTTTGATGGATTTCGAGATGTGACCTTCGTCGAGGTGCTGGGTTTTGGAGGTGTACAGTCCGGCACCGCTGAAACCAGGGAGATCTTCGTTGTTCGTGCTTGAGCGGCACCGAACAGCTGTTCCGGCTGGAAACGAATCGTGCATGGCTTGTAGCGCATTCATCATCCATGGGGGCATCGGAGCATCTCTGATGTCATCCCGAAAGTCCCGCAATCGGTCCTCTCTAAAGTCAATGTCGTAGATGAAGGACGGGTTGTTGATCATGACTTCAGCTTCTTCGTAGAAGTCATTGTATTGCATGAATTCATCGTAGAAGTAGAACGGAACCCCAAAGCCATCCGGTATAGTACCTTCTGGGAACCCAAAGGTTCGCATCGTCGCCACGTTAGAGCACTTGGCGCCGAAAGCGCTGGACATTTCAAATCCGATATCATCGAGTGGGAGAATTTCGGTAAAACTCAGGTCGCGCTCTGGAATCTGAGGTTCTGTGGGTCGCAAAGCTTCGTACCATTCGTTGACTTCATCCAATGTTGCCTCTCGGATGAAGTATGAATCGGCTTCAACCCGGTAGTAGATGTAATTCCCCAAAAGCCCTGCGATGGAATCGATGGAGAGCGGGTCAGCGATGTAGGCGTTGGGCACGTTGTCCTGAATGGCGCGCAGGTTGACGTGGGAGAGCGGAGTCTGAATTACCGAAGTCATGATGCCTCCAACGCGCGGAAGTGAATTGGGAAGGGCGTCGTACAGGACGATGTCCCTTGACCCTGGCGTTTCATCAACTTCCATATACTTGAAGAAGCCATACCCTTCGGCTAGGTGAAGTGGGATGTAATCGACGTTACCAAAAACTACAGACTCCAGCACCACCTCAATCCCTGAGCCTTCGTAGTCATCGGCGTAATCCTCGAGGTAATCGTCCTCGTCGTTCTCACCGATGAAATGGTTCATGTTGTTTTGGAGGAAGGGCATATTGGCCAACAACAGTTGATAGGTACGCTGTGTCGCTTCAAAATCATAGGCATCACCAAAAGAGAAGTTGAAAGAGTACCCACCGATGACACCGTTGGGGTTGAGCTGTGTGGGATTAAAAACGATTTCACCTGAGGAGTCGTCACCGATGACTTCCGCATCGATTGCAGCCCAGAAAGCAGGGTGCACTGTGTGAGTGTTGCTATTGATGAAGTAGACCTCTGGGTTTGGACTGTCTCGATTGAGTATGCCAAACTTGACGTAGAGCTGGTCGTCTAAGAAGGGTGCCCATCCAACATTATTGACGACAGCCAGTTCCATGAAGGTTTCGGCATCTGGAATAGATGTCGTTCCATCGTATAAGTCGACGGCCTCGGCATAGTTGAGCGGCGCGTCCGTGGGCATGTTGTTGTATTCGGTTACATCGTCGATTCCGTCCCCATCGATGTCACCGGGGTTTGTAAGGTCGTATTCCCA
>CALBFP010000222.1 GCA_937894115.1 uncultured euryarchaeote
GCAAGTGATTGAAGACGTTCTCCAATCCGAACGCTGCCCTGATCGACCGACAGCGCATCGACATCTCCACCAAGAGCGAAAAACATCTGAGGGAGAGTTCCAAAACCGCCTGCATCGGATAAGATGGGTAAACGGATTGAATGAACGGTCCCGTCAGCGATGGAACGAAGCACGAGACCGGGGTGTTCGATGCACCAAGCGTAGGTTGAGTTGTAATTCACTCCATGAGCAGGACAAACTGCAGGCGTTTGTTCCACAGAGCGTGGCCATTCGTCCTCGTCGATTTCAACAAACGGTTGTTCTGGATTTGAAATTCCGCGTTTGTAATACGTAGAATCAAGGAGTCCTTCAACACGTAGGTAGACAGATGCGGCATCTTGTTGAAGCTCCCAGTTCAAAACGGTCTGCGGCAAATCGAACAACAACGGGTAACTTTGGGTATCGTCCTGCTGAACGTCTCCGTACCAAATAGCATGATCTTCACCCGACTCGATCGCCACCCACTGACCCGAAACCGAGGAGACAGCAACAATGTTCTTGTCTTTCAACAAGCGTCGGGTTTCATCCTCATCCGAGGTATTTCCGAAGATCAATCCTTGCCCAAAAGCTGCGAAACCGTACGCACCATCGATCGATACATCGTTCACGATTTCGCCTTGTGGGACGCGCCAAACCCAAGATGTTTCGTTGGTTTCAAAGCCAATTCCAGCCGCCCCCCAGTGCCACAATGCGCCCTCTTCTCTGGCCACACCATCGAGTTCTGCATCGGCCAGGGAAAGCAAATTCGAGGCATTCGATTCCAACTGCACCAAAGGAACCTGCAAAACCTCCATCATGGATGCATTTGGAACAAGAGTTGTTCTGTTTTCATTCAAACTGGTTACAATCCTTGGAGAAAGGCGTCCCAATCCATTGGTCGATGCAACGGTAACTGCATCGCTCTGCGATAGCAATTGCAACCCTGATTCCTCAGCACCAATTGTTGCGTTGAGTGCATCGATGACTTCGTCGATGATCGGATTCAGCGCACTTCTTGATTCCTCGATGTCACGAAGAGAGATTCGTATCGACGTCACGTTGTTTTCCGATTGTTGCCACATTTGGGCAGTCGAGAGGTCGGTGAAGATGGCTGGTGATGTGGTCCCTGCGAGTTGACCTTGTCCTTCCATTTCTGCAATCTGATGGATTGTAAAATTCTGCTCAATGCGCTCGATTCCATTTTGATTTCGCACGTACCAACCCAGCTGAACCGATTCATTGACACCGACTTCCAATTCATCAGAAAAAATCCGATTGACAACGATTTGCGGTGTGGAAGAGAAACGACTGAATTCCTCCAATTCACTCCACGTCAAGCCGTTTTCATTCGAACCGATTTTCACATCTTCTCTGTGTTCAAAGGCAAACCAAGCGACGCTTGGATTGGCAGTTCCCTTGTCAGTCACTACCGATGTTGAAACGACGCGTCCAGCTTGTACGTCATCGAATTCGTCGATTCCAGCGGTTCGAAGATCGTCGACAACAGATTGCGGTATCTCGACGACTTGGCCCGATGTTTGGTCAAAACCGGAGACAAGAACATCGGTATCTCCCCACGCAGCATCGACCTCTTTTCGCACCGTTTGGTCGAGCGAATCACCGACAATGAGCGAGGAACTGATGATTGCAGAGCCGATCAACAATCCTGCCATCAACAGAGCTGCCTGTCGTTTCTTCCGGGCCAAGTGTTGCCAAGCCAAGCGAAAGGCGAGCAAGCGTCTTGGTGAAACGATGGCCTGAACACCGAGCAAACTTACAATACCGAACATCAATCCTCCGACAAATGCAATCGAGCCCGAATAATTCATCCATGTCAAAATCAGGTATGTCAGCGTACCGTCAGCCAAAGGAGTGATAAAAATCAGCAACTTTGCTTTCGTGGAACATTCCTTCCTCAGTCCATAAATCGCCAGAGACGCCGCTCCTGCAAGAACAAGCGTAAGAAGCGAGACGAGCAACAAATTTACTCCTCCTCAGCACTTTCCTCTAAAAATTGTCCATCCGACATGTGCTTGATTGTGTCGCACTGTTTGGCAACGGTTTCGTCATGCGTAACGATCAGAAATGTGGTCTTGCCCACATTGCACAAGGTCCGAAGAAGTTGTATGACCGAAGACGAAGTCTCTGCATCCAAATTTCCTGTTGGTTCATCGCACAACACAATGGCTGGGCGATGAACAACCGCACGGGCAATGGCAACGCGTTGTTGTTGGCCACCGGACAATTCCGCCGGGCGGTGTTCCAATCGGTCTCCTAAACCAACAGCCGTCAATGCTTTGGTTGCTTCTTGGCGCGCTTCTTGCGCAGGTGTTCCTTGAATGAGGAGTGGGAGTTCAACGTTCTCAAGTGCAGTCATTACAGGAAGAAGGTTGAATTCTTGGAAAATAAAACCCATGTTTCTGCCGCGAACTCGGGTTCGTTCATCGTCACTTGAACCGTAGAGGTTCTCGCCGTTCACCATGACCGTGCCGGAATTGGGTTCATCAATTCCGGACAACACGTTGAGCAACGTGGTCTTTCCACATCCGGAAGGACCCATTATGGCAACCATCGACGCCTCATCGACGGAGAGTGAAACATTCTGGACAGCCTGAATAACCGACTCTCCCGATTCGTACAATTTCCACAACCCTTCAGCCTGAAGCGCCAACGCCATGAGAAACCATACGGCTACGTGTTGATAAACTACCGCATCAACCTGTGTTCATGGCAGCAGGATACGTACGTGTGCTCGCCTTCGGGCCAATTGCGGAAGCGATTGGCTCCCGTACGTCAAAGATTGAATGGAGAGACAATCTAAGCATCGAGGACATCGTCGTTGATTTAGGTTTAGAGCACTGGCTCGGTCAAGGTCTAACGGTCGCATTGAACGGTGAGCGGTGTCCAATCGATGTGCATTGCCAACAAGGAGATGAAGTCGCCCTTCTCCCACCCGTATCGGGTGGTTGAATCCTTCGAATCGAACGCTGGTTATGGCAAGTCTTGAAAGCCTCAAGCGTCAGGGACCGCTGGGGAACTGCATGGCCTTTAGTCCAGGACCGCTCGAAATCGTCATTCTGTTGGGAATCTTCTTCATCCTCTTTGGAGCAGAACGACTTCCAAAGATGGCCAATGCACTTGGCCGATCCAAGGGGGAGTTCCACAAAGGGCTCTCAGAAGCAACCGCTGCCGCGACAATTACCGATTTGGAAGCGGATGGAAAAACACCGGATCAGGTTCTCATGGACCGCGCCAAAGCGGTCGGAATCGACCCCACTGGAATGGCTGTCGATGAACTCAAGAAAAAAGTCGCAGCCCTTGAAAACCTCGACGGAGAGGAATGACTAGACCCGCTTGAGTTTCATCGGAGCCCCGCACCGATCGCATTCTTTCACATCATCACTTCTGGACCGTCTGGCGTCTGATGCGACATGTTCTGTTTTCCGGCATCCTATGCACCGAAGCACCCATTTCCACTGTTTGGTTCCACCGCTTGTCACGACACTTTGCACTTCAATCCCTGCAGCGCGTGCCACATTTTGCATTCGGTAATCATCGGTGACCAGCGTCGTATTGTTGGAAACTGCTAACGCAATTAAGTCGACATCAACATCCGAAAGCCGTGGCAAATCGCCCGTTTTAGAAGCGACGTCGAGCACAATCTGTCGTTCGTCTTCGGTTGCCGTGCGCCAATCCATCTCCAAGGTTTCAATCAACAGCCAACGTTGCTCATCAACTCTGTTTAATTCGGATTGTTGCAGCACTGAGACAATTTGATGGCGGCATCGCTCAATCGGCCAATTCAGGAGTGCTGAGGTGTCGAGAACGGCCATAAAGTAAGGGTAGCGAATCCATGTAAAGAAGACGTCGATAACCCATAGCCTCAAGAAGCCGAAGAAGCACCTCATGCTATGATTGGAGAAGAATTGATTCTCGACTTCTTCAATCAGTTTGGGCCTTTCGCTTTGGCGCTGCTGTCCTTTACCGAAGCAATCATTCAGCCCATACCTCCTGATGTGATGTTCCTTCCAATGGCTTACGATGAGCGAGACAACACCACCATGTTGCTTTGGTTGTGGTTCATTGTCACATTCGCATCGGTTCTGGGAGCCGTAATAGGACATGCTCTTGGGAAACGATTTGGCACAAAATTGCTCGACAGGTTTGGTAAGCCTCAACACCGTGAGCGCTTGGAATATTTGTTTGAACGGTACGGTACATGGGGTATGTTCATCGCTGCAGTTTCCCCACTACCCTACAAAGTATTTGGATGGATTGCAGGCGCCAGTGACATGAAATTACGACCGTTTGTTATCGCAGGGATTTTTGGCCGTGGACTGCGATTTGGCATCGAAGCTGTGCTGATTTATCTCTACGGGGATGCTGCGATGGATGCGGTCGTTTGGTTGCTCGATCATGAAATACTCATGGCAGTATTGCTCTTAGCGATACTTGGTGCCGTCGCATGGTGGTTCAACAAAAAGAATCCATCGAATTCAAACGCTGCTTGATGAAGTGCTATACCACCCATTGAATGGTTAAGGATGTTTTACGGAACGTTATGCTGCGCAGCATCACGTTTGAGGATAGATGCTCGTGCCGGGATTCGAACCCGGGTCAGCGGGATGAAAACCCGCGATGATGGACCTGGCTACACCACACGAGCCAATGACATCCCGTGTCACCTCTTGTTCATAACCATTGGCCATTGCACGCTGCTTTTCCAGCAACATCCGTGCACACCTTGGAACCTTGCGAGTGAACCTTGCCAATCGATTGGGGGACTTCCTATTCCAAATGGAAGACGAGAATTATGCATTTACTGCAAGACACGATCGACAAGATCGTCCATGGTTTCTTGAGAGAACGACTTTGTTTTGTTCAAGGTCAGCGTGCGTCCAATGACGTTGCTTCCGAGAAATGAGAATTGATGACGCATTGCCATGAGGCAATGAGCACCTCCCCCACCACTGTGCGTAGCGAGCAGAACGGTGCGGTTGTTAAAGAGACGGCGAAAATCGTCGCTCTGTACCGAAAGCCATGCGATGGTGTTGTTGAGAGCAGGCGGCATGATGCCGTTGTATTCAGGGGCGCAAACGACCAACGCCTTGGAGTTGAGGATCAAATCAGAAAGTT
Source organism: uncultured euryarchaeote (assembly GCA_937894115.1). Taxonomy (GTDB): domain Archaea; phylum Thermoplasmatota; class Poseidoniia; order Poseidoniales; family Poseidoniaceae; genus MGIIa-L2. The sequence goes on from CALBFP010000222.1 coordinate 5,155, forward strand.
CTGATGTTTCAGGTTCACGTTCATCATTACCATCGAGTTCGGGAATGTAAACCGGCCAATGCAATGTGGTCAAATCAACAACTTCGCTTTCCATACCTTTGTTGGCGAACGTTTCGCAGAACCGATGAGCGAGTTCTAGGTTCTTACCTGAAGAGGCTGCAAGAACCAGAACATAGGAACCCATGAGTGCTGTAGTGCTATGTTGTATTTCAATCGTTGGTTGTATAGCAATTCCCATGATTTGAAATAGTTCTGCCACGAACATGTGCCATGTTCACGGAACTTCTTGACCAACATCAAGGAAATTTTCTTGTCTTCACCGGAAAATTCTGTGGGTATTGCACTGCTGCAAAGCGATTTCTGAATCAAAAAGAATTGCCCTTTGTTGAACTCTCATTCGATGACTATCCTTCTGAATTGCGGGATGAAGTTGTCCAAGCAACCCTGCATCGAACAGTGCCGGTTATCTTTGATTTGCGTGGGCAGGATCGAATCTTTATCGGTGGCTTTGATGAACTCACTCGATATCCAATCAATGGTTGAATTCCTGAAGCCACTCGTGCAAGACATCATGATGCTCGGTTGGAATCATGTGCCCTTTCTCATGTTCCACAAGCTCGACACTCCAACCTGCTGCCTCAAACAGATGAGCAACGGCCCAACCGTCTTCAATGGGAACTCTTACGTCCCTAATACCATGCATCCAGAACATTCGCTTGTTATCGATATCTTCCAGTCGAAGGCGAAGTTCCATTGGGCGAACGAGACGCGTACTCAAAGCAACAATACCGACGATTCGATCTGCAAGCGGAAGTTGAAGCATTTCTTGCGCCATCGCTCCCCCTTGAGAGAAACCACCAACGACCAAAGGACCGAGTGGTGCCTGTTCAGAAATCAACTTTTCAAGTTGGGACAGAGAGGAGTCAACGTCCATCAATTCTCGCCGTGAGAGGTGCAATCGGCGCGTAACATCCGGATTGTCCTCTTCGTAACGCCACCATGTTTTCCCTCGACGGGGATGATCAAACCGAGCATCTGGAACAAGCAAGGTCCAACCCTCTGGAAGAATCTTCTCTGCAAAAGGTCGCATCATTTCTGACGTACCGGTCATCCCGTGCATCATGATGAGTGTTGGCACTTTCACCACCTCAAAGAGTCCATTGGAACACGAGAGCACCGGCAACTTTGAGATGGATGTAAGACGATTGACCTCGAACCGTGACGGTGAGTGAATAATCTCCTGAGTTCGATGGAATGGTTCCAATTGCACCTTTTTCGGTTGCACCCGAGCCCCAAGCACGAGTCAATGGAGATGCCCCTGCGTGATCTTTCATCGAGAGTGAACCCGAACCACCAGCACCTGATGCAATTTCAACATCGAGATACCAGACCAAGGTATCCCAATCGCCTTCTGATGGATGACCGGAATCAAAGAACGAATCGTAAATCTCTTGATCGTTCTCTTCATACAAACTGTCGAGGAGATCGCGTGCTCGATAGAAGAAGACATCCCCGTTGTAGGATGTGCGAGCGATGTTCAAATCCATGCGCAGTTGTATTTGCCCATCAGCATCTCGCCACACCAGTCGTTCAAGGAACCCCTTGCTCCCACTGAACGTGTAGGACAGTTCATGGCCTTCTGCGGATTCAGCATCAACGCGGGCGTTGCCGTTGTCGAGTGATTCGGTTTCTGCTTCCCATTCTTGTCCGAACAATGTGAAAGACCATCGGTCACCTACGGTCCAAGGGAAGGAGAAGACGGTCTGAGGCTCACCATTTTCGTATACGGCTAATGCATCGATTGTCATACGCCCAAGGAAGGGATTGTGATTGATGACAGCATGGCGTTGTGCCTCCCGTTCTGATGAAATACCAACCACGTATTCTCCTGAACCATTATCGATCTCAGCGACAACAAGACGAGCACTGTCTTCACCAAATTGAGGTGTGATGAAGGTGTAGAGCCAGTTCTGTCCAACAGACCATTCTGGAAGTTGCTTCTCATCCTCGGTCATATTGTTGTTGGAGCTTGAAGCATCGTTGCTGGTACAACCAGCAAGGGTCATGCAAAGCAACAAGGCAACCAAAAACAGGCCACGATGCGTTGCATGCATGGTTCAGCCTATCGGCCACTGTTCAAGAGTCTAACGCTCGAACGTCTCAGAG
>CALBFP010000223.1 GCA_937894115.1 uncultured euryarchaeote
ACTCAATCAATTGCAAAAACTCCCGCCTCCAACGATCGTGATTTGTGGGTGAGAGTGAAAAGAATCCTAACTCAACTCCTCGAAAACAACCAAGAGGAGGCTTCAGAGATCATGACGCTTCACGCAGACGCGAACAAGCGTGAAATCAATTTCAAGCGCTTTCGTGATATTGTAGGAGAACAATTCGATGTAAGCAGTGTTCTTGTTCAGGATTCGGAGGGCGTATTCGAAGACTCAGAATTGTTCGATATGTTTCACATAAATAGAGAAATTTATGCTGCAATGCTCAATCTGAATTATTGTTTTACTGAGGCGACCTGTTGTCCCAAATGCGGTAAGGACATGTGGATGTCCACACAACGTATCGGGGGCAAGGAAGAAGAATCCTTTTATTTCGAGAGACTGTCTCAGCACGCTCTAAAAGCGCTCATCACCGGGTTGCTTGGCTCATCCTTGAATCATCCAAACAAGTCGTTTACAGGTGACATAGTCGACTTTGAGCTTCCAGTGCAATCATCACTTCCAAACGATTTCTCTCTCTCAGAGGAGGACGATATCATTTCTTCTATTCGCCAGGGGAAAATGGATCAGTATCTTGATTCAATTATTGAACAACAAAAAGAAATCGGAAGGTCGATTTCTCACATTTCGACTACTGCCGAGATGCGAAAGAACGGCCGAATAATTATTCAATCAGGCTTGGTTAATGAAAGCACATTCGCCGTTAAGCGACACAAGTCAGCCATCGCCGAGGCCTTCCAAGCATGTTTCCCCTTCGCAGGTCCCGAGGGGCACATTCTTACTATGCCAAATGGAGAAAAGATTCAATTCAAGGAATCCGAGAACTCAACAACTGAGGACCTCAATCTCCTGTCGATGAATGCAATCAACATGATGGCTGCAGAACTTCTCAAGTTCAAACCATTGATCTTTTTCACTGATGATAAACAGGGATATCCAGTGAATAACCAACTTCGTTGGGCAAAGAAACTATCTGCACAAATTTTACTCGTCATCATTGACTTGAAAACGATGATTAAAGTCAACAAGGTTTCACCTGACCATCTCAACATTGACGATAAAAAGTATGCGCATGAGATGTGGATGATTGAATTCCGAGCAGAGTTCAAAAATGACTTAATGCAACGCTTTTCGCACCTACAACCAGAACAATCAACATACGAAAGAGAGCTTCTCGATTATTTCAATACTGACCGAGTCGATCCCATG
>CALBFP010000224.1 GCA_937894115.1 uncultured euryarchaeote
ATTATTCTTTCATCATTACTTTACATCGCACTTTTGGCCTTGGTCGGTGTACTATCAACGGCTTTTGAAACGGATTTGGTTTTTGTCGATCCCTCTAAAGGCCGACTTATCCCCATTGACCAATGGGTTGAATCCCTTCTCAAACCACTGGTCGGCGTTGGGTTAATTTTCTTGCTGGGTCGCGATTTACTGGAGGAAGCACGTGGAGGTAATGCTGCGTTGTTTGCAACAACCTTCCTTGCAATTTTGTATGGTGCGGCTATTGTGGGAATCGCCTATCAGTGGGGTTATTCATCTTGGAGAGGTCGTAAAGTTCAACGGTCGTTTGAACAGCAAGTAATTGAAACGCTCGATCCTCTTTCCTATGACTTGACCCGAAGCAAAGGCCGCATCGAATTTATTGTTCGCAAACCAATGGCTGAACGTTTGCAAGAGATTGAAGAAATACACACCGGACAATTGACGTTTGAAGATCTGGATTCAATGCCAAGCATGGATCCAAAAGAGGCTCCTCAAAACCCCTTGTAATCGGTCGTTCCTTTCCTCCAATTAAGGTTCAAACCAAGGAATTTCTTCTGGTATTTCCGCAAAAAGATTTGCTGGAAGAGCGGTCTTTATCTTTGAAACCGAGCCGAGTTGTTCTGCTGTTTGTTTTTGCCATATCGAGAACTCTTCGAAGGTTTTCATCCCAAGAATGGGATTGTTTTTACGATTCCAACCCAGTGATTGCAACTCAGTACCGGGCGGTTCGTGACCGCTACATACAAGAACACCATCTGAGAGATGTGCAAGTGATTGAATCGAATCCCAGTGTTCCATTAAGCGACCACTTGGTAAATCATCTCGACCGACACCTGCTGTTCCATTGAACAAAAAGTCGCCTGTGAAAATATGACCTTCGATTGCGATGATCATGGAATCTTGTGTATGTCCCGGTACATGATAGAATGTGTATTCAATTCCAGCAAGTTCGACAACCGAACTCTCGTCAACATGGTCGGTCACACCAAGAGATGCTGTGTCTTTCCACATGTAAAAAGGGATTTGCGAATCTTTTGATAAGGTAAAACAAGCAGTGATGTGATCAGCATGCGTATGAGTTGCCATACAGGCGATAAGTTCGAGGTTACGATGATTCATTACCGTTCGATAGTGCTCAATGTAGTCCCAAACTGGATCAATAAGGACCGCTTTTCCATCGTTCGAAATAAGGTATGTGCAGGCCCAACCCTCAGGCCTAATATCGTCGACTTGCATGGTCCGACCAACATGAGGACCTACTTCAATTGATTCCAACGAAGACGAGGATTGATGAGGGGCAACGGTGGGGAGAGAATCATGCACCCTGAGACAGTTGTCTACCTTGAGCATGACGGGAAGCTCCTACTTGTTAACCAGAAAGGGCAAGGTCCACAAGAATGTCTCATGGGTCGAGAAACAAAACATGAATTGTTGCGTTTCCCTACAATCGCTGAACTTGAAAATTTGGCAATACCTTGGAATGAGATTCGGCAAACCGACGTGAAATTTTCAGGAAAGTTGTACACTGTTATACACGGAGATCCATTGATTGATTGGCCAGAGCATTGGACATGGAAAGACAAGGTTGTATCGGATAATGCGGTACACCCTCTTGCACGAGAAGCCGTGTACCGGTCGCTTCACCGCCTCGTTTCAAAAGTTATGATCCGCAACGAGAACAATCAAGTTTTGATGGCAAAGGTCGAGCGAGGATTTTTCAAAGGTTTTTGGAGCCTTCCTGGAGGCTATATGAATCACAGTGAGGAACCAGCCGATGGTTGCATACGTGAAACACGAGAAGAACTTGGTATTACGATTGAATTGGAAGACAAACAACCCGTCATCACGCAGCGCTCATTCCATCGAGATGGTGTATCTTTTGTGAGTTTCACATATTGTGGCCGTTGGAACGGAAGCATCGATGAGCTGAAACTTAAGCAAGGAGAAATCGATGATGCACAGTGGTTTTCATTGAGCGAGGCGGTTCAAAACGCTGCTTCAGAGTTTGATCGAATCGCTTTGGAGTCGCTTCAAGATTGAACCAATCGCCTCGCTTCTTCCAGAGCAGCATCCAGCCCATCAGCATCGGAACCCCCGCCTTGAGCCATGGTTGGGCGACCACCACCTCCACCTTTGATGTGGGGGATGATCGACTTGAGAAGGTCTACAGCATTGTATCGCTTTGAAGCAATGCTGCTTTCAGTACAGGCAACCATCAATTTACCACCGCCCTCTCTGGAACCAAGGACTGCGACAGTAGGCGTCTCAGGATCGCGGGTTAATTCCTGCAGCATCGAAGTTAATTGTTTGAGATTGCCTTGAACCTCCATCACAACCATGCGAACTCCGTCGACGTTCATCGAATCGTCTCCGCCACCGGTCGTTCGCAGACGTACGATTTCTGCCTCAAGTTGTTCAATGCGTTTACGTTGCTCTTTCCACTCGGTAAAAAACCGTTCAGCAGTCTTCGGTAAATCTTCTGATGCGACTGCAAAAGTCTTGGATGCCTCTCTTAGAATTTCACCTTGCTCACGGGCAAAACTCAATGCGGAATCCCCTGCAACGATGTGCAACCGCTCCACTCCATCTTGTACCGCCGTCGATCTCACAACACGAATTGAGCCGATCTTACCGGGCTCATCATGATGCGTTCCACCGCATGCTTGAACGTCGTGGTCTGAAATCCTCAAAACGCGAATTTCGTTCCCCTTTGGCGCACCGCCTTGATACAAGTCAAATCCGTATTTTTTATCGGCCTCGTGACGTGGAAGGACGATTTTTTCAATTCGCGAAACTTGTCCTAAGACCTCGTTTGAAAGGACTTCAATCGCATCGAGGTCTTCACGTGTTAGCCTTCGATAGTGTGTGACATCGAGTCGCGCCAATTCGGATGATTTATTGGAACCCGCTTGATAGATGTGGGGACCAAGGATACGCCGGGCTGCTCCTCCAACGATGTGAACCGCTGTGTGATGGTCCATCAATTGCTTTCGTCGACTCCAATCGATGGAGCCATGGACGAGATCACCAACCTCGAAGGGACCATCGCACAAATGAAGGATGAGTCCATTTTCTTTCTTGGTGTCAAGTACTTGGCGTGAGGTCCCGTCTGTAGTGAGCGATCCATAATCACCCTCTTGCCCACCACCTTCTGGATAGAAGCATGACTCGGACAGTACGATTGCATGGGTTGCAGATTCAAGCGCCACGTCTTCAAGCAACGGTATGGATGCGAGCACACTCGCATCAAAGCTTCGCTGGTGGACGTCGTTGTAATACAATGGTACCGTTTTCGGGAGTTGAGGCAATTCATGAACGTAAGAGGTGTGTTGATCGGTTGAAGCAGCAGCTTTTGCCATTTTTGCGTGGCGCTCAGCCAATTCTGCTGAGAACCCCGTGCGAAGTCGTAGTTGGCTCCATCCAATCGCTTGTGCCATGTTGATGACCATATCGGGTGGAAGGCCGTGTGAGTCGTTGAGTTGAAACAACAATTCGTCAGGAAGTTGTTCTGCATCTTGGGCGATTGATTTGAGAGATTGTTTGATCAGGTTGGTTCCTTTTCTCAAGACCTCTCCATATCGTTCTTCTTCAAGGGACATAATGGTGATTATACCATCGCGCGTTTGTTTCATGTTGTGACCCTCCATATTGACATCGATATGATGGCTGATCAATTCTGCAAGTGTAACATCAATTCCAAGGTCATCTCGCATGCGCAAGATTCTGCGCGCTAACATCCTAGCTAGGTAGCCAGCCTTAGCATTGGAGGGTACCAGACCATCACCAATCATGTGCGTTAACGCATGCAGATGGTCCGGAATCGCATAGATTCTCGCCAAAGGCTCGGTCACAGCCAAGAATTGTTCCTGAGTTATGCTCACATCACGTTGCGACAATCGTTCAATGAACAACTGAGAGAGATGTTCGGCATCAACACCAGGTTCGATGTTCATGATGCCGTTAAGGCGACTCATTTCACCCAAGACCTTGTCCAAATCCAAATCAGGCCAATTCGATGCAACCTCAGAGAATCCTGATAGCGTCTTCAACCATTCAACAGTCTCGGGATATATTGCCTCATATATTGTCGGTGTTCCCGCTGCAGCCCAACAAAAGCGTTCCAATCCGTAACCCGTATCGATGATTTGCAATGGCATTTCTCTGTAACGATCGCCCTTGAGTTCAATATCGCCGTCTTCAGATTCCTCAAGATTCATGAAAACCAAGGTGGCAAGTTCAAGTCCTCCCACGATGACTTCAACTGCTGGACCAGCGTTGCCACCACCGCACCATGGATTTTCTACATAGGTGATTTCAGCCGCCTCTACACCAAACGTTTCTGTCAACATTTGATGACAATAAGCGACACATTCCTCCATCCAATAGTACATCTCCCCTTCATCCGGACGATTAAAGACGTGATGTGCCATCATCTCAAACGTTGTCAGATGTCGACCAGAGCGACCAACTGCATCGACATCCGTAAGGCGAATGCAGGGTTGCGAAATTGTAAGTGGATTTGCAGGTGGAGCGACTTGGCCAGAGGTAACATGCGGTTGGAAATCTGCAATCGATGCGATGGTTAAGTGAATGTCGTCTCTCCATCGAGCCAATACAGGATACGGTTGGATACGGTGGTGTTCAAACGTTTCAAAAAAAGAAAGAAAAGCTTCACGCATTGCGTCCTTCAAGGCCTTTCCGCGTTGTTCAAATCCTTGGATTAGGGGTTTGCCTATGAAGGTGTATTCATCTTCATGTGTATCACCGCATGTTGTGCGATCTTTATCGCATGTCCAAAACCACAAATTTGTGATGCGGCATTGCCGACGAGTGAAACCATGGTCATGAAATACTGCCAAGTCAATTGGGGGTAAACTCAAACCAACGCCTCCAGTTGATGGGTGAACCTCAGTCCTTTCAACCCTCCCGTTCACCATCGTGAAAAAGTGGAAATCATCAAATGAAAGATGTTGAACGACCAACATGGTTGCCGGATGGACCAATCACGTCGACCTTTCGAAACCGGGTGTTGTTCGTATCAAAGCACACGGTCGGATGAAAATTGATGCTGCCATTGTTGCCTCTATGGAGGAAATAGAGCGCTATCAAGATGGTCGAGGTCCAATCCAACTGATGAACGCAACCGAACTTCCCGGTGCGGTGGGTACCGCCTGGGGGATGGCGGATTGGCATTACGGATACGGCCTTCCCATCGGTGGCGTGGTAGCTACAGATGTAGAACATGGGGAAGAAGGGGGGGCGATTTCACCTGGTGCTGTCGGCTTCGACATCAATTGTGGTGTTCGTGCTGTGGCCCTTAACATAGAGGCTCATGACATTCCCAATCTTGAAAAATTGGCTCGACGATTGAACGGACGGATTCCTGCAGGCGCATCAGGCAAGGGAGGAATCGAAATGACGGAATCCCGTTTGAACATGATTCTGAGAGGCGGGTTGAACGAGCTTGATGCAATCGATGTCCAAGGTCACCATTCCGTAGGTACAGTCGAATCTGAAGGCTCTTTTGAGGTGGATGAACTAAGCATCAGCCACCGCGCCAAACAACGCGGTTTGAAAGCACTTGGAACCCTCGGCAGCGGCAATCATTTCCTCGAACTGCAGCGAGTGTCTGAAGTTGTGGATGCTGCCACCGCAGAAAAATGGAGCCTCTCGGAAAATCAGGTTGTCGCAATGATTCACTCGGGTTCACGCGGTCTGGGCCACCAAGTGTGCAGCGATCACATTCACAACCTTGAATTGCGACTTAAACAAAGAGGAAGAGATTGGGTTGATGAAGAATGGGGCTATGTATTACCAGACCGTCAACTCGCATCCGCACCCATCTTTTCGAAGGAAGGTCAGGCGTATCTAAACGATATGAAAACGGCTGCTAATTACGCGTTTGCAAACAGAGCAGTGCTGACCGATCGATTGTTTAAGGGCCTACGAGCAGAACTTGGAGAAACCGTCGAACTCTCCACATTGTACGACGTTTCACACAACATCGCAAAAATCGAAGAACATGTTGTGCATGGTAAAAATTGCAAATGCGCAGTGCATCGGAAAGGAGCGACGAGAGCGTTCAGTGGCAATCAACCGGATTTGCATGAAGCATTCTCAAGCACTGGACAACCGGTCGTGGTTCCCGGTGACATGGGGAGAGGATCATGGATTATGGCAGGACCTTATTCAGAACAAAATCAAGCGTTTGGTAGTGCCTGTCATGGTGCTGGAAGGGCACTCTCAAGAACTGCTGCCCGAAAAAAGATCAATGCTGAAGCCAATGAATTGAAACTTCGTAAAAAAGGCGTTATCGTGAAGGCGGCCACAAAGAACATACTTTCCGAAGAGGCACCTGAGGCTTACAAAGATGTTGACGCCGTTATCGAGAATACTGCGAAGGCCAACCTCGCAAGGCCGGTTGTCCGTTTGGAACCAATGGCGGTCATAAAAGGATGATTACATGCAGGTGTTAGCAAGCGGGTGCCCACCTGTTGGCGCTGAACCTGTATGCACTCCGTCCGGTTCTTCAACAATAACCGATAGAAGCGTGTTCACCAACTCCTTAAGATCGTCAACTTGTTCTTGCAATTCCTTTATTCTTGCTTTTGTGAGGTTCTTCTTTTCAGTCGTTGTACTCATTTAATCCCATCCAAAGAAGTTTCCTTCTTTAAAAATAATCTAGCCAAGGCGACTTTTAATGTTTTTTGAGAAGAAGGTGCTATCGCAGTGATTTTGCTATGGAGCCACCGGCGAGGATCGAACTCGCGACCTCCTCATTACCAATGAGGTGCTATACCACTAAGCCACGGTGGCGGCGTCCATTCCACCAAGCATTTCGATATAACCGCTTCGCGTCGACTGCGATAGGCTCTAAGCAAGATGATTTGGCGCCGAGAGAGAGATTTGAACTCCCGAGGGACGGGCCCACGCGATTTCCAGTCGCGCGCACTACCAGGCTATGCGATCTCGGCTCGCAACTTTGCCCAACCAACATCAGGGTTTAACGCTCTCGCTTGTCAAGGTAGCAACGCAACTGACTCAAAGGGGTAGTGTCTCGGCTGTCTATGGACGGTGTGGAAATGGCGGCGGAAAATGCCTCTCAAGAGTCGTTGCCACTCCGATTAAGTGATGTAGAAATCAAGCAACTCTTTATCGATGTGCATCCTTCTATTCATGCTATTCGCAAGGAAATAGTTTTCCAATGGAGGTTGTTTCGTTTGGACTGGAATCAGGGATTTACAATAGCTGTTATTGCCGCAATATTAGCCGTATTGCTCGGATCGCTGAACGTCGATATATTCGACGGAGGTAATGCCAAAATCGCTGGTGTAGAAGGCCTTCAGATTGCAGGTAGTAGCGCATACTTTCAAATGGTTATCTCGCTGCTTTGTTGGGGTTGGTTCTTGTTTTCTTTGATACAACTGTTCCCGATTATGCGAACCCACACCATCACCTTGTTGCTAATTTGGGGAGGATTTGGACTCTCACAAGTCTACTTCCATTCAGGCAACAAAAACTTTCCAATCGAATTTTCCCTCTCCGACATGATGGGAGGTTTCCTCATCACATTGGTTTGTGTTTTCTTCTTGTACTTCTTCATCAAAGCTGTTCGAGAAACCCGTGATTTGCATGTAGAAACACACCATCTGCATACCGATGTGCGAATGATGGAACAAGCGATGAGTGAACTCTCGCTTCGTGGTTGGGTCTTCGTATGCCTTTCCTGGACGATTTCAGCTGCATTAAGCGCGTGGAGTGGTGCGCACTACATCGCAGAGCGTACGGGTTCTCGCACTTGGGCTCTTGTCGTACATATTCTGTTTGCATTGGTGGCGATTCCCCTCATGATCTGGACCGTTTGGTTTCCGCAGAAGGTGCTTGGAACCGATACAAAGGTTCGAACAAAAGCCGCTGTTACGGCGGAAGAAGATTTGTTAAGCAAAGCAGAAATTGTAGAAACTTCTCCAGACAAGGAGGCATGGTGATGGATTTAGACAAGTTGAGAGCAGATTTTCCGGCTTTGTGCCAAGACAATCCAGTAGCATATTTGGACAATGCCTGCGTCACATTGCGACCCCATTCTGTCATCAATGCAATTTCGGATTACTACACCCATTCACCAGGGTGCGGCGGGCGTTCGGTTCATCGATATGGAACAGCCGTGTCCAAAAGCATCGGGAAATCAAGAAAAACACTAGCTGGATTTTTTAACGCTCCTTCTGTCAATGAAATCGTTTTTACACGAAACGCAACGCACAGTTTGAATCAAGTTGCTAAAGGACTGCATTGGGACAAAGGCGACATTGTGCTCACAACGGATCGGGAACACAATTCAAATCTAGTCCCATGGCTCCAACTTGAGGAAGAGCATGGAATCGACCATCGTGTTGTACCTTCAAAGGATGACAATACGTTTGACATGGAAGCCTTTGAGGCTATGTGTTCGGAGGCAGGGGATAAACTTCGAATGGTTTCGATGAGCCAAATAGGAAATCTAGATGGAGTCCAAGTTCCAATTCGTCAAATCACAAAAATTGCAAAGGACCATGGCGCACTGGTTTGTGTTGATGGTGCGCAATCAGCACCGCACATGCCCGTTGATGTACAAGATCTTGGTATCGACTTTTTTGCATTTTCTATCCACAAAATGTTAGGGCCTTCAGGGATGGGAGGATTGTGGGGTCGAGAAGACCTGTTGAATTCAATGAGAACGATACAGTCTGGCGGTCAAACTGTGAAAACATCGCATTATGACCGGGTTGAATGGGCCAAAACGCCGTCGAAATTTGAAGGCGGCCTCGGCCACTTTGCGGGCATGATGGCTACTGGAGAAGCGATTGATTATCTTTCGAAACTTAACATGAACGAAGTCCATGAACACGAAATTCGCCTCAACCAAATTATGTCAAGAGGTGTTAAGGATTTGGATGGAATCACCATTATTGGGCCTGATGATGCAGCAAAACGCGGCGGAATCTGCTCTCTTCTCCTCGACGAGAGTTTACCCGCACATGACATTGCTCTCCTTCTGGATGAAGTTTCAGGTGTTATGGTACGCTCCGGTCAGCACTGTGTCCATTCATGGTTCAACAACCGCGGATACAATGGCTCGCTCAGAGCCTCGGCATATTTCTACAACACTGAGGAAGATGTGAAGCGGTTTGTGGACACATTTTCGGAAGCAGTTCAAGCCTTTCAGTGAGGATTTTACATGACAGAAAGCGAGAAATTAGAAACCTCAACGCCTGTCCTATCAACGCAATTGGAAAAGGACTTGGAAGTTGTTCGAAAGCTCATGGCGGCCGTAATCGCTGTTTTGCTGATTCTTGTGGCAGGATTTGCGTACAACATCATTGTTGGAGATGGTCTAACCTTTGTCAAACCTAGTGATGAATTGGTTGAGTCCCAACGAACGTACAAGAATCTGATCAACACACCCAACGGATTGTCTGGGAGTAACGTCAATGTGTGCATTGTCGATACGGGGCTGAAATTAAACCATCCAGATCTTGAAGAAGTGGATGTTGCGGGTTGGATGGACATCGTGCAAGGCAAATCAAATCCCTACGATGACAACGGTCACGGCACCAGTATGGCAGGGATTTTAGTAGCCGACGGTGGCCTAAACGGATTAGCAAAAAACGTTAATCTCTATGTTGCCAAAGCCCTCCTAGCAAACGGTTCTGGATATGAAGAAGACGTCGTTGCGGCAATTGATTGGTGCATCAATCAGAACGTTAGCATCATTTCTTTGTCGCTGGGTGGTGGACAAGATTTGTTTCCGCTTCTCGGTTCATCGGGACGTAGTATTGAAGATTCGGTAAACGATGCTATCGCTCGAGGAATCTTTGTCGTTGCTGCGGCTGGAAACGACGGTGGTGAAGAGGACGATGGTGATGTTGCCTCACCAGGTAGTGAACGTCGTGTTATTTGTGTTGGTGGAGTCACACAATCGGGTGACCACTGGGAGAAATCGTCAACGGGAAACAATGGGTTTAGTGCCTTACCATTTAAACTGCCACGTGGCGACCCTGACAAAAAACCTGAACTTGTTGCACCCGCAAAGGAGGTCCCAGTTTTGAACACTGAAGGAACGTGGTCCACCGCAAGTGGAACAAGCGCTGCAACGGTCTATGTTACTGCAGCAATCGCACTTCTGCTTGAAGCGCATCCTGAATTAGCGAGCAACGGAACATCTGGAGATGTGTCCACAATTGACCAAGTCAAAGATTGGTTGATGCAAACGGTTAATCCCAGAGATGGCCAAACCGACCATGATGACAATTACGGCTACGGCTTGCTCGACATCGATGCTTTGCTGGAGAAGGCGGAGCAGGAATCTAGCGCTTGAAGAAGGCCACAAGCGTTCCACCGAACAATGGAACAAACGCAATGTGATGAGTGGTTTGCGTCGCTTGGATAAATCCAATCCAGTCGTTGAAACCATCCACTTTCGCTTTGCCTTCTTCATCAAGTTCTTCGTAATCGCCTACAGGCGTTTCAGGCTCAATTGTGTAGAGAACACCGTTTCTTGAGAGCAATTCCATCCCATTTTCTAAGTCAGGGGTTAAGTGGGCTAGTGGTGAATCTATGATAATGACATCATATCGATCCGAAAGCCTTCGCTCATCCATTCCAACCCCAGAGGCTGTTGTGAGTTTCCATGCTTTGTCTTCAGCATGCAGTGTGGCGAAATCGTTGACGATGATGGAGGACCAAGTCGACGCGTCGTAACGCGTTTGAAGACGGTGAAGAATAACGCCAAACTTTGCGCCTTGCTCAACAATGTCGAAACGTTCGATTGGATTTTCATTAAACATATCGAAAAGCCATGCTGAGCGATGCCCAATGCTGCCTCCTACTTCAAGAACGCGTTGCGGTGACTGACGACCGATAGCGTCGCGAAGGCGACGGAGTACCGATATTGGCCAAGTCGAGAGACCCATGTGCTCAAGCTGTGAGGCAATGTTCGCTGCGATTTCTGGTTCATCGCGTGAACGATTGTGGTCTGCAGTGAGCAACGTCGGTAAAACCTGGTCGCGTGTCACCTCGCTCATGGATGTCCTCCGTCATGGTTTGTTTTGAACGCTGTGACGCAATCACATGCGGTGGATTCAAAGGTAAATCACGATGAGAGAAACCTGAGAAGCATGGATGATGCGGATTACAGAGACGAACTCGATGAAGACGAGGTTATCGAAAATGCTGTTCTTTGTCCAACTTGTGAAGACGTAACAGGACACGACATACTGAAGGAAAAAGAAGTCGGTAGAGGAAAGAATTACTTGCTAAGATGCCAGACATGCTCTGCAGTTCATGAGATTCAATTCCGAGCACCGCCCCTGAGGCGGGTCCCATTTATGTTAACCGACGGGCCTGAATCGTACATGGCAACAATCGATCTTGATGCTGATGAGTGGCTGGAACTCGACGATGTTTTCGAACACGATGACATGACTTGGAGAATTACACAATTGGAGTCTGAATCTGGCTCTGAAGAGGCAATCGAAGCGGCACAACTAATCCGAGCAGTTGCTCTTCGTCAAGACATGCTGCGTGTAAAAATTACGAAAACACGTGGAGAATTTTCAACTCCAGATGTCCTAATTGTCGAAGAGGGGACGGTTTACAAGGCAGGTACAATCATCGAGATTGGTGTACAAACATGGCGAATTCGAGCCATCCACACAGGAGAAGGGCGCACGCTTCGGGGAACTGTTGATGCTTCAAAAATCAAACGAATGTATTTGCATGAACCGCCTCGCCCTGAACGTTTTGAACCCAAAACACCGAGGGAACGACGACAGGCTTGGAAAGAGGGGCGTCTTGGTTTTAATCCAAACCCTATTTTGCCAAAGGAACACATCAAAAAAAGAGTAAAGCCAAACAAAAGGCGCAAAAAGAAAGCTCGAAAATAATCACGGACGATTGGTCCACGGCATCAAAAAGGCCTTTGCGATTTGCAAACCGATGGTTGGGTTCTCTTGAAGACGGCGGATGCTGTATTCGTACCACTTTTCACCATATGGGATGTAAACGCGTGTTCTATGTCCAGCTTTTGTGAGTTTACGTCGCATCGGGCCACGAACGCCCAAAAGCATCTGAAATTCGTATCCAGGACCTTTTCCGTTACGTTCTGGTCCAGCATTTTTTCTTGGATCGGTATTCATAGGACCCATGTTGAGTTCGTCTAGTGTTTTCAAAGTGTAATCAACGACTGGTACGTCATGGGATGCAATTCCAACATACGCACCGTGTTCAAGTGCCATTCGAATTGCTTCGTTTGTCTTCGAACGTATATCGCCACGAGTTGTATAGGCTATATCTTCAGGTTCCAAATAAATGCCTTTGCAAATACGATAGTCCGCATTCGGCCCAATAGCCAAAGCCACATTTTCGATGTCGTTTGGGGTACGATGCAAACGGCCTTGAAGAACCGTTCCAACATTTGTCAATCCTTTTTGATGCAAATCCAAGACCACTTGAATGGTCTCAGTCGTTACTCGATGATCTTCCATATCAAGCCGAACAAACATATCGTGTGCTGCTGCCTGACGAACAAGAGATTCGATATTCGCCATCCCTTTTTCCTTGTCAATTAAAAGGCCAAACGCAGTAGGTTTGATCGACAAATTGGAATCCAGTTTGTGTTCAACAATGGCATTCATAACCCGAACATATTCATCCAAGAAGTACTGGGCTTCATCCATTGATGATATTTCCTCACCAAGCACATCAATGGTAAAACATGCGCCTTCAGATTCCAAACGCTTCATAACCGAAACAGCATCATCAAGTGTCGTACCAGCAACATAACGTCGAGAGACCCAACGAACGAACCATCGTGGCATTCGGAGCGTAATCCCTACGATGAGTTTTGATAACACCTTGGCAACCTCCTTGCTTCACGGCTCCTCGTGACATCCTTTGACCATTTCCAAGAAGGCGTCAGACCGAACCACATCGATCCCTTTCTCTGTAAGATATTGACGAAGCAGCTGTCGTTGCCATCCTTTGAAAGATTTCTTTTCTACATTGCAGACAATTCGACCGCCAGGGTAAGCAACACGGGTTGATTGGATTGCAGCATCAATGGATTGTTTCCACAATTGACTTGGCTCCTCTTGTGTCCCGAACGGAAGCGAATGATTGGCAAGCATGTGACCAAGCCAAACATTCGGCAAAAGGGCGAGTTTGTTTGCTTTTGGTGCGTAGTGTCCACCGCCTATGGTAATCAGGACAAATTCCCCTTTGTGATCTGAATTCCATGCACCAATCGAAGATTTTCCTTGCAGCCCGAGTCCGTCAATCATCACTTCCGCAAGCAGCTTTGCTGCGTCCTCATGCGGCCAGTAGGATTCTGTTGACCCGACCTCAATAAACAAAGACGGAACGTTGAGTATTGGACCATGGTGCGTGACCTCAAGCGAGAGGGAAAATTCAGGTATCGACTGATTGGACCATTTTTGATGCAAAAGGCGCCACCAAGATGCTATACGGGGGTTTGGCGGTGGTGCAAAACCAGAGCGGCCACCAAATGGAGGAATTTCATTGATGGGATGGTGTGGGACACCTATTGGATGGAGGGTAAGGCACGGTTTTCCACTTTTTGCAGAATGTCGGGATGGAAAAATGACTTCTTTGACAATTTCACCTGTTGCATGTTGCCATCGTTGGTCGAGATGATCTTCCCAAAGGATACGGTTCGGTAAAAACCACATTCGAACATTGTGAGCAGAATAACAAACATTCGTTTCCACATCGTCTCGTTGTTCCCATGCTAACAAGTTGAGGAGATGCTTGGCCTGATTGGTTGAGGCGATATCATCGCAGTTTACTGCAATAAGCACTACCTCGGCCATGATGTACCGACGTATGTGTACTTCTTCAAAGCGAGTATTGACAAAGCAGCAACACTTCGTCTGTGTATGGTCGAAGGAAGTGGGACTAAGCAACTCCCCTTCCGTGCTGTTCAAATCCTGAAGACACCGGAAATCGAGGGAGTCTATGCTGTTGCAATTGGAGTGGATGGAGAACTTTGTCGCATGAACGACTCATGGGAGCCAATTGAAGCTTATTCGCGTCCATTTCCAATGTCAATTCAGCACGCCATAATTGTCGGTCAGCACCTCATAGCAACCTGGATTGACCGAGAACTTCTCGTGGCCCGAATGGGATGTTTGCCGATCGATCAACCGTTCAAAAATGGGGTTGAACGAGGTGATTTACGAGCAGTTCGATTGCTTGAGCACGCAGTCATGCCTGAAGGCACAATTTGGGCTCATGTTCTGGATGCAGAGCCACTGGCAATGACCACCATGGACGATGGGTTTGCTTTTGTTCTCTGGAATCGAGGAATTTACGGTTTTAACGCAAACGGCACGGAGCGATGGAGAGCTCCAACACCAACCTGGCCCGAGCTTTCGCACCTCCCAATGAGCCAAGAAACGGTATCGCTTCATGAAACGGATTCAACCATCGAAGTATGGTCAAAAGCTGGAGGTTGCCTGCGACTGTCAAAATCGAGTGGTGAGCATATTGGTACTGTTCATTTTGAGCTTGAAGGTGCTCTTTCCCACGTCTATGGATTCAAGTCAGAACGTCTTCTTCTCCTTGCAAACGGACGATGTTATTTGTATCGCGAAGGAACGAAAGTCGCTGACCTTGAAACAAAAGGGCCAGTACAGCACGCATTGTTGATGGGAGATTCGACATGGATTCTCTCAGGGTGGCGAGAAGAAATCGCCCTTCGCAATACTGGAGTCTCTATCCTGAAACAAGATGAAGTGGTCGTTCAACACATGCAAAAAGGAGAGCAACTTTGGTTGCTCACCAACGATGGTAAAATCGATTACTCGTTTTTGACAGAGTAACCGCAGCGACCACATGTTTTACGATCTTTGTGGATTGCAAGGAAGATTCCTGGGCCACATGTGGGGCAAAACTCAGCCTTTCGCTGCAGAGAACCGTCCTCTGCAATTGCATACTTTGACCACTTGGCGTTTGGATTTGGCTCACTCATCACTCATCACCGTCCTCTGGAACTTCAGTCGTCTCTTCTGCTGGTGCGTCGTCTGTTTCTGATGTTGCACCACTCCTGAAGCCCTTGTGCCGTTCATTGATGTAATCGGGTTCGACTTTCATCGCCTCTGCAGATTCATAAATCAATGCGAGTCCTGTGGTCAGCGGTTGCCCATATCGGGTCTTGCAATTCTTCACTACGATGAGGTCAGGATTTGAACCAGGCTCGAGCGTTTTAACCAAATCCATAATTTCTTTTTTGGACGGTGTTTTGGCACCTTTATGATTCCATTTAAAATCGATTTCTACTCGGTTGAGAAGTTTATTTTCCGTTCGACTTACAACTTCCATGATTCAATCCTCCTTATCGGATGTTTACCTTTAATGCGTAATGACCTGGTTGGTCGATATTCAATCGCTCTGCAATTTCAGAGCGTGATGGGTGAATTATAATGACATATCCTTGCCAATCGGTTGTCGTTTGAGCGGATGGACATCGGTGGCATTGGTCGACACCGTCTTGAAGAATTAGTCCACAATCTCCGCATGCAAATGGATTTTTAGCCATAATTACTCACCTGCCTCATGAAGCCATTCAAGTGAACCGAGTCCGGGTTGTTTACAGGTTAAACCAATCTTTGAACGTCTTGGGTCGCTTGTATCGGGAGACAATGAAACGATTCGAGCACGCACTGCTGTTCCAATTCCGAGTCGCTTGTCGTCGTTCCGACCTGAAATCGTTCCCGCTCCAACGTTGACTTCAACTTGATCGTCTAAAATTTGGGATTTGTGAAGCAATGCTTCCATGGGTCCTATTCGAACAAAGGCTCCGAATTCGTTGACTTCGGATACCGCTCCCTCAACAACTTCGTAATCATCCATACAGAAAAGAAGCGCATCAAATCGGACACGCTGATAGATTGCACCGTCACCGTGGATGATTCGGCCTCGACCGAGTGGAGTGTGATTGCTGGTTACCAACACAAACCTGTTTTGTTCATCGAAACGACCCTCAAATGCGGTCATGGCCAATCGATCGATGTGTTGGTCGAGCGATTGTCCTTTTTTCATGTACTCTGCAGGAATACGAATGGTATCCTCTTTGGTGACGATTTTGTACATTGTGTTCCTCTCCTAGACCCCACTCGTCGATTGTGAAGGAAGTCAGGCATGACCTTTCTGTCCTTCACCGGCGTTCGCCTCGAGAGAGAAGTCGACCGAAGTCAGTTTTCCCACAATCGACCCCTATATGAAGCCCACGGATTCATTCATTTCACTGCGCTGGGAAAAATTGAGCCCTGAATCCCGATTTTCTCTACGAAAATCGCTGTTTGGCGACGCTTCTAGAGCAAAACAATAACAACCCCTGATGTTGCAATATATACAATGGGTAGCGAAAGCCATTCACAGCTGGGGCATCGACGTTCCGCAATGGGCCTCGTTTTGCTGATGCTTCTGCTTCCATTGTCCCACATCCACGTAACAAAACTCGAACAATCACAATCGGTACAATCGAGCAACGGTCAGCCATGGGACGACCGTGGCCAACCATGGGGCCAGTACGGAGGTGGGGCAACACGCAACGGTTCGATGCCCACGCACAACGCCACGTCTGGAAATATTCTGAGCATCGATGATCCTGTTATCAATTGGGTAGCACTCGATGACAGCATTGGCTCAGATGCATACGGTTCGATTATTGGCAATTTCTCTGGAAGCCTCAGCGTTAGTCCAGGAGCGATCGAACGCTGCACTCCTTCGGCTCTCTTTGCAGTTATTCTGCACGAAAGCACTTCGACATCAACGACAAAATTATCCCTCTTCGCTGGCGATGACGCTGCCCTCTCTTGGCAAGTCGAACTGGGTGATACTAGAGCTGCCAGATCGACTCCGGTCTTGGTTGACGTAAACTTGGACGGGAGGACCGAAATCATCGTTGTCTATGATACCGATAGTTCGCTCCAAGTCGACGTGTGGTCACCTGAACTTTTCTGTGATGAATCCGGTTGGCAGGTCAGCGGGCACACCAACGAATTGTTGTGGTCTTGGACAAATGCAGACTATCGGATTGGAGTCACCAGTCCGCATTTTCAAACAAGACAAAGCAACCATCTTTCCGTAACCCAGCCACTCCTCGCAGATTTAGAACTGGATGGGCAACCCGAATTGGTACTGACCGTCGTCGACTCTACAACCGATGACCCCCACATCCTCAGCATACCACTAGGAGCAAACACTCCGACTGAAAACTGGGACGTCACACTCGACCGTGGCACACATCCAAGCGATCCAGCATGGGCTCAACTTGATGCACAAAATTCCGTTGTTGTAGCCACAACAATCGATGAAAACTCAGGGAACATGTGGATTTGGAGAATCGATGGTAGCACAGGTTCGAACGATTGGGGAAGACTAGCCATCGCGGGCACAGACACAGATTCGGACGCTCCTCGATTACGTCTACCAAGTCCTGTCATCGCCCAATTGGACACCGATGATGCCCCAGAAATGATTCTCACGGTACCAACCGATGCCAACGGACGGACGTTAGGACTTGGCGCTCGCTATATTGGCATGGAATTGACTTCAACCCAAGAGGTGTTCACATTCCGTGCACGAAATGGTTATGCGGATGCTCCACCACTTCCAGTAGATTTGGACCATGATGGAATACACGACAGGCTCTGCTGGGTCACTTGGTATTCCGCTTCATCGGTCACCTTCGATCGAGAGGGCATGGTTGGATGCCACGACCTGACTGAGAGTCCACCAACTGAAGAATGGACGAAGGTCATGAACAGAGGAGGATCTGGAAACGACAACGACGAAATCGCTGTCTCACCACCAGCCTGGATGGATATCGATGGCGAGGGTGACCCTGAGATTATCGTAGCCTTCGGAAAGCGAATCTTTGCTTATGAGGGAGATACCGGTTTCACGAATGAAGTATCGGACGGGTGGGACGAACCGCTTTCTATGCCGCATCGTGTTTGGTCCGCACCGGCATTTGCGGACCTCGACAACGATGGTTATCTCGATATCCTCTATGGGGACACGTTGGTCTCCCAACGGATGCTCGATCTGGCTCCTCTCGAAGATGGAAACGGGATTTCATTCAATCCTGTATCGCCTGACCCGGGTCAAACATTGACTGTGACTGGGCAATTTGCGAACATCGGAACATGGGAAAACGATGACAGTATTGATTGCGCTTTGTACATGGATGGTCAAGAAATATCCCGAGTTCGCATTGATGAACTTGAACCCCTCTCACCGAGCGGAGAAGGTGGTCCTGAAACCTTCAGCGTGGATGTTACCGCAACCCTTGGAACACACATGTTTGAACTCATTCTCGATGTCAATCAAAACCTAACGGAGGCGCGTGAAGACAACAACATTGCCTACGCAAACCTGACCGTTGTCGAGCCTTATGCAGTCGTGATTCAAGGTCCAGAAACCGTCCCAAGAATCGAACCAGGAACCTCAGCGAGCGTGGACGTTAGTGTCACTGCAACGGGGTCAAGAACGGCTTTGTGGGACATCGGTTATGATACAACAAATCTTCCTGATGGATGGACGGTTGAACCCAACCAAGGAAGCTCATTACAGGATGTAGAATTGACACCTCTATCGCCGTTCATAATCCCGTTCACAGCGACACTACCAAACGATGCACTGGGTGATGAGGACGGTTACATCGAGGTGATTGCAACTTTGGTAAGCGACCCTACAATCGAAGCAACCACTCTAATTGCAATCGAAGCGTTACGGACTCGAGGTTTGTCTCTGGTAGGACCAACAGGACTTGCAAATTCCCATGGATATGGGATTCCTGGTTACGTTGCAGAGACATATGTGCTGATTGAAAATTTAGGGAATGCTGTAGAAACCACCACATCGATTGATTGGACCAGCCCGTCCTGGGGTGGTTCTCCCGTATTGTTTGACGGAACCAACAACGTCTATTCCATCACCCTTGATCCTGGTGAGAGGGTGGAGTTGAAGATTCTACTTGATGTTCCTTCTTCAATCGCACTTGGTTCTACAACAACAACAACGTTGACCACCTGCATTGGTAGTGGCGAAGAAACGCTCTGCAGATCTCTCGATGCAAACTTTACCAGCACAGCATCCCATGCCTCTCCGACCCACATTCGGACAGTTCCATCCACCACCCATCAATTTGAGTTTCACATGCTGTTACCTTCATCCGGCACATTGAGTTGGGATCTGAACCAAGCGAACATTGCACTTCCAAATTGGCAATGGAACATTTCAAGCGGCGGGACACTTGTGAATGATGTGTTGACGGCGAGTGGAACATCAGGCACTTATCACACCGTTGAACTGGAATTTTACATCCCGCCAAACGCAGCACCACAACGATTATCCTTCCAAACAGAAGAACAAAACACACCGCAAAATCATGGCTTTGACCTAAGCGTCCACGTTCTTCAAATTCATCGCTCAAATCTTGTCGTCATCAACCCCCAACCCTCACTTGAAGCAATCGGATTCAACGTAAGCACGAACCACCAGATACTCATACAACTGGAAAATCCTGGCAACGGTGAGGATACGTACAAATTTGAAGCTCGCGTTGTACCTACCGATGAAGTATCAGCAGAAGACGTTGCTTTTACCTACTACAATCCACAAAGAACTCTTGGGCCGTTGGCTACAACCATCATGCCGTTGGACATTGTGCTTAACGAGACACTTCCAGCATCCAATCCGTTCCACATTGAATTTGAATGGTCCTCCCTGATCAACAAATCCGTTTCTGCGACAACAATGCTTCTTGTTGAAGCGGAACAACGACACGATTGGGAAGTTGTTGTAACTGGAGGAACTCAGCAAACAGTTCAACCAATGGAAAGTTACATTCTTGAATTTGAGGTCAAAAACATCGGTAATTATGTGGATGAAGTGCAACTCATTCCAACATTGTCTGTGACGACATCTGACAACGACACGGCCGATTGGCAAATTCATGATACAATAGAGTCCGATTCGCTTGATGTCAATGCAACCAGCAACCTTACCGTCGTTCAGCAAATACCGTACGCATGGAAAGATGCTGAGGCGAAGTTGACCTATTCAATTGTCTCAGCCGGCTATGAATTGGGCCAATTCGAGATTGATTTAATCGTTCAGGAACATTCCGAGTGGGGGGTTAATCTGGCCGATAGCGACCTTGAAATCATGCCTGGAGGAGATTACATACAGGTGCAAATTGAACAGAAAGGAAACTCGCCTTCGACGCCTTTCCTGACAAAATACGGGCAGGGTTGGAACATCTCCTTACCCAATGGAAGCCTCATGGAGCCTGGACAAACAACGATTGTTGACATCTACGTTGAATCACCAAAATCAGCGAGAGAAGGTGACATCAATGTCCTTGAGATACGCATCTCAGACGCAACTGGTAACGGGATGGAAGTGTTCCAAGTTCCAGTTCGAGTCATTCGATCATCGGGTTACGATTTGCAAAAATCCGTAGATTGGTTCGTATCCTCAGAGGGAGGATTCCCGTTAGCATGGGTCGAAAATACGGGTAATGACATGCCACAAATTGAATTGGAGGTGGTCGATTTACCCGAAGGATGGAGCGCAGTAGTCGATGCATCAATGGAACTCACACCAGGACAGATCAAAGGCTTACCAATAAAACTCGTCCCCCCAGAGGACTGGGACGGAGTTGCTTACAATTTGACAGTACAATTAATCCATTCAGAACTGGGTGCTGAAACAATTGAATTTACAGTTCGTTCCTCGAACATCTCCTTCTCAAGCAGCCCAGTATTATGGTCTCGAGTTGGTACGCAACAATCCGTTGAGGTCAACAACCCTCTCAACAATGAAATTACGCAAGAAAGTGGGGCGATTTTTGATTCTAATCTATCATTTTCTGTACAATCTGGAGTGACGTACCTCAATCTGAGCAGCGGTGAAGATCAAATTCAATTTGTACTGATCGGTAAAGAAACTCCGCTAATGATCGTTTCATGTTCATTCATCAATGAAGCATTCAACAACCTCGGCCAGACCGAACTTACTGGCGATTTTGTGGCGTGCGAAGTTGTTGGTGATCCAGTAGTGAACACGAAACTGAGCTACATCGTTACAACAAATCGAGGCGATAACATACCTTTGGTCAAAACCACTTACTCTGTTCTTGTCAATCAATCGATGAATGCTAATTTGAGCGTCAGCAATTGGGACCCACAACCAGGGAATATCCTGATCATGGTACAAGCTTACGATGAGTATGGAAATCTTCTATCGAGCATATCCAGAAGCGTTGTTTCACGGGAATCTGGATGGAACTTGGGCATCAGTAGCGTGTCTGCGAAAGGTGAAATCAACGTTGCAATATCAAGGACAAATTACGAAGTTCTTGTCGATGGAATATGCAAACTTACTGTCACAAGTCGCCAAAGTGATTTCAAAGAAGTCGTGTTAATCGATGCTGCAGGACCAGATTTCAAACCAAACAATCGGATTGACGGCATAGGTTTGGAAGACAATGAACAACTGGATGTTGCGTTGGCATGCAACAGCCCGTTTGACATTGACGATGACTTGACAGACAACACAGCATCGGTTATCTTTGAAGCAGAGGAGCCTCCTGTTCTCAGTTCATCAAATTTGATTTGGGCTGTTTCAATTGCAACGATTCTCATTGGTATGTATGTTTTTATTGTTCAGCGTAAAGATGGTATGACTGAACAAAGAAGTTCTGAGGATAAACCTACAAGCGTCAAGCAACCTCAGAACCAACAAGCAAAGCCAATCGAACCTGTAACCGATGAAATCAGACAATCCGATGAAGATGTCCCGTTTGAAGATGAAAGCATTGAATTGATTGAACCACCAACATTGATTGAAGAAATTCCGCTCGAGGATGATTTGAGTCCGTCTGGACGATTGGATTCCATACGTAAAGAAATGAATCCTGAGGCTGAGGCGTCTGAAGAGTCCAGCATCGAAGACCGTATGTCCAAGTTTTTCAATTGACAATTACATACCCTCAATAGAGTAGAGGTTTTGCGTAAAACGATGAAGCCACGCAACTCGAGTACAACCGCATTTTACACACTTGACGGGTGTCACGCTGTGTTGGTACTGGATGTGTTTGAGGCGTTGACATCATGGATAGAAAACTCGCACACCAAGTGGTTGTCTGTTTGCCAACACCCACGTATACAAGAACGGTTTCGAACACAAGGTGTGGACGATTATCATCTCCGAGATGATATTCATTGGGATGATCCTACACTGTTGTTCACACTTACTCGTATGCTCAACAGCGATAGCTTACCAATAATGCTCGGTGAAGACAAAAACAGGGAACGTTTTGGACGATTTCCCCATCCAACAGGATCTGCTTTGCAGTACATTCGTGAAAATGTGCGTCACGTTGGAGCTCAACCCAATGACTTGTACGAAGAATTAGTCACACATCTGGATTTTCTTCTTGTACGGTGCAATTCCAACGCCGTAGGTGATGAGCGATACAAAAACGGTTTAGCCGGCCTAAACATCATGGGATTCTTAACTGCAAACGAAGTCAAAACGTTGAGAACCACCCTCCTTGGAGGTGGTTGGTCCGTTGCCCGTGATGAACCAATTGACGGCGGTGTTCGTGATGCGGTTCGCCATCTCAGTGCACTTCTACTCGCTGCTGAACGCAACAACTCTGGCTTGATACATCGCATGCATGAATGAACATCAGAACGTTTCGGATGTGAGACGTTCGTACATCGAAGCATAAAGGGCTGCGGTTTCATCAATGACAGATTGGGGTAACGCTGGAATTGGGGGGTCGGTTGTCCCTGCATCGCGAGCAGCCTTCAATTCTGCCTGATGTCCAGTGTTAATGTAGTGCGTTCGAACAAATTCTTTGGACAGTTCAATGCATTCACCGTTTCCATACGCTTTAGCGTCCCACCAGCGGTCCTCATCAAGCGTTCCGAACGTATCGACCAATACCACCTTTCTTCCTGGTCCAAGGGCAAATTCCTTTTTCCCGTCCACGTGAATCAGGCCGTTCTTGGCTGCTTCACGCTCGATGATTTCATCGATTTTGAGTACTGCTGTAACGATAGAATCGTATTCTTCTTCGGTAATGTTTGAAATTTCGAGCGCTTCTTTTCGGTCAATGTTTCGATCATAGGCCTCAAATTTTGTCGTTACTTCGACAAAGGGTTGACTGAGCTTAGCCCCATATTCACAATCCGGAGAGACTCCAAGTTGGTCGGCTGTTAATTCGCCGCGTTGAAACCGCCGCCAAGCCGAGCCAGACAGGTAGTGTCGACAAATGAATTCCAATGGGACAAAAACCCATTCCATATCGCGTGGAATAGCACCGGGTTCCTTGACGACCTCCACTTTGCGTACTAAGCATCGGTCTGCTGAATTGACCTCGACAAGATGCGTCCCACAGACTCCTTCTTCTTCGACCAACTTGAACCAATGAGCAGTCGTACGGTTCAACGATTCGCCCTTGCGTGGGATGAGCGATGGTATAATTTGATCAAACACCGATATTTGATTTGTAAATCGAAACTCGAGGACATCGGGGTCGTCCGTGGACCACACTTGCTTGACCTTACCTTGATAGAGCATTTCTCCCATGGTTACAATTCATGTTGAGAGGCTCTTGAACATTGGTGTGCGTCTGTTAGATGATACCAAGTGCATCTTCTATACGATTCAGTTCAGGTCCAGTGGTTTCACTTCCTGCAACGGCACCTTCGTTTGAAGCACAAATACCGGCTCCGACGTAGGGAGAACCAAACGAAACCGTTCCGACCATTGGAGGAACACCGAGTATTTCTTCGATCAATAGAACCTCATCACTAGCAACATCAGGATGCAAAAGAACCCCTTGGTCGTTGACAACACCCAAGCTGCCGACAACGTCCTGACCGCTGATGGTTGTTGCAACAATCTCGACGCCAAGGACGTCTGCAAGTATTTCCAAACCGTCGATAGGGATACTCGGCGAAGCGACGCAGCCTTGTTCGTTTGCAAGAAGGAGGTTTCCTGCAGTATTCACACCGCCTTCCATAACAACGACATCTCCGAATGCTGTCAATTCATCGATATCGTTTTCTGTTGCAATATCGGCAACTGCAAGACCGTTGGAATTTCCCGCAAGAAGAGCCCCAATAAGATTGGAACCGCCTATTGAAAGAGGTACCATCTCCAACTGAAGTGTGGATTCAAGTTGCTCAAGCGTAACGGTTGGCAATTCACGTGGATGGAACAGAACCTTGCCAACGGAGGCCAAATGTATTCCGATTTGATCCGAACCAAGAATGTCCAATGTATCAATCGGCATGACGTTCACCCTTGTTATGATGTATTGAGTCCTAGTTTAGAAATCTTAGGAGAGGGTGAAGAGGGTTTCGAGGATATCCAAGAGGAAAGAAGAGGGGCACAGTGACCGCCGTTCCCGTGGACTCTCGTACCACAGTATTGGGACAGACGCAGAAGGGCTTGACTTCCGGGTTCGGGATGGGACCGGGTAAACACCTTCGCTGTGACCGTGCACCCATCTTCTTTCGAATTGGAATGACACGACGATAGCGTCGCATCGTGAATTGGCATGATCTATTAGACGAAGGGCACTCGAGGTGCGGATACATAATGAAAAAGATGCTCGAACAATTAGTGCTGCTGGACTGAACACGTCGCCGAAGCTTCGTGCGTACATCCGCAGTCTATCAAACTCGTCTTTTACGAGCGTTCTGAGGTGTCTCGTCTCTGGGGCGGCTTCGAGCTTAGATGCTTTCAGCTCTTATCCATCAGGGCGTGGCTACCCAGCATTGCCTTGCCAGACAACTGGTAAACTAGTGGCCC
>CALBFP010000225.1 GCA_937894115.1 uncultured euryarchaeote
ATCAATGTCCAAACACCCCAACGAATGATCCAGTAAATGATAATGGGTGTTCTCAGTCCGAATTAGATTCTGATGGCGATGGGGTAAATAACAATCAAGATCAGTGTCCTAACACGAATAACGGGGTCACCGTGGATTTGGATGGATGCAAGGTTACTATACAAGAAGATGAGGATAGTGAGAAAGAGGATGAGGATACAGCAAATGATAAAGATTCCAGTCCAATACCGGGATTTGGTATTCTAACAGCATTACTTTCAATTCTAATTGCTGTAAATCTCAAAAGATTTAATGATGAATAATCGGGTCATACTTGGCTGTTTGAGTGGGTAGTCACTGCGAAGACCCATTGCACTAGTTCTTCTACCCACTAATCACTGTGCGAATCCACTGATTCATCTTCTTCAGTTTTGATTGGGAATATTTTTTGTCCCTTGATTTCATGAACTCGTAAGAGCCCTCTGTTCTTCTTTCTTTGAATATAATCTGCAAACCCTTTGGCATTCAATTCAAATGAAATTTCCTTGGATGAAGAAATGTTCTCCTTAAATTTCGCAAAAATTTCTTTCAATGCCACACCTTCTTTTGGAACTGGAAGGTGTTGCTCAATCAATTCAAGAATTTCATCATCCGTATATGGTTTCAACAGAGATAAGTTGTATATTCCTGGCGCAATATGCGCATGGTGCAATCCAAAATTTGAGTCTTCAGATATATCTACATCGATATGTTTTCCTTTGCTCACCAGATTAATTCCATCAAGCAATAATCCACTATCAATTGAAGGAACTTCAACCCTTGATTCATATGGCTTTGGAGTCCATCTATCACCCTTATTTTCAGGTTCTATCCAACGATTTTTGCGTTTGCAAATCACTGTTGATTTTACAGAGATTTCAGATAATAATTGTTTGATTTTGTCAAATTGCTTTACGGATGAAACCATAATCCTATCAGGCAATTGCACTAATTTTGTGCCCTTTCTCTTGGAAAGTTCTGAAATTGTTGGTGAAATAACCAATTCCAATGGGAATGAATCAAACAAAGTATCATGCCATTCACTAAGTTGTTGGCTTGCTTCCTTATTCAACCGAACTCCCACTTCAATACCTGTACTGAGTCCATGATTTCCATCAAGATTAGCTGTGAAAAGCAATCCTGATGTATCGTCAGCAATGACATGTTTTGCGTGAAGATCAGGATGTCCTTTCATGGACACACCTGTACAGGACATCAGTCGAAGGAAACCTTCTGCCTCATGTCCTCTTGGTGGTCGGCCAATTGCCATATCGGTCGCATGGTAGAGAATTGTAATTTCTACACCTTTTTGCGATGCATTGACCAACTCATCAACGACCTGTTTGCCAATTCCTGATTCAGCGTTGGAAAGTGCGTAAGTCGATATCCGAAGTGTCTTCTTTGCGGATTTAATTGTATCAATTATTGCTTTAACAAGGCTCATTCTGCGATTGTCCAAAGTCCAAATTGCATTGGCGGTAGCGCTAGGTGAATCTGGTGTTTCCGCTTGAGACCATGGATTGCCAAGTCTAGGATCATTCTTACTTGGTCGAATATGCTGATTTGCTTCATGGAGCCATAGATATGAGAAAAATGAATGGAAAGGTTTCACTGTTTTCGAATCGCTAACTCGTATTCCAGTCTCAATATTCTTCTCAAGTGAGGTATCACGGATATTGGCTGATGTAACCAATAACTCATCATCAACAATGAGGAACTTCGCGTGTGCCTCGGGATGTAAACGGATGTATACACCATTTCCAGCAAGATCCTGTAACCTTGAAAGATTGTTCATTGATTCTTCATCATCTGAATATCGACTGTGAATACTGGTTTCGAGTGTAGTCAGAACATGAACGCGTCCATTCAATCGATTTGCTGCTGATGCAAGAGTATTCTCTATCACAGGGTATTGCAACATCCAGTTGAATAGGAATACATGACGCTTTGCGGATGAAATCATTTCGACCATTGCATCTAGAATTGCCGGATTCTTAGGGTGTGTGCTAATCAATGACTCTGCATTCCCCTTCCAATCTAGGGGTTTGAAATCATTCTTTTTCCCCTTGAGTGGTAGCCAGGTCACCAAGCCGGGAATCGGAGCGTCCGGGACCTCGATTTGGATTGAATCAATAGGCATGGATGAACACCTCCGCTTCGTCAATTCGGTACTGTAATTCCCATTCTCCTGTCTTTCTGTATCGCTCCAATGTGGAATCGAGAGATAGATTTTCCAATGTCATCTCAAGAGTTTCAACCCATTTCTTTGGCAGATTTTCAGAGTCCATCCACAACTCTTCAATTGACTGCTTGAGAAGTTCTACTTCTGAATCAACTCCAATACGACCGAGTGCCCCATCAGGTAGTTTGCGCATAGCGTCATCCACCGCATCATCAATCCAAGAGACGATTTTCTTCTGACTGGGTATAGGCCTCAGGAGTGCTTCAACTTCGATATCGCTACCCATTGAGAATTGTACGTGATGTGGTTCAGGTTTTGATTTACTTGGGAGATCACGATGTTCATGTTCGGATACTTCGAGTGACAACATACTTTTGTGTGCTCTTGGCTTTGAAGATTGGTTTCGGAAATCGATTTTACCCAATGTGCCTGTTAACGATTCATTAGATTCAAATTCAACTTTCCCAATTGAACTGAGGAGCACAGTTGAGCCCACCTGTGCATCTTTCAGATTGACTGAAGGAGCCCCTACGAGTGTTCTCATCAACCAAATACCTGGAACTTTAGCAGATTGGTACGTTTTGATTTTCGTAGCTGGCCAAGAAGTAATTTCTATGCCAAAATCATCTTTTCTGACAGTTTTTTGTTCTGAAAAACCCTCAATCGATTCATCGACTTTATGCGCATTTCTTTGCTCTGCAGTGAACCAATTGGCAACTTCTTTCTCAGAAGGAGATTTAGCTTTTTTCCAATTGATTTGGCTCCACTTACCTCCACTAAATAATGTATCAATAGGCAAAAATTCGCCAGTTTCTTCAACCATGTAGAGGGTTTGATTCCTTGAAATAATTGGGCGGATTTCCCCTTCCCTAGAAGCAAGACGACCGGCTTCCGTCAATTCAAACATCTGATCGAAAATCGGATCTTTTCGGTGGCGCTTTGCCTCCTCAGAATCTTCTTCGAAGAGGAAACCTCCTTTCCGATTGAGTAAACGAGATTTTCGTTTGGTTGATTCTTGAATCAAATCACGGTAGAGCAACATTTCGAGAAGTTTTCTTGCTAGATTGATTGGCAGTCCAAAGACACGTTGGACGTCCTTTGCAGAGAGGGCGTCGAGTTCTTCGGCAAGGCGTGTTGCGTGTACAAGCAAAGGGTCTTCTTTGACACCAGTTTCACGGCATCTTAGATTTGTGAATTCCATCTTGATGATGGTCGCGGGGGCAGAATGAATTGCCCAAGCCCCTTCCTTGATTATACGGTCGGAAAGTGTTGGTCGAGATTTGCGTGGATCTCTACTCATTTTCGACCACCCCTTTTACGGCCACTTCTTAGTTTCCGAACCAGATTGATATCTTTCCAATCATTTCTGAGATCTTTTGGAGATATTAGGAGAGAACGTCCATTCTTCTGAACGTGATTGATTAATTGAGATACGAAATTCTGAGGGGCTGTATTTTCAGTCATACTTGATTCTGAATCTTGGTCAGAATTTTTTGCATCGTATTTTGCACCCATTTCCTCAAGTTGCCGAGCATTGCCAACGAGAATCAAACGATGACGAGCTCGGGATGTGGCTACATTAATCCGGTTAAGGACTGTCATGAAACCGAGGCTCCCACGTTTGTTAGCGCGAGTCATGGGTAGTAGTACAACATCAGCTTCTCTTCCTTGGAATCGATCAACAACATTGACCTCGATGCGAACAGATTTCGTCTTTTTATCCACAAAACGCCAGCCATTTGACTCGACGACGTCACTGACACGAAGGGCTTTCTGAATAGCGGCGGCCTGCGCCTTGTAAAATGAAATAACGGCAATCTCCCAGTATCGATCATCTGGATGAGGAATTGATGCGAGATCTTTCGCAATATCATCAATGGCTTCGACAATTATCTTGGCCTCAGCGACATTGACATATCGACCAGGTTTTCCTTCATCCAATTGCTCCATCGCTTCCTTTCCGAACAATGAGGTGTCAAGGAGGATGAGACTGTCATCCTTCTTCAGCGGAGTTCCTAGAAGTCGTGTCGGGAAGCCGCGTTCTACCATTTGGGAACCACTGTGATATTCATTTCCATAGACTACTTGACTGTTGAATTCTGCGATCTTCGGGTGCATTCTGTGTTGAACATTGAGGCTAACAATTCGATCATTTCGCTTATTCTTTGAGAGTCGCTCAGCAAGCAGTTCAAATCCACTATTGTATTCAAAATCAGCCACCATTACCAAATCTCTCCATAGTCTGTCAAGGCTATCTGAATATCTCTGATCATAGCACCACGGCTTAATCGCGCCTGATGTATGTGGTGCGGGTTTTCTTGGATCCCAACCTGCTCGAAGTGGAACATCTCTCCTCTTGTCTCTATCCCACATCGAATTGACCCACTTTCCTTCCACTCGAATCTGGGCAACTTTCGGTCTGTTTAGGGGGGGGCGGCGCCAAGATTTAGGGCGCTTCTTCGGTTCTTCGGGGTATGCTTGTTTATTCGGTTTCTTGGGTTTTTGATACCGCCCAGGATTCGACAATGCATCCGGTTGCTTTGGTGTTTTGAATTTGCCTGCCTTGAACGCCGTTGGTTTCTTTGGCTTAGGGCCACGTGTTTTCTTTTCGGCAGAATCCCATTCATCTACAAGTGATTCATATTCTGCCATTTTCTTTGTAAATTGCCTTTCTCTGATATTTTCTTTAGCCTGAAAATCTTCTTTGGCTTTGGCAAGAATTTTTGGATATTCTT
>CALBFP010000226.1 GCA_937894115.1 uncultured euryarchaeote
GTGATGGCAGCACATTGTGGTGGAACGGAACCGATTGGCAAAAGTATGCTTGAGGGCTTATTCACTCTGGTGAAATAGAATTCAATACGCTGGATTCAGAGCACAGCTCCAACGATGCATAGAATCAACATGACCGGGAAAATAACCATTGGTGGTTTTGGAATTTCATGCAGATGTCCTTTCTGCTTTGCAAACAGAAGTGTGGCCAACATGAATCCGTAGGCAGCCGCAAGAGCATACAGGAGTGTCGTCGTTGCTTCACCTGCTTCGAGCATGAATCCCATCATCAAGCCCATTAGGCCGATTCCACCAAATCCTGCACCGATCATCATGCGCATCGATGCTGAATTGTTGACTTCATCAGGATGAATTTCACCAAAGATCTCCTCGTTAAATTGCACTGGAGCGAGAATCTTTCGGATAGCGATGATGAGGATGATAGCACTGGCTGGAACAATAGCATAGAGGTCGTTCATGCCATGTTGCCTTCAATTGAAGAATATCATTCTTCCTGTGTAACTTCCCTTTTCATTGGAACTTACCCATGCGTTCATGCATCCTCACGGATTCGAAGAACCCATGAGCAGCCATGAACGGCGGCCTGCATTTGGGCGCGACAGCATATGGTTGGCATCTGCTGATGTGGTTGCAGTCTTACTCGCTTTTGTTGGCCAATTGATTCTTGCACGCGCATTGCTCTCAGAATCGTACGGACTTTTTGTGATCGCAATTGACTTGTTTGCAACGCTGTTTTTACTTTTGGATTTAGGCTTGCCAACACTGCTTGCACGTGACGGCCCTCGTCAACCTTCGGCCATTTGGTCGGGTATGATGCACATTTATCGATTGCAGGGATTGGTTGTTCTTATCGTTGCACCGGTTCTGATTTTGATTGTACTGCTTCAAACCAAACATGACACCCTGATGCTCTTGGGTGCTTTCGTTGCTTTGGTGCACATTGCATCCTATGCTCCTCGAACGGCATTGCGGGCTGCTGGCGATGCGCGATACGAATCGATGACAAAAGTGATCGAAAGGCTGGCGACAACAGCCGGTTATGCCGTCCTTTTTTACAGCGCCTCAACCGATGCAATCGCTTACGCTACAGCATTTCTGTTCGGTGCAATTCTTGGTCTTCTCTTAGCACTCATAGGAGCGTATCGTGTTTGTTCTAAAAGCAATGAGAAACGCAGTTTTTCAGAGTTGGGAAGCGATTGGGTCAGCAAAAAAAGCATCCTACTCGCTGCACTCCCGTTCGCAGTTACGCTCGGTGTTTTACCGTATGTGATTCGCATTGAGAAGTTCATTTTAGCAAAGAGGTTAGGATTTGATGAGGTTGCATTGTTCCACGTGGGACAACTCGCCTGGCTGGCTGGACTGCTTGTACCTCAAGCGATGAGGGCGGCGCTTCTACCCGTTCTTGGTGCTTCTCGAAACGAGAAATTGCTCTTCAATCAACATCTTAATCGGGTTGAAGCAATATGTTTCGCACTCGTTCCTATAGGCATGGTTGCAGGTGCAATCGTTGTGTGGGTACTCCTTCCTCTTGGTTTTCCGAGTGAATATTTTGACGGATCATTGGGTGCTTCCGCAACAGATGTGTTCATGATTCTCTTAGCAGGCTGGGCTTTTACTGTGCTTTCAGTCCCATCCTATACTGCTTTGCAAGCTGGTGAGAGGCCTTGGATGTTCACATTATTGATTCTCATTGTTGTTTTGTCTTCAACTGTTTTTGGTATAGCATTCATCCATTGGGGTGCACAGAAAAGTGTTGGATTTGCAATCGAAATGGCTGCTTATGCATCGGTTGCATCTTCGCTTGTGATGCTTCTTCTCGGCATCATTCTAAGCAGGCGCGTAAAAGAATTCAAACATCGTAGTCGTCAATGGTTTGCGACGCTTGTTGTTGTGTTGGTTGTCAGCGTCGCACTGTCAAAACAATCCTACTGGTTTTTGCTTGGCCTTGGCTTGTTCACTCTTCTTCCTCAAGGTTTTGAAGCAGTGAGGACCACTGTTGAGAAACCGACGACGATGACATCCATTGAGGCAGAGTAACCGGTGAAGAATCCCAATCAGTCTGTAACGCTGCTTCGCAGGCATCGGCCAAACGTTCTGGTGACGGCTGGCTATGAACAAGTTCCTTTGGAAGGTAGGTCGCCACGTCACCAACGTTTGTTGAAACGACCGGTGTCCCGCAAAGAATGGACTCGCGTGCAACCAATGGACCGGACTCTCGATGCGATGTGATGAGCGTCACATCAGCCACAATCATCCGATCCCAGACGATACTGCGCGGCTGTTGTTTGAGGGTTGTCATACCGACAATCCAACCGCGCTGTTCGAGAATTTCTCCAACCTGTAGTGCCAAATAATGATTCTTTTCAGGACGCCTCGGGTCTGCTGGGAAGAGGATGTCGATGGCCTCTCTGCGCCATCGTCCTTTCCATTTTTTCATCGGTCTTGCCCATTCATCATCCATTTCACTGTGGCAGGGAATGGTTCTTGCCTTTTTGATAATCACACCTTGTTCTTCGGTCGATGTGCGCAGTCTATCGCTAACAAAAACCATTGAATCGGCCGATTTCATGAGGGATTTGATTCGTTTTCCAGTGGTTGAATGCGACAGTCCAACATCAACATCATGACCGTGAACAACACCAGTCCAAGGAACCTTCCACCGCTTGGAGAGCGAACGCGCAAGCTCTCCAACAGGCCACAGTGTGTGGGCAACGATGTGCTCTGGCCGCCATCCACCAAGCCATTTCTCGATAGCTCGCTGACGGTTACGTATGCTTCGAGAGGTAAGCCAAGGATAGGGATGATCGGTATATGCAACATATCGCGGTGCAAAAATATTGAATTCATTGTGCTCAAAATGCTTTGGCGCTTTTGCAACCCCTGTTAATGTTGAGCGACTCTGTTCCATGTACTTCAGAAGCCGAGGAAGAGGATTGACAATGCGAACATCATGGCCCATGTCTCGCAGCAATTGTGCATGATCGGCTACGAAGGCCCCTCTTGCCGCATTGGTCGGCAGCGGGTGTAAGAGCGTAACCAAGAGAATCCTCATCGAATCACTCAGTTGTTCAGAGCTTGTTGAAGCGTTGCAAGGTTGTCCGCAACACTTCCTGCTGCATTGAACAATCCCGAACCGACTACTGCATTGGTTGCGCCCCATTCTCGAATGGTGTCGATGTTGTGGGCTTTGACGCCACCGTCGACTTGAATGCCGACATTCCGTCCACCTGCAGCGACTTGTTCATCAATCGCCTTTCTCAGTATACGAATTTTTGATTCAACGGTTGGAATGAACGACTGCCCACCAAATCCTGGATTGACACTCATGATGACAACGAGGTCAACATCGGGAAGGACTTCAAGGACGGTTTCAACAGGCGTCGCTGGGTTGATTGCAACTCCTACCGTTGCACCGGCGTCACGGATGGCGTGAAGGAGACGGTGGAGGTGCTTCACGGCCTCAACGTGGACAGAAAGGTGGTTGCAGCCCGCATCGATGTAGTCCTGAAACATCGTTTCAGCATTCTCAATCATAAGATGCACATCGAAAATTGGTTCGTCTCCTAGATGCTGGCGAAGTTGTTTGATAACGGGCGGCCCGAACGTCAAATTTGGGACAAAGTTTCCATCCATAACATCGAGATGGAGCCAATTGAGTCCGGCTGCAACGGCTTCATCGCATGCTGAACCGAGCGCAGCGAGGTCGGCGGTCAAAACACTGGGTGCGATAATCATCAAATCCCTCTGGTTGATGCCAGTAGGTTGAGACTCATGAGGCTTTTCTTAGCGCTTCTGAACCGAAATCACATCGTCCCAGCGTTGAGCGGACCCTCTTCTGAAGATGTTGTTGTGAAACGAACGGTGCTGATGGTGAACGCATCTGGCCAATCGACCACGGTGGTTGTAACAACCTTGGCGTGTGTGCAATGGCGTGAAGACTTCACTCAGTTGCAATTCTGGGCCATCAAAGGGAGGTCGTTCAATGTCGACCCGTTCGCTTTCTCCATCCCATTGAAGATCGTCAATTGTGGGCGGAGCGAGTCCTGCATTGTGCAATACATGCAAGCGCCCCTCGTTCAGTTTTCCTGGTTTCCATTTTCCACGCGATCCATCATCCAGATGTTCGATAAGTTGACGAATCTGTGGAATTGTTGCGAATCCGAGATGTGTTGCTTCCCACCAACCCGGAGTACGGGCTGCTGTAACATGGTGCACGCCAGGGTTCATCATTCTTGGATCGAGTGTATCGGTCCATGTTCGACAAAAATCATCGATTCGAACGTTGATTATTGGCATTGGCCCTGCGTATATGTCGACAAGTCTGCGTGGGTTTGCTAGTTCTCCTAACAAAAGAATGAGACTCCGTTCATGCATTGGAGGCGATTCTTCTTGTCGAAGAAGATCATCAATCGAAACACCAGAATCGGTTTTCCATGTTGCAACATTCAATTTTAAATCATCAACAGACATCGTCTCTTCATCAATTTGTTCGGGATGAATCCAATGCAGGTTTTGCTGGGTAAAGACGACGGGTTGAGTGGGAACTGGAAGCGGGGTGTTCGAAGGTTCATAATGCCACAAACGCGGATTTGTTGGTAGACTCATAAGTTCAACACATCAATCAGTTAAATCAATGCTCGCTTTACGTTCGGTCTTTTCATAGCAACAATTCAATGGTACAACGCTTCATGAAGGCATTGAGGGCACTTGATTTTGATTGGACGGTGGCTTGGTATCCCAAGTGCAACACCACAACCAGGGCAGACGATCGCTTGATTGACCTCTGCACGTCGATCTTTCGTTCCTGAAGTTGGATCGTAATCAAAGCGTAAACCCTCCATCGAGATGTGTCGAGGTTGGCTTGGAAGTTCGGGGACTTCCTTGCTTGCAACCGGTTCAAAAGGTTGCTGAGATTCTTGACGTGGTTGATTCGCAGAACGAAGCATGGCGACAATTTGTTCTGCGCTTATGCCGTATTTTCGCGAGAGGACATCGATTTCAAGCGTCAACTCATACCCTTGGAGTCCAGCAAGTCGTTGCAACTCTTGTGCAGTAAGGGAACTCATGGGTAAGCCTCACGCTTCCACACTTTGAGGTTTGAGGAAAACTGCGTACAAATCGCTTCGACTTAGATGCCCCAATACCGTTCTGACTGTGCTTGCTTTTGTCGCAGTCCCTTGAGGATTGTCATTGTAACCCAGAGAACTGCAATCCATCCAAACGGAACTTTCAGTGTGTTGATGATGTTTATTACGTTGAATTCGTAGGCATTTCCTTGCAGAATATCGATGGCAATCGACAATGAGGTGTCGACAAAGGAGTACACGACCATACCAAAGAGGCTCAACACAATCAGCGATCCAGAGAAACTTCCCCGTTTGAGTCGCAGCAACATGAATCCTGCTGTTGAGGTTAGGAAGGCGATAACAATCCATGCAAGAGATGAGTTGACAACTTCCATCCAGAGAATACTTGCGGTTTCCGTATCGACAAGTTCGTCGAAAGTTTGCCAACCCTCAGCACCTGCGAAGATTGCACTGAACACTGTTGCGGTCCATAACAGCGACGAAAACATAGCAGCATCAGCGTTTTCTCGCATTTCTTGGATGACTCTGTTGACAGTGGTTTCAATCCCGGCTCCTTTCGCAAAAATGAACAAACCGAGAAGCAGCGGAAGACTGCCAATGACCACGCCACCAATTTCGTTTGGAAGCATAATTCCGAGTCCAAAAATAGCGAGAACAAGTCCAAGAGGTACCATGAATCGGGCGCGCCATTTTGGATCCTCTAAGGCTTTGACGATGTAGTAGTAGGTCCCCTCAATACCTTTGGATTGTTTGACGATGATCTTCTCGACATGGTCGATACGAACTTGCGATTGGATGATGGGCAAAACTGCTTCATCCTCGGCACCATCGGTAATCAGAATCGCTTCATCAGGCTGGTATGCAGAGACGATCTCTTCGAGTTGAGCTGCAATTGCTCGGTCGGAACGAACACCAACCTTCTCATCACCGGTTAGAATCGCAACTTCAACCTCATCATCATCTGAACCGTTTTCAAGCAGTATGTCGTGTTGCGAGAGCGCACCGAGTATAGCGTTTGTATCGCTTTCTTCGGGGTCAGCAATCCCGAGCTTTAGGGCAGCAGTGAGAACCTGTCTTCGCCCGACGACAGGTCCGCGTATGGACGTCTTGATTCCGAGGTCGTTGTCTCGGTCGACGGTCAAAACAAGCACTCGCGTCATCGGGCTCCTCATCCAACGGTAGATGCTCCTCCACTTCAAACTCTTGCTTGTTCAGGCGGTTCGGAATCCCTCTCTGAAACCCGTTCTGCTTGTTGTTGACGTTGTTTTCTCCGTTGAGTTGCTCGTATGTATTTGAGTGGATGGTCAAGCCATGGTTGGTCGCACAGTCGATCATCACCAGGCAGTACTGGACAATTGTGATTGACTTTGAGTTTCCCACATCCCGATGGAGTGTAGCCGTGTTGATAGACGTGACCAACTTGGTATGATGTGGTCCCTTCGTCGAAGTCTGGCGCTCCTCGGAAGAAATCAACACATGTTTCTTGGGGCAGCGCTAGAGTTGAAGCCATCGAGGCGAGGAACAATCGACCAAAGTGATTGAGATTAACTCCAGCGGACAAGTCCGCAACGGCCTTTCGCATGCAAGGCGGCCAATCATCCTCCTCTGCACCAACTAGGGCGATGGCGTCACTCGTCTTCTGCGCAAGCAGGTTTCGGACCATGCCAACGGGTTCAGCGAGGCGTACAGCGAGGTCTGTTGTAACCTCCTGCATTTTTTCAAGACCTTCGTTTTCAACGTCTGATTTGATGTGTTCCCGTAGCAGGCGAGCGAGTTTTGCTGTTGAAGAGTACCTCTGCTCATTATGGAGGCGAACCATCCCTTCAGCAATATCGCAATTTGGGAGGCGCCATCGATTTCCTGTGATTCTTGGACAAACTTCGATGAAGTCAGCAAGTCCGAGTTCCCATTCTAACCCGTCC
Source organism: uncultured euryarchaeote (assembly GCA_937894115.1). Lineage (GTDB taxonomy): Archaea > Thermoplasmatota > Poseidoniia > Poseidoniales > Poseidoniaceae > MGIIa-L2. The sequence continues at coordinate 7,028 of CALBFP010000226.1, forward strand.
TGAGACTGCCTCAAGGATTGAATGTCGGTACCAAACATTCCGCGTTGGGATGCTTGATTACCTTGAGAATGCTCGAGTACAGAAATGTAGGTCTTGGCAATGTTGGGAAGATTTTGACCATCACGAATCAACAAATGCTCAGCCCGGGCGGCTTCAGCCTGTGCCCAGCGAGCTAACAAGCGTTCATCTTCAGATGCGCAGATAACAAGTCGAGCGTAGTAAAACGAAAACGCTTCGATCAAACGTCCCTCTTCTGTATGAATGTCACCTCCACTCAATTCCACACCTTCTTTGGATTGAATGCTATCGACCAACCGAATACGCGCCCGCTTGCGAGCAGGTTCCATGAGTGAACCTTCAAGCAAATCGTCGAGACTTATGTTGTGTTTTGCCGCCATCTGCTGTATCCAACCGCTTGCCTGCGGCAAAAATGGATAACGCGCGAACGTAATCTCATCTGAGATGGTTGGTTGATTGATAGGCCTCGGCACATACAAGGTACAAACTCGATACCATATGAACCTGACAACCCATATCTTTCTTGAACGACCGTAATGTGGAGGTGATGTGCTCAAACCTGCGGATGAGGGACTGATAAGGTTGCAAGGTGAGGTTCGCTCTGCTTTTGGCTGGTCTTTGGATGATGACGACCGTTCGGCTCAAGCGATGGCTGAGGTGTTTTCACAACAAACGCCCTATGGCCGAGAGTCATGGTCTCCAACAGGGCGTGCACAAAGCCTTGCAAAGATCAAACAAACGGTTGTCTCAACCGCTCGGCTCATCGTTGTGGGGGCGGGAAGCGAACCGATTCACGTCGACGATTATCCTGGGGCATTGTTTGTTGCCGCTGATGGGGCAGTTGGAGCCATTGACGATATGTCACGGGTACTTTTTGTTGTAAGCGATGGAGACGGTGCAGAATACCTTGATGCTGCTGCACAATCCGGTGTTCACATTGTATTGCATGCACATGGGGACAACAACAACTTATGGAAGCAACTTGTTGAAAAATGGGCGACCTTCGATCATTTCCCTTCATTGACTCTGACGCATCAGTCCACAAACGAATACGACGGGGTATACAATCCGGGAGGATTCACCGACGGCGATCGAGCATTGTGCTTTCTCAAAGCAATGGGCCGCTCGCTGGATGATATCGAGTGCATAGGATTCAGAACCGACCTGTTAGGAGCATGGTCGGCGTCGACCAATCCGGCTCGAAAGATGCAAAAATTGAGATGGATGAAAGAGTCCATGCGCCGATTGGGTGTCGAACACTACATCATAAGGTAACATGGAGTGAATTTAAGCATGGAGCGCAAGCGAATTCTCAACATCACATTGTGGATTGTTGCACTCCTCATCGTGAACGTCATATGGTCAAATGTTGCACGCAGTGAAGCATCTCAACAACTCAACGATCGTGGTTTTGAATTCCAGCCCGAACGATCTGTTTCAATCAAAGCGGTGTTTGGAAGCGATGCTGAATTACCCGTTACCATGACCTCTGAATTCGTCCATCGTGATGATCCAAGTCGGAGTTTAAACGTCTCATGGATGTTAATTGATGCATCCAACAACGTTGTGTTGCGTTGGGACGGATTGACCAATCAAGTTGCGGTCATCGAAGCCGATTTGCCTCCTGGCCAATATACGTTGAATACGACAGTGGGTGAGAACGTCGATGCAATTCAAAAACTTGACATCGCCCCATTTGCTCCAATTTCAACCATCGGTCATGTTTTGCTTTCATTGCTCTTGATCGCTCTTGCTTTTGGCGAATCGGCCGTTCGCAAATTTATCGCAAAGAAGATTGAGCAAAAGGAAGTCTCCGACGACAAGCCGAAAGAATTCAGAAAAACGCGACTCGGTATGCCCGAGATAGATGGTCATGAAGAGATGGAAGATTCACCTTGGAGAGAACCCATCGTTCTCTAGTCAAAGGAAATCCGTTAACGACATTTGGCGCGCACGATCGTTGTTAAACAGCGATTCAACACTTCCAGCGAGCCACTCCATGTTTTGTCGCGTGTAAGTGTCGACACCGTACGTATCCATGACGTGTTTCGTAACTTCGATGTATTTTCGAACCGCTCCTTCTGAAACGGTGAGAGCGAGTCGCCCGCTGCACAATCCTCCTTCATTGCGAACCACGCCGTGGGCTGAAAGACCACTGCCTCCCGTTTTCAGAGGTTGGATGCATTGCCCTGCCAAGGGCATTCGGCGATAGGAATGGCCGCATTTCAAGCAGCGTACCTTTTGACGGCCAAAGGCGTTGAGGTTTCCACGAAGGTCTGGTAAAAAGTGAGAACGGATGACAGAAGAGGCAACGGTTCGAGCATCGATGGCTCGCAATCGTTGACAGAGGTTCAGTTGTCCGTTCATCTTGTCGATCATGGTTGCGAGCGTCTTGTATGCTGACAATTCAGGACCGTCATCAATACGCTTACAATCGTGGGTGTATCCATAGCCACGGACAGCTGCAACCGTGCCGAGTCTTCGTTCAACGAAGTCCATGTTCTCTGCAATATCTTTTGGATGGGGTTGGTGAATTGTCGCTTCGTAAAACCGACGTTCGTAGAACCACGCAGCATCGACATTGAGGGCCTCTTTGTCGATTTCAGTTGGGTTCAGGCGCGTGGTTAAGACCAATGGAGCATCCATTTGTCCGCCACGATTGGCTGGCAGAATCTCACGGCTAAAGTTCAACAGGCCATCCATGAGCAGCATAATCGCATCTTCGTCCCCATCACAATTGCGACGTTTCGCTGCATGAAACAAGGGGTGAGCGTAACCTCCAGAACAATCAGCCCATCCGATAATGCGTGACAACACACCGCCTGACGTGTGAGGTGCTAAAGCACAGATGAGTTGGCCGATAAGATCGTCTTTGTTGGTCGCATTGTAGTAGGGCTCCATTCCGTAGAATCGGACAAGAACATCGTCAACAAATTGAGCGGTCCGAACAAAGTAGTCTGCAGCATTCTTTGCAACAATGAAATCTTGAGGATACAATTCGAGCATCTGGTCATCGCTTTCCAACGGTTTTCCCTCCCAGTCGTGCGTGTAGCCAAGCGCATGCAATCGTTTCCAGTCAACATCAATTTCTTTCGGCGTGAAGTGCGTAACGGGCACGTCACTCATGTCAAATCGAACGGTGCCGTCTCGGAACACTGGGAGGTTGTATTTTGCTCTCAGCAAACCCTTCTCGATGGGTTCTGGTGTTTGATTTCGGCTTTTGAGTTCCTTGACGCATTTCACCTGTTGTGGCAGTCGGTCCATTCCGATACGCAATTGCGCATCCTCAAGAACCGATTCAAGAGAGACACTCTGCATTTCACCGCGTCGACGGGCGTTGCCTGTCGACGGTTTCATATCGGTTCGTCCACCGCACGTTTCACCTACCTTTGGAATTCCAGAAGGGTCAACAATCCGATGATGACATTGAATGAATGGGGATTCCTTTCCACATGTTGAACATATGCGCTTACCCAGTTGGACGCGAATGGAACCTTTTCCAGCTGCATTGGAGATCAGGCGCTGATTTCCACCTTCAAGAGCGAGTGGGAACAAAACGTGCGAGCGAGGCGACATTTCCCGAGGTGCCGATTTTTCCGGCCGACCCATCCGGCACCCCACGCGATGAGGTGCCGCATGCTCCCATCGGAGTGGCGAAACTTCCCGAATTAAGGGGAGAATGCCGTCTACGATGTGATCGTCATGAATGCGCAAGGAATTGGTGAACAATGCGGCATCCTCTGGGCCAGGGTCATCAACGGATTCAGAAGCCTTCTGTCCGACAAGATCCGTCTCTGCAATGCCCAACCCCTGTTGTCGTGCCTCGGTTTCAGCAGCGATTCGGATGCTTGCCCGGTGCTTTTTCAATTCCTCCAAACGCATCGTTTCGTTTTTGAGAACACTGTTGCAGTTTCGCAATTCAACGATTCGTTGCTCAATCAAGGATTTCAAATCAACATTTTGGTGCAGATTGTTGTTTTGGATTGTGTAGCCCAAACCGTTGACCATAGCCTGCCAGCCGCAGGTAGCGATGATGTCTTCGCCTTTGTGATGGTGCGGAATACCGAGCAACAGTAAGGCACCTTTGACCAAACCGTGCTGTACAAAAGCCCATCCTTCCGGAATCGAATCCTCAAAGATTGGTTCCACGGGTTTCAAATCCATTCCAACCGTTTGGATGTCTTTCAGCGGCGGTATGCGTTCGGGTTGCAGTTTGTCCATAGCCGATGCATCCCAACCGTTTGCTGCCCCCTTGAAGCGCAGCCACGTGCTTTCAATAGCAGGGTGTTCAACATCAACATCGTTCTTGACGGAATCTTCGATTGCGGCTGATTTCAGTGCATCCAAAAGACCTGGGACCCATTCGATGGGTAAATCGAGGAACCATGGATTGTGAGGAGACGGTAATGCGGTTCGCCACTGTTGCGCAATTGCTGAGGCTTGTTCAAAATCAAGGGAGAGTTTCGACAGGTAGCGATGCCATCGGCGGCGAATGTGGAATTGCTTGTCCACATCATCGCCATCCGTAAGTCCGGGAATTCCATCCGGATGTGCAGGGCTGTTTTTGCAGATTTTCGCGAAGGATTCCACGTCTTTTTTTGTCGCCAATGCATCGATGAGATCGCTTGCCCACCAATCGTTGTTGTACCCTGCGGGAACCAAATTTTTGTTGTTCTCCATGAATTCTCCGTAGCCGATAACGATCTCGCCGTTGTCCCAAATGGAACGTATGTCATGGCGAATTTTGAGGAGTTTTTCACCTTCATCAATACGTAAAAATTGACCAGAGGAAAGCACGACCCAAGGTCCTTCAGAATCGTTGCATGGCGTTACTGCGCAAGCTTTTCCTGGCCGTTCAATCTTCATTTGAGTACCAATTGTGATGAAGTCATCCAAAACCAACATCGATGCTGGATTCAAAGAAGCAGCAGCAAGTCCAGATGGGCGGCCACGTCCGTAGCGCAAGCGAAATCCACCGGGCTTTTGTGGCCCGCCGAAAATTGGGCGACCGGCGATGATATCCTTCATGAACGCATCAATCGGAGTGATACGTCGGGATTTGAATCCACTCCCATCGCCACCTTTGTCGTCACCCTTGCCTTTGGATGCAAATTTGGAGATAAAGTCCCAGCCAGGAACGTTGAGTCGCTCGGTATGTTTGCGAATTTTTGGTGCTTTCAGGCACATACCTTCTCCAATGACGAGCAACACACCGCCTCGAATACGCGCTTCGTCGATGTTGCGAACACGTCCGTATCCAGCGCATTCAATGGATTCCGTTGATTCTCCATTGATCATGATGGGACAGGCGCGTACAATGTCATCAATTTCGGTTGGCGATGGACGGTATTGCAAATTCCCACGGTAGAGCCCAAATTCTTCTTTGACGCGCTCAACTTCACCATCGCTTGGCATGTACGGTCCGATTTTTAATTCACGGCGGATCATATCGGCAATCAGAACAGCCAGTGCCTGAGCCGTACCGCCCGCCGCCCGTATGGGGCCTGCGAAATGGACGGAAACGAAGGAAGACCCATCGAGGTTGTTCAAAAGGCGCACCTCGCTGATTCCTTCCAACGGAGCAACCAGTACGGCTTCTGTTAGGATTGCGAGTCCGACGCGTAGACCTACATCTATGGATTTGACCAAATCGTAGCCTTTCTCTCGGAATCCTGTTGCGACGCGTTGTGCCATCAGAATCGACGTTGTTTCCCGATCGTGTTCTGCGAGCAAGGCCCGGATATCATCGGCTACAGGATAGGATTCCAAGTGTTCAACAAGGAGTTTTTCCGTCCGTCCAGCAAGGTCGTTCGCCCGAGGGATTTCGACGAACGGTTTTGGGTCCAGGCCTAATTTTCTGGCCTGTTCTGCAATTCTGTATGCATGGTCGGTGTTTTCATCGAGAAGTTGTTGGTATCGTTCCATTTCTTTCTCAAGTCGGAGAAGGTCGATGCCCACCAAAGGGTCGAGTTGGTTTGTTGATGCTTTTGTTGACATTCACCATTGACCCCCAAATTCACGTATAGTCGAGACTTTATGATGCAATCGGCGAAGTCCTATCCCCGAATATTGCAGCCCAACATTCATGCATTGGGTAGCGTACCATTGAACCATGAGCGTTCATGAATCCCTGAAGAGTCTTCCAGAATGGGGTCGATTGCTGGAACTCGTACGCGAACTTGCTTTTTTGGACGGCGGATCAGACGATGCGTTTACACTCGCATCGGGGCGTTCATCTCGCTGGTTTTTTGATATGAAACCGCTGATGATGCATTCTGAAGCATCAAAACTCCTCGCCTTTTTGTTCAATCATCGACTTGATGCTCTAAATCCTGATTTTGTAGGCGGCCTCGAACTCGGAGCGGTACCGTTAACGGCTATCGTCATAACAGGTTCGCAAAACCATCACCGGAAAGGATTCATGGTCCGTAAATCGCCAAAGGGACGCGGCGGTCGGAAAACAAACAATCCACCTGGAATCGAAGGGGCATCGCTTGCAGCAGGCGGTGGTGTGATTGTCCTTGAGGATGTGACAACGACCGGAGGCTCGTCAATTCAAGCGGTTGAACGAATCCGTGAAACAACATCGTGCGATGTCCTTGGAGTGATCAGCATACTCGATCGACAAGAGGGCGGCGTTGAAGCCTTTGCCGAAGCAGGAATTCCATTCGAGAGCATCTTCACGCGCTCGGACATCGCTCAGTAGGTGGGGCAGTTGGAGTTGCTTGTCCCATCGGAACAAACGCCCTCAGGCCAACCGGTGCCTGATTCTTCACTGAAAGAACTCTCTTTCCATCATGCGAGCGACGGGAAACCATTGGCAACGCCGTGGCAGGTCGCCGAGACACGTGCGCAATTCCTTACTGAATTTGACCTACCTTCCGGGGTCGTTTTGGACTGTGCTTGTGGTTCAGGAATTCAGCTCGCAGCATACGCTTCTCGCCTTAAGAGGCCAGCAATCGGCGTCGAACTCAATCGCAAGAGAGCAGTTGCGAGTTGTTTGAATCTCAATACCATCGCTCACCGACATTCGAGTTTCAATCAAGGTTGGCATCGACGTTCTCTCGTAGTAGCAGGTGACGGAACAAAGAGCGATTCGATTGCTTCCGCAGTAGGCCTTGAAGTCAACAGCGTAGCCGTTCTTGTGCTCGATCCTGCACGACCTCGAAACTCAAGAACGCACGGGCTTGACGAGATGCAACCGTCGCTTGTGAGCGTCTTCCAAGCATGGAAACCCTACTTATCAGAGACGAATCATGGACCCAGTATTGTACTGGACCTCTCTCCGCGACTAACGGAAAATCTTCGAGAAGATGTTGAATCAATCGTTGAATCGTTCTGGCCAGGCGTCGACAAAACGTGGACGTGGATGTCTCGGGGAGGGGGTCGCGTTGACCGACTTGAACTGTGGATTGGCGGCGTTGCTACGCCAAATGTGACGAAACGTTTTGTGCGACTTTCGCCATCATTTGGCGGTGAAAACACTGTCTTTGAACAGAACCAATCGTTTGAAGGCTCGCGCCCCAGTCTCCAATCAGCGCGACGAAACGAGTGGGTAACCATTCTGGATGCTGCCCTGGTCGAGAGCGGACTGGTCGATGCTTGGCTTGTGGAACAGTTGAGCAGTGCAGCGGATGTGCGTTGGGCCGAATCCTCTCCAAGGCGTCCACGAATTCATCATAATGGTCCTTTGAAAGACCATTCACATCCTTTTGTGGTTGCTTCAGGAAGAGTCGTTGATGTTCTCGACGTCCCATTGAATGAAGCGAACATGGATGCAATCGTGTCAGCCGCCCTCTCCAACGATATTTCGGCGATGACAATCCGATGCGGCGTCGATGCAGACCTCCAACCACGCCTTCAAGGAAGTATTGATCGTCAACTTCGCAACAGACAAGGCCGCAGGAAGGCGTTTTTGACGAAACACACAGGATCAAACCATCTCCTTCTCTGTGTTCAGTATCCTGAGAATTCCAACCTCTAAAATCGGACCCCTGCATCGCGGTCTTGATATAGGGGGGGTTGGTCGGAAACTTGCTCGACATCATGTCGCAACGAAGGTGGGCAAAAATGGCAAAAGGAAAAGAAGAGGAACTCGGTGACGATTTTTCATACATTCTGCGAATGGCTGATACGGATATGGACGGTCTCAAACCCCTCTCCTCAGCACTGACGTCGGTGAAAGGAATCGGTGTACGAAGCGCCATTCAGATTTGCAAAACCACAGGATTCGATCATGCTCGAATGGCTGGCCACCTCAGCACAGAGCAACAAGAAACCCTTCGACTTGCAATTGAGGACTACGTCAACAAGGTACCGTATTGGATGGTCAACAGGGCTGCCGACATTGAAACCGGTAACGACATTCACTTGACCGGTCAAGAGATTAAACTCACGCTTGAAGAAGACATTAACCGCCTTCGAACCATGAAATGCTACCGTGGTGTTCGCCACGCAAGTGGGAACAAGGTACGGGGCCAACGTGGTCGCAGCAACGGCCGAGGCGGCCTTACACTCGGTGTGAGCCGAAAGAAAGCATGATGGTGATGTAACATGGGTGAGCCAAAGTTTTCCAGACCAAAATTCGACACACCGCCTCATCCTTGGAAGAAGGCACGAATCGAAGAAGAGCACCTCATCCAAGCCAATCATGGCCTGAAGAACATGCGAGAGATCTGGAAGGCAAAGTCACAACTTCGCCGACATCGCCGACAAGCCATGCGCTTGATTGGTATGGTGGAAACAACCGAAGGTCATGGTAAGCGAGAGAAAAACGACCTTCTCCGTTCGCTGCACCACAAAGGTCTCATTACCAAAGAGGCCTCTCTTGACGACATTCTTTCACTCAACGCTGAGGACATCCTCAATCGCAGACTGCAAGCACAAGTCTACTACAAGGGACTCGCTTGCTCACTTAAGCAGGCGCGTCAACTTGTCACTCATGGGCACATCTGCATCGGCGACCAGAAAGTTACAATCCCCTCTTACCCCGTCAATCGAGACGAAGAGGAAGTCATTCAGTATCACCCTTCCAGTGACCTGAACAACCCAGAACATGACATTCGCAAAGCCATCGATGGACGACGCGAAATGGCTGAATACGCAGCGGACGAGGAAGAGGTTGATCCAGAAGCAACCAAACCCTTCGCTGATGAAGTCAAAGAAGCTGCAGAAGCAGCACCAAGTGCAGAAGACGGAGGTGAAGCCTGATGACACGTCGAGCCATCGTCAACATTTTCTCTTCATACAACAACATCCTCATGACAGCCACCGACCTGACCGGTGCTGAAACCATTGGCACGTGTTCGGGTGGACAAGTTGTCAAGTCATCCAAGGACAGCGGTGGTCAATTCGCAGCAACACGTGCTGCTGAGCGTCTTGCTGACATGCTCAAGGACAAGGAGTTCTCACAATTGATCATCAAATATCGCGCTCCCGGTGGTAACAAATCCAACAACACAGGCCCCGGTGCTCAGGCAGCAATTCGTGCGCTCACTCGTGCTGGAATGACCATCACTCGAATTGAGGATGTTACGCCAATTGCACACGATGGAACCAAGAAAAAGGGCGGACGTCGTGGTCGTCGCGTTTGATTTGGAGGAAGAAATATGAAAGCAAGCATTGTCGATGGCTATCCAAAAGGAAACAATATCAAAATTCTCATTGAGGATGCAGATGCATCTCGTGTTAACGCTCTACGTCGTGCCATCATGGCAGACGTACCTAAAATGGCCATCAGCAAGGTGATGTTCACACTCGGTGTCAATCAAGACAACAACCGAGGTGAAAACTTTGAATCTGTCAATGCGCTACCTGACGAAGTTATTGCTCATCGTTTGGCCATGATTCCAATTCCAACCCAACCGGACGAGGGGATGCTTCCTCCAGAAACCTGTCACAACTGTTTGGATCTCGCCGAAGATGACAAAGGCTGCCCCACCTGTCAAGTTCTTTACACACTCAACGTACAAGGTCCTTCAACTGAAAGCGATGAACCGTTCCGTGTTGTTCGTGCAGCAGACCTGACCAATGTCTCCGATCCAGTTTTCGACATTAGCGAGGAAATGAAAACGATTCCAATCACGTATCTCGCTCAAGGCCAATTCCTTGAATTCATTGCCTTTGCAACACTTGGCCGTGGACGAGATCACGCAAAATGGGCTGCTGCATCTGCAGTTTCTTTTCAACCTCGCTACATAGCGGAGCTCAAGAAGCCGAAGAAAGCCAGCGTTCTGTTTGACCTCGATCTCAAAACAAGTGACGGCCGCCCAATCGACGCCAAACTTTTCACCAACAAGAAATGCGATGACATCCCAACCGTTCTCGATCTTGAGAAGGCGCTTCACCAAGTGGGGCATGGAACCGCTCGCGATGCAGACTTTGACGATGCGATTGTCCTAACGGAAGTTGACGGAAGCTACGTTTTCTCTTTCGATACCGATGGTTCTCTTGCTCCAGAGGCGGTGTTTAACCTCGCCATTGAAGAGCTTAAGTCACGGTTTACCAATCTCGGTGAAGACATTGACCGAGCATTTGCTTGAAGACTTGACAAGTGCTTCCGCCATCTTGATGATTCTCAATAGGATGGCTCGACCATGGCAACAGTCAGGGTCGGTGGACACATCACACTCCTGTTCTCGATTCATGACGATGCTCTACTTCCACGAAACCAAGGAAGCAGAGGTGCAGGACTTAGTCTGGAAAAAGGCGTACGAGTTTCACTGCGCGAAACCGGCCGTACTACAGCAATCGAAGAAGGGCGAGAGATGGCTGGCTGGGATCAAGACATCCCTTCCGTTCAGGTGAAAGGTGAAACCACGTTGAATGTGCACCCCTTTGTTGAAGGAGAAGATCACAACAAGGCGATGTATTCCGACCTCATCGATGAACTTCGGCAAGCGCGCCTCCTCCCATTTGATGCAAATTATTCCGTCGAAGTTGAGATTGAACTGCCTCTTAGTCAGGGATTTGGCATGTCCGCTGCTGGATTGTGCGCCTTGGCTTTGGCTTGTTATGAGACGAGTAAAATAGGGACAATACCGCAGTACTTTCGGGCTGCACACCACATTGAACGCCGCTACTCAGGTGGATTGGGTGATGTTTTGGGCCTCTATGTTGGAGGTGTTGAGCTTCGGACCCATCCAGGCTCACCACCATCGCCAGGAGTTGCGCGTAGTTTTGGTTTGGACACGCCCGTATTGTTGGTCTGGCAGTCAGGTGAATCAAAGCACACATCGGAATACATCAATCATCCAGAGTGGAAACCAAACATAACCAAAGCAGGTGATGGAGCAGTCGACCGATTGGCTGCAAAAGAATGGTCTCCCTCGATTTGGAATGAATTGTTGCAAGAATCGCAATCCTTCGGTCGTACTTCAAAGATGTTGGAGGAGCCTACGCGACAATCCATGCTCAAAACGGTTCAGTCTGCCATCAATGAACTCGATCTCCAAGCACGTACGCGTGCACGGCTGTGCATGCTGGGAACGTCCTGTGTGTTGCTTCCAGCGAAAATCAATCAACCGTTCGATGAAGAAGATTTGAAGAATCTTTCAGAACGTTTGCAATCGATGGGATTGGACTCATTGATAACGCGAATCGCTCCAAAACGTGCGTTCTAAGGCTTATTTTCTAGTTTTGAAAGATCGAGTGGCCCTGCATCCAACATGGTAACTCCAGCCATGTACAGATTTTCGGAGAAACCGTGTCGGAAGACGATTGCGCCACTCCCCCATTCGTCGATGTAACGCATCATCTGTTTGAGCATCTTTTTTCGTTGGAAACCCACATCGGCACCGTAGAAGTGCTTGGCATCGATCCAAGCAACGGGTTGCCCATTGATTTCGACATGATCAAGGAAGAGAATGTCGGGTGTGAGAGTCGGACGTCCTAAACCCACGGATTGTTCTTTCACAAGTTCGGGTTGACGCCGCAATCGCACACCTTGGTCCTCAAACCAATCGGCAAGGATTGTTTCAAAAGCATCGGCGCGTAGATGAGTTTCGCTCTGATCGACATTGGAAACGCGATCTGCCTCTTCGGCCGCCTCAAATTCTTGGCGTTCACGTTCTGAAAAACGGGATGGGGCTCGAACCGTTTCCTTGATTTTTGATTTTGACCATCCCTTTTCTACGAGTATTTGTCGAAAGATGTTCATTGGTGGAAAATCGTATTTTTTTGACAATTCAACGATGCTCATGCCTTGTTTGTAATCTCGATGCATCTGCCGTCCACGGCTTTGCATGATGCGATGCCCGTACACGGTTTTTTGTTGAAGCAGGGCAGAGCGTAACGAAAGAGCCTGATCTGCAGATATCGAAAGCGGTTCTGAAAACGCTGCAATTTCATCGACTCGATCGTCGTCAAGCCAACCAAACTCGCCTTTTCGCACCACGAACTGAGCCATCTTTTCTTCATCGGAAAGGGATACAGGCGTACACCTCCACTCGAAAGTAAAGGTGTTTGGTTTCCTTTCCTCATCAGGAAATCCAACGGGAATCTCGCCTCTTTTTTCGTATTCGAAACGTAAATTTGCGCGTTGATTGAATTTCTGCAGGTCACTTTTCGTCTGTTCCATCAAATTGGTTTTTTTTGGTCCACCGTAACGTTTTGGCTTTCGGTTTTGGCCGCCACGTTTTGACCGACGGCCTTTGGACATAGCAACACCTCAACGTCGACCGTCTTTGAACCAATCGTCCATATTGTGTTGTTTGTGGTTGACGCAACACCTTCATGAAGTGGCAGTTGCTCAGAGAGTTATGATTCGTCCACTTTCAATCGTCGTTGCACTTCTAATGGCAACGGTGTCGTTTGCAAATGTTGCTTATTTGGACATGGAATCCATCCCAAAAAACAGTTCGGAAGATGACACTTCACTGGGCTGGGTTGCCACCGCAGGCGGCTTTCGAGAGGATACCATTCAATCGCTGGTACCGCTTGAAAACAATTCGACTTTTGTAGGAGGCAGCTTCACATCTTCGATTCTTATCGGCGACAACGGACACGATTCGAATCAACTTGGATTTGACGACGTGGACGGATTCATTGCGATCGTGAACGAAACCAACGCGTGGAATTTCAGTGAATCCTTCGGTAGCATCGGAGTTGATAGAGTTGAAAGTGTGGCGATGATGAGTGACGGTGATTTCATCGTAGCGGGCACGTACTGTCTTGGTAGCGCTGGATTGCAGTGCAACATGACGTTGGGCAATCTGCCGACACTTGACAAAGACGATGATTCGGATGAAGGCAACGCATACCTTGCTCGTTATGATGTTGAAACCGGATGGCAGTGGGCGGTTTCCATCGCAAACCCGCAAGAGGTTCTCATGTTCGACATGTTTGTTGATGGGGACGATCAAATCCATGTCAGTGTTCTTTTCAAGGAACTTCTGGACATCAATCAAACCATTTTCGCAGGGGGCTCACAATACGGTGTAGCCGTCATCCTGTATGATGAAAATGGGGTCTTCACTTCAGGATTTTCATCAATGTCTGAGGGCGGTGTCGAACCGTTTGGAGGTTTCTGCCAGAACAGTGCGGGTGATACGTTCATCACGTTCACGTTTCTAGGTGAAATCGCTTTCGACGAAATCGGGTCGCTCGACTCAAACGGAGGAGGAGATGTCGTCGTTGCGAAGTATGACGAAACAAATTGGCTCTGGTTGCAGCAGGGTGGTGGAACCGGCGATGATTTCGTGAATGGATGTGTTGCAGGTCAAGGTTTGGACGTTCAAGTCTTTGGAACGCTTGAGGGAAATGCTTCTTTCGGAGAAGACTACACGGAGTCAACACAATGGTTCGATGCCTTTCAAGCGGACATCACTACCAATGGAGTTTGGAACGGCCTCAACATCGAAGGTGCTGCAGGTTATGAGATGTTTAGTGCAGCTTATCGCACCCCCTCAGGTTCTGCGATTTATTCAGGTGTTGCCACCTATGGGTTTACGCTAGGAGAGGAAACGCTTGTTGCATACGACGATGATAACGGCTATTTCGGAACCGATGTCTTCGTGGCTGAACAGGATACGGACGGTACGTGGCAGTGGGCGCTCATGGTTGGAAGCGATGGAAGAGATCGCGTTTTCGACATGCTCCCTTCATCAAGCGGAGGTTCAATCATCGCATTCTCATTTGAAGAAACGGGGATGTATGCAAACCACTCGGTTTCTGCTGTTGGTGAACAAGACGCCGGTGTTTGGCACTACGAGACGGATCTCGACGGCGATGGAATTCTTGACGGCATCGACAACTGTCCAAGGGTCTCGAACACCGATCAAGCGAATTTTGAATCGGACACCTTTGGTGACGTCTGCGATGATGACGACGATAACGACGGCATCGCTGATGATGCTGATGCGTGCGTTCAAGGCGAATTAGGATGGACGAGCACAACTTCTACAGATTACGACAGTGATGGCTGTCTGGATGCAACGGAAGACTTTGATGACGACAACGATACGGTTTTCGACCATCTCGATTCCTGCCCCAAGGGCCCAATTGGGTGGATTTCGACATCACAAACCGATGTCGAGGGTGACGGCTGCTCCGATGTTGATTCCGATTCCGATGGCCTTGTCGACCAACGAGACAACTGTCCTGCAGATCCCAATTCTGGGCAAGAAGATCTGGATGAAGATTCAATCGGGGATGTGTGCGATTTGGACGAGGATGGAGACGGAATTCCGAACGTTGAGGATCTATGCTCCCGAGATTTGGCGCAATGGGACTCGACTGAACTCAACGATTGGGATCGAGACGGGTGTCAAGACAGCATCAACGACCTCGATGATGACAACGACATGATGTTGGATATGGTTGGTTCAAACCAGTTTGATATGTGTCCCAAAGGCTATCGAAATTGGGCTGCATCAAACACATCGTTGGATAGAGATCAAGACGGATGTCACGACGATGAAGAAGATGCTGATGACGATGGAGATGGGTTTGAAGACATCTTCGATTTGTGCCCTCGAGGCCTTGTTGGGCCTGTTTTACCAGCTCAGGATTTCGATGCGGATGGTTGTGTTGATGGCGTTGAGGACGTCGATGACGATGCCGATGGCGTTCTCAACGACGCCGATGTCTGTCCGAGAACACCGTTAAGCACCCTTGTTGATGGTGCAGGGTGTTCTGCTCAGCAAGCCGATACGGATTCAGACGGCGTTTTGAACGATGTCGATTTGTGCCCGTCAACTCCGCTGGGGGAGGTAGTGGACGCTCAGGGATGCAAAGCCATTGAACCTGAGGTCAAAAGTGAGGAAACCGAATCTTCATTTGGAATCAATCAGATTCTGCTTCTTCTCGCTCTTGCTCTCGCAGGTGTCGCTGCTTACATGACCTTCAAACCGATCAAAGGTGCTTCATCGGCTCCAGAACAGAAAACGGTTCCAGTTCTTGGAAGTGAAAACGAACCAAACGATTCGGGGTCGCAGGATGGAAACGCTCCTGAAGGTCAAGCGTAGATGAATGCTGGGGAAAGCGGCATTGCAACGCCTGACTTTTGAGTATCATCTTCTTGGCTTTCTCCTTGAACAACCTGAACCGACTCAAGACCCAACTCCTCGGCGATAAACGCGCATGCATTTGCGTATACGACCGTCTCCTCAAGCGGTGAGAGGAGTATTCGCTTCTTCTCGTCGTCCCATTTGAACACCTGTGGCAACAACCGTTTGTTCCAGAATCCGAGACGTTCACCACGGAATTCACCCTGAGTCAGTTCGGATTTTGTGAGAATTCCCATGAAAGCCTTGATGTTGTTTCCTTCTGCAAGATGGTTGAGAGCCATCGATGCCATTTCGTAACGCCATGGTGCAGAGGTTACTATGGTGAGCGAAGTCGCCTCTCCATCGATGTGTCGTTCCGCAACGGTGCGTACCTTTCGTGCCTGCTCCAAGAGGTCACGAAGGAGCGTTTCTCCATCAAGAAGTGCTTGATCTTCTTCACTAACCGGTGCATATTCTTCCAGTATGTGTGCTGCAAGAAGGCCTTCTCCGCCCAGCTGCGACCACCAATCCTCAGCGAGGTGTGGCGTTGCAATGGCGATCATGTGGGTCCACAATTCCAAAACTTCCCGACCAACTTCTGCACGACCACCGCCGCGTCGAACGTACCAATTGATGTCTTTGACCAGGTCGTAGTGTGAGCATTCTACAGCGCGACGCAGGTCGTATCGATCCATATCATCCGACCATTGTTGGTGACGTTGACGCAAACGAGCAAGCATCCATGCATCAATATCATGAGCAGGTTTGTTCCACTCGAGCAATTGTAAAGGCATGGTTTGCAACTGCAATATGACTCTGTGATTTGCTTCGACAGCGACGTCGGACCAATCCATTCCTGCGGTTGGATTTGCTGCGAAAAGGATGAACAAACGTACAGTATCGGCTCCAAACTTTTCAATCATTTGTTCTGGTGAAACCGTGTTCCCAAGCGATTTACTCATCTTTGCAGATCTTTCGGTTAAAGGTTCAGAGCACTGTGGGCAAGGCAAGCCAGCGTTGCTGACTGGAAGTGTAACACTGCATGAAACACAGAAGGGAGCACTCTTGTTTACCATTCCTTGACACAACAATTCATTGAAGGGTTCATCGATGGAATGGAACCCAAGATCCCGCAGTGCCTTCGTGTAAAATCGAGCATAGATTAGGTGCATTTGTGCGTGCTCAATACCACCACAATAGAAATCGACATTCATCCAGTAATCTGCAGCTTGGCTGTCGTACCACTTCTCGAGATTTTTGGCATCGGTATACCTCAGGAAATACCACGATGAATCGACAAACGTGTCCATCGTATCGGTTTCTCTGCGCGCAGGCTTACCGCATGTGGGACACGTTGTGTTCAGGAACGACTCGGAGGTTTCCAAGGGATTTCCTTTCCCCGTAAATTCCACATCACGAGGCAAAACCACTGGCAACTGGTCCTCTGGAACGGGGACTGCACCGCACTCGTCACAATGGATGATCGGTATTGGCGTGCCCCAATATCTTTGTCGACTGATCAACCAAGGTCGTATTTTCCAATTGATTTGACGATCGCCTTTGCCGATTGATTCCAAAGCGCTGGCTACAGCGTCTTTTGCTTCATCTCCAAACTTTCCATCAAAACCTGATTTGTTTGAATTCACCATGTATCCGTTGCCAGTAAATGCCTGTTCTAGGGCATCCGAGGGGTCATCATCCTCGTTTTCGACAAGAACCCGCTTGATTGCAATTCCATATTTCTGTGCGAATTCAAAATCACGTTCGTCATGACCAGGAACAGCCATAACAGCCCCGGTACCGTAGGTGGCAAGAACGAAGTTTCCTGCCCAAATAGGAATTTTTTCTTGTGTTAATGGGTGAATCGCAAAACAACCGAGGGAGACACCTTCCTTTTTGTTGAGATTCTTGATTCTGTCAAACTCGCTCATGTTGGCGTATTTGTCGTATATTGCCTTCCATTCGGATTCATATTCTGTACCCTTGACCAACTTTTCAGCAAGTGGATGCTCCGGTGCCAGCGTTAGGAAGGTAGCCCCAAACAACGTATCGGGGCGCGTGGTAAACACGCGGATTGTATCCTCTGAATTTTCAATTCCAAACTCAATCTCAACCCCTTCAGACCGTCCAAGCCAATCCTCTTGCATGAGTCGAACGCTCTCCGGAAAATTGATGATATCCAATCCATCGAGAAGTTCCTGTGCATACTTTGTGATGTCGATGAACCATTGACTCATGTCCTTTTGTTCGACTGGACCGTTGCACCTCCAACAGCGACCGGCCTTGACCTGCTCGTTTGCGAGAACCGTTGAACAGGGTTCGCACCAGTTGACTGGAGCATGCTCGCGATAGGCAAGTCCGGATTTGAAGAATCGGGTAAAGAACAATTGATTCCACTTGTAGTAATTTGGATCGTGGCTCTTAACCAAACGTTCCCAATCGTATGAGAAACCCATGCGTTTGATTTGCTCGGTAATGGATGCCATGTTTTTCTCTGTAATGTCATGAGGGTGGCCGCCCTCAGCAATGGCTGCGTTCTCAGCAGGCATACCAAACGAATCGAATCCCATCGGGTAAAGAACATTGAACCCTTTCATTCGCTTGTAGCGAGCAACAGCATCACCGATTGAATAGTTCCGAACATGGCCCATATGCATTTTTCCAGAAGGGTAAGGGTACATTTCCAAACAGTAGAATTTGGGTTTGGATGGATCATCGGATGATGCGAAAATCTCCCCATCATTCCATGCCTGTTGCCAAGCAACTTCGTTCGTGGTCCTCACCCCTTCCGACATGTCGACACATCCTAGGCTAAACACGCCTCAATGCTTACCTTCTTCAATCCACCTCAGCGAATTGCGTTCAGAAGGTCATCTCGTTCTTGATGTAGGCATCGTTTGTTTCAAGCAAAAACATCGCCTCCTTCGTCAACTTGTATCGATTCCTCATACCCATGCGACGTCCTTCAATCAAGCCGTATTTTTCGAGTGTACGCAAGTGATGTGAAATCAGTTGCTGCGATTTATCAAGCCGTTTTGCGAGTTCTGCTTGAGAAGGGAAATCGCCCATCTGGCCGTCATGATCCAAAAGAACCAGAATTTTGCCTTGAAGCGACAAGGGGTCAGGTGCAAGGATAGGCACGGGAAGTGATTCATCTTCCATGAGTGGGTGGAGCGTGTTTGTCAACGGATAATAGCGAACAAAGCGACCATCTTTCCTCCGCCAGATGGCCTCTTCTTGTTCCAGTACACGAAGATGGTGCGAAAGTTGACCGTTGCTCATTTCTAATGCAGAAAGTAGTGCACGGAAATGACAACCTGGGTTTGCAGTGAGATACCCCAACAGGCGTCCGCGCTGGAATCGACCATCGCTGGTTTCTGAGGTTCGTCCAATAAGTCCAAGCAGCCACAATCCAGTAAGTGTGGTCGAGATGCGTATGGCTTCGTTGTTGAATGCAGCAAACCCAAGAAGTG
>CALBFP010000227.1 GCA_937894115.1 uncultured euryarchaeote
CCTGACTCGAACTGATTTACCCAACCCGCAGCACCAGGTTCACCGACAGTATTTACGACGTTTTCCCCCGGTTCCGTCGGTCCATCTGCACCGATAGTCACCCAACTATCGAAAGCTAACTCAGGGAAGTCCTCAAAAATTGCCGGGTCGTTGTTTTGAGCCAAGTGAGAACCAAATGGATGCTGGTACCAACCGGAATCAGATGCCAATGTTAGCGTATCATCGTCGTTACCATACACCGCAGAAACAAAATCATCTGACGATACGGCTTTCACATATAAACGGTAGCTAGTCATGCCAGCTAGTAATCCTTCTTCATGGACCGCGAGAGTATCTATTTCAAACCCATAAGCGATAATCTCGTCGTCAGCACACGAGCAAAAGTCGCAACTTCCATCCTCGTCCGAGGCCAAGGGATTGAAGTTGCAAGCATTGGCGAACGTACACCCGTCAACTTCTAATTCATCGCATATTCCGTCTCCATCCAAATCGTTCAAACACGCACCAGAACAATTCACGTAATCTTCAGGGTAAATGCAAGAACCATCATCATTCGTTGCATCTGGGCTGAAATTACAAGCCAAAGCATCGACGCAACCCTCAGTTGCCAAGATGACGATCAACGTCTGATTGAAGTAAGCTGAATTGCCACACGCATCGATTGCTGTGTAGGTCCGAACATAAGTCGCCGTGTCACTTTCAAGTTCCATCAGCACATCTTCCGAACTCCATTGTGCATTGCCGTCGCATGCGTCTTGAATCGCCATAGAAGGTTCGGGAATTTCCTCGCCTTCTTGTTCATTTACTTGAATCAACACCTCAGGTTGATTCAAAAAGACGGGGGCCAGTGTATCTGCGACTGTTATCATCTGAATGGCCTGTGCTGTGTTCCCAGCATCATCACTGGCATAAAAGGTTCGTGTGCACAGGTAATTGTACGGAGGACAGTCGAATACAAATTCAATTGGTCCGTCAATGAAAATGACTTGTACCGATGAATCGCATTCGTCTTCGGCCATAGCCATAACATCCGGCATAGGCTCATCACACTGAATGGTAGAATCGGCTGGAACAAAGGTGAAATATGGAGCAATGGTGTCCTCAATGCAGGGATCGATGAAATAATCGCACGTGCCATTGTCGTCGGTTGCGTATGGATCATAGTTGTTAGCCTCAGCGTCAGTGCACCCCGGAATTTCCAGAGCATCGCAAATGCCATCATCATCAGTATCTGCCAAGCAAATCCCGTCACAATCATAATGCTCCTCAGCGAATTCACACACATCGTACGCAGGAAGACCACACGCATCATGCAAACCAATTAACTTGTTAAAACCTCCGTTTATGCCGTCACCATGCTCAAAAAACTGGATGTACAATTGACCATCCATATTGCCGTCGGTGGTAAACTGTCCAAGGAGTACTTTTTTATCCTCCCCCGCAATTCCATTCGAAGCTCCATTCAATACGTACCATAAGCCCCCGAGAGCGTCTGCTATGTTCAAAGATCCACCAGCTTCAAACGGCTCTACCCAAGGTTCCAATCCTTCCAAAATGCTCACACTAGCTTCGCCGCTGGCGCTTTCAACTTCTCCTTCCAATCCAATTGTCACCCATGAATCATAGGCAGCCTCAGGTATAAATGGGAATATTAACGGGTTCGAACTTTCGCCTAACACACCGCCTGCCTCATGTTGGAAAAAATCGGTGGTAGTATGTATGTAGGTTGGAAACTCGTCATCACCTGCAACTGCACTTACGAAGTCATCTTCATTTTCGCACAGAGCGTAAATGCGGTATGTTGTGTAGCCCGACAAATCCGTCATACCTATAAGACCACTGTGTTCCACGTAGGATTCAATTTCTATACAATAAGCTTCGTAAGGAGTGTAGTTGCAAGCGGATGGGGCGTTACAGACCGCCGGGTAAATGCATGAACCGTCTAAATCAGTGGCATTTGAATCGTAATTGAGCGCCTGTGAATCCATGCAACCTGGGATTTCCAATTCATTGCAAATGCCGTCACCGTCGTGATCTCCGAGACAATCTCCAGCGCATGAATAATACTCCTGAGCAAAAACACAGGTCGCATCATCAGCTATAGTGCTCGCCGGGTCATAATTACAAGCTTCTTCAATGGTGCATCCTGCACAAGAAATAAAATCACAACTGGCATCAGATTCCGCGGCATATGGATTGAAATTGCATGCCATAGGATCTGTACAACCTAAGATTGCGTAGATACAAGACTCGTCATCATCCGTAGCCTCATTGTTATAATTCTCGGCAGTTTGATCTGTACAACCAGCCACTTCAAATTCATCACAAATCCCATCGGAATCAACGTCCTGAATACAAGTGTCGTCACAGTTATAACCTTCTGCCGGAAAGGTGCAACTGGATGGATCAGGCAAGGTACTGGCCGGGTCAAAGTTACAGGCTTCCGGGTCCATACAACCGCTGCAACTCACGTACTCACATGATCCATCGTCCATAATTGCCTGTGGTTCATAATTACAAGCTGAACCATCTGTGCATCCGACGCATTCGTATAGGCAACTGCCATCGTCCTCAGTAGCGGTCTCATCGTAATTGCAGGCCAATGGATCAGTACAACCTGCGAATGCTACTAGAGGCAATAAATTCCAAACTTCAGTCCCTTCAAATCCTTGCTGAATCTGAATAGCTTCACTCTCCTCTGAACCGGGAATAATTTGTGCATTGAGGATACCTGATGGTAAACCCGACGTGGTAACCTGCATGACAAGCA
>CALBFP010000228.1 GCA_937894115.1 uncultured euryarchaeote
ATCCCCGGTTCGATTGTAATCGCATCCCAAACTGCAAGCGGTTGCTGGTTGTAGGACAACCCGAACAGTGGATCGTCGGTTCCGCTTGATAGCAAAGGAGGTTCATGAACACAGACTCCGTAGCCATGGCCTGTGCTGTGAATGAAGTATTCACCATAACCTTGTTCCGTGATGTGCGTGCGTGCTAAATCGTCAATCAACCACGCAGGGGTTCCTGCCTCAATTACAGGGAACGTCACATTTTGTGCGTCGTAGACGGTCATGTAGACCTCGATTATGGTTTCATTGGTTGTTGGTCCTACACTGTACGTTCGTGTAATGTCGCTTACCCAATCGTTGACACGTGCACCCAAATCGACAACAACAATATCTCCTATTTCGACAACCTTTGGTCCCGCACCATGATTGTCTGGGTCTCCGTGAGGGATTGCTCCATTGGCACCAGATGCTACGATCGTTTCAAAACTTGGCCAATCAGGATTTGACCCATTCTCGATCATTGACCGGTCAATTTCAGCGGCGACTTCTTCCTCGGTTAATGTCTCACCCATCAAAACACGCCATAGGGTATGGCGAGCAGTTTCTTGACCGATCATCCCTAAGCGGACTGCTTCGCGTATGGATTCATCCTTATCCGGTGATATTCCTGTCGGTGAAGGAAATTTTCCTTCCAATGCTCGAAACGCCTCTGTTTCGCATGCCGTGGCCACTGGAGCAAGAAGCACCGTAACCAGTACACCTATGACGACAATCCGCATGGTAATAGCGAAGCGCTTCAATGAAATGAACCCAGCGATGGCCCCAAATTACACATTTATCCCCTGCGAACATACATCGCAACGGCGTTTCCGCCACCAAGACAGAGCGTCACAATTCCAGACGTTGCATCAACGCGGCGCATTACACCAAGAAGTGTAATCAAACACCTTGAACCGCTTGAACCAAGTGGATGACCAATGCTGACCGCACCTCCATGCAGGTTGAATCGGTCGTGAGGAATTCCCAATTCTTGTGCGACCGCACACGATGCAGATGCAAAGGCTTCATTGTGTTCATAGACATCAACATCCTCCACGTTGAGGTTGTTGCGGCTAAGCAAGGTCCTCACCGCTGGAATCGGTGCGCTCATAACCCGCTCTGGTTCGACACCTGCTGTCGAATAATCCTCGATGGTAGCAATGATTTCCCAACCTTGTTCTCTTGCATACGCTTCACTGGTGACAAGAACAGCACTGGCCCCATCGTTGAGTGTGCTTGCATTTCCAGCTGTTACGATACCCTCTTTATCAAAAACGGTGCGAAGTTCCGAGAGCGCTTGAACGGTTGTGTCCGCACGAACTCCTTCATCTCGATTGAGAACGACTGGGTTGCCACGACGCTGAGGGATCTCCAGTTCAAAGGTCTCCCAATCAAACCAACCCTCTTCCCAAGCCTTGGCCGCCTTGATGTGGCTGTTGGCTGCGAATTCATCCGCTTGTTGTCGATCGATTGAGCATTCTTTTGCGATAACTTCGCCCGTATTCCCCATGTGCATGTTGTTGTAGACATCCCAAAGACCGTCATGAATCATGGAATCAAGGAGTTTGGAATCGCCGAGCTTTTTCCCACTTCTTTGACCCATCAGCAATTGTGGAGCGTTTGACATGCTTTCCATTCCCCCTGCAATGACGACCTTGTGTTCTCCCAAACGAACGCTTGTTGCGGCTTGCATAACGGCGCGGAGCGACGAACCGCAAACCATGTTGAGTGTCACACACGACGTTGTTACTGGCAATCCTGCCCCGAGGGCGACTTGACGTGCCGGAGCTTGCCCCGCACCTGCTTGCAAAACCTGCCCCATCAGTACTTCATCGACAATCCCTGAGGACGGATCGAGTCCAACTCGACGACACAATTCGCTCACTGCTGCGACACCCATCTCGACTGCGCTAAGCGTTGACAATGAACCCATGAATCGACCAATTGGTGTTCTTGCAACACCGCAGATGACTGCCTTTGTATTGGACATGGTAATTGCATCCATCTTGGCCTCTTGAACATACGCATCACCCACTTTCAATCAAACAAAAGAGTTGATGAACCCGACCTCTTGGGAAGACCATGGCCAAATTCAAGACTGAATTGAACGCAACCCGAAATGCTGACCAAATGCGAAACGTTGAGGTGGAAATTGATTTTACAAGCAACGCCCTTGCATCCATACTTTATCGGCAGGGTGAAACCGTTGTCCTCGCTTGCTGCACCAAAGAGGCACGACTTCCAGGATGGTTCCCACGCGATTCAAGCAAAGGATGGGTTCACGCAGAATATTCTTTGCTTCCTGGCTCAACGGATTCACGATTCCGTCGTGAACGCCGTGGTGCAAAAGGACGCACTCAAGAAATTGAACGGCTTGTTGCTCGTTCACTTCGCGCTGCCGTTGATCTCGAGGAACTCGGTCCAATCGCTTTGAACGTTGATTGCGACATTCTCAACGCGGATGGAGGAACACGTTGTGCTTCAATAACAGCGGCAAATCTCGCACTTCGATTGGGTGTTCGAAGGCTCATCTCTTCAGGTATTTGTTTGCCCAAAGACATGCGTCCGACAGAGGAACAACGACGATCTGGATGGAGCGCCCCTGTTCTCTCTAAGGAAGAACAATTGGCCCATGAAATGCGAGTGATGCCGCATGATGTTGCTGCAATTTCTGTAGGATTGATCGACGGTGCATCGTACTTGGACCTCGATTACAATCTTGATTCCAACGCCGACGTCGACATGAACGTTGTCAAGGTGAGCAGTGGCGCCTTTGTTGAAGTTCAGGGAACTGGAGAAGAATCAACCTATCAAAGAGAGGAGCTTGATGCGCTCCTTGACATGGCAGACATTGGTTTTTCATCGCTGTTTGAAATGCAGAAAACCATCTTGCATGGTCAGGAATAATCAACGAAGCCTTGAAATCATGAGCCTCGTGGCATGGGTGCAAGGGTTGGTAGCTTAGTTGGGAGAGCGCGGCACTGAAGATGCCGAGGTCGCCGGTTCAAGTCCGGCCTAACCCACCACACACGAATCAATGGGTTCATTTGCTACCGTGCATGTAGGGATGCATGGGCGAAGTTGTCAGTGGCGAAGACATGCCCAAAGAACAGCTCGATTCCGATTCCAAGGCCGACCCACTGCTAAAAGAATTGAATGAAATTCGAAGGCGAAGAACGGACGGAGACAACCGAAGCGTCTTTGCAAAAAAGGAAAATCCTGTCTTGCTTATGGGCATCGCTTACGGCATTGTCTACGGAGCGCTTATTCTCTCCATGTCCTCTGGTCTTCTCGGTCAATCGACTTCACTCGATCATTCGGCCTCGTCAACCTTCCTCGACATCGGAGATGAGTGTGATGAAATTGATGAGAAACCTTGGATTCACATCTTCCCAAATGAAGACGATGAGCAATTTTCCCTCAATGCATACAACCTTCCAACGGGTGTGGCAATGCTGGAATACAACATTCTTGAGACCGGTGGACAGGACAACCCCCCTCCTACCCAGGTTGAACGAATTCTCGATGATGAAGTCAACAGGGTCAACGAAAAGGCCGACTACAGTACACTCGATGAAGGCAAATACAGCGTTGTACTTACCGTCGAATTGTACAACAA
>CALBFP010000229.1 GCA_937894115.1 uncultured euryarchaeote
AGTAAAGGAAACGTTTGGACTGCTGTTGTCCAAGCATACGATGGAGAGGAACAGAGTTCGCAGAGCCAAACACTTTCAGTCTCCATTCTCAACTCGGCACCTATTGTCACCCTTGGGTTGAACGAGGAAGTGACTTCACAAGACAATCTTTCACTGACGACCGAAATTGTTGACGCCGATGACGATGCTGTTGAAATCGTGTCGATTGAATGGTTGCGAAACAGTTTCCGTGAGGGGGCGCTCGATGGTGAAACTGTTGTGCCTGCCTCGTATTTGGGACCCGGTCAAGAATGGAGCGTCGAGGTAGTCGTGTCGGACGGTGAGGCTACGATTCTGTCTGAATCTTCTGTAGTGGTCGAAAATGCCGCTCCTATCGCACAAATTCTTGTGCTTACTGAGAAGTTGTACGCAGGAGAACGGGTCGTTTTGACAGGGTCACAATCCTTCGATCCAGACAATTCAATTGTTGCATATCAATGGTCTTGGGCAAATGGAAGTTCAACCGGAGTTGAACTTTCCCTGCTGATGCCAGAAAGCAACGGCCTTGAAATTACGCTTGTTGTTACCGATGCATCTGGAGCCATAAATTCCACAACGACGACTTTGAACCCAATTCCAGCCCTGTCTTGTCCGGTTTTGACATCGGCTGTATCAGGTCATGATGTTGTGCTTTCTTGGACATGGACATCATCTGAGCCGGCAACGTTTGAAGTAACTCGCAACGGGGTATTGATTGGAGTGACAAACGCAACCACATTCAGCGATGCACCAAGTTTGTTTGGCGTTTCATCTTATCAAGTTCAAACCATTTTGGGCGACCGTGTTCTCGAAGCATCATGCCAATCACCCATCACGAACGTCGTTCTGGAAGGACAATTGGAAGACATTGAACAAGGCCCGTCTGCTGTGGCTGGTTTAGGATTGGGGTTGACCTATGGCGTCATTGGAATCTTGCTTTTCACCTTGGGTTTGCTGCGTGGGAGGCGACAGATTTGAGGTCGAAGCTGGTCTTGCTTCTGGTTCTCTCACTGCTTCTGCCTTTGCACGTAAGCGGCAATAAAGGCGGTGTTGGTAACGGTTTGGAAGATATGCAATGTGGGGGGGCGTGTCACGGAGATGCGAATCAAAATGCAACATCCAATTTGCAATTCAATCTCTTGCAACCTGAAAGCGTCTGGGTTGGTCAGCCGACAGAACTTACTGTTCAGATATCAGGATTTGGTGTATTGCACGATGTCGATCAAGTGGGTGTATTTTTGCTGTCATCTACCAATGCTAACGGTGACATACCCACATCAAACGGTTGGGAGATTCTTTCAGATGGATTCGGTGGTGTCAACAATTACATCGAATACTCATCCGTAGATTCTCCGACACTCTCTCATACGTGGATCCTACGACCTGACGAAATCGGTCAAAAAACCCTCTATGTTTCGGTTCACCACGGCGACAATACAGGAAGCAATGCAGGACGCCCGTTTTCGGGGGTATCTCAACCGTTCCTCGTTTCAGTCGAACCAATTCCAGACAATCTACCACGGTTGCATCCGGACTATAAACCACCTACATCACGAGAAATTGGACAAACAACGGAGTTGTGTATTGCAACGATTGATACAGATGATGTGACCATCGAATGGCGCGAACCTTTGGGCTCAACCTACCAAGCGAACACGGCACAGGCAGGTGACTGCTGGACTGCAGAATTACCTGCAGCCTTGAGTGCATCAACACTCGAATGGAGGGCTCTGCTTGATGGCGAGGGCCCTCAACAATCTACACCCTGGTTCTCGCTAACCAGTGTTGAACCTCCGTGGGAGGCAGATGAAACCGCACTAAGGCTTCAATCGATTGCTCACGTTATTTTCTTCTTTGGATTGGTTCTTCTTGTCCGCAAACCGAATCGCGTTCATGAAGACAGCAAACAATACGAAACATCTCTCGATGATGGGCCCGATTTCGTTTCAAATGAACACCCACCACTCCCGCCCGAGGGTTTACCTCAAGGATGGACAATGGAAGATTGGCGCGTCTATGGACTGGACTATTTGGAGGGAAGGCTGTGATTGAATCAGCAACGTTTCATGTGATATCAACCGAACTCGTTGTCGGGTCATTTGCTCTCGCAGGTTTGTGCTTTGTTCTCCACTCGTTCGTTTCTATGCGGAAATCCAAAACTCAGATTAGATTCGTTCTGGATGCTACTGCGCATGTTGCATTGTTGTTTGGTTTCCTCGCACTTCCGTTTGCAATTCTTTCCGGCATGGCTGCATCACCAAGCGGTACACACACATCACCGCTTTTGGTCAACAAAATGTTGCTCTCAACGGGGGGCGGGGGGCTTGCATTGGGCGTTCTTTACGCTCGATGGAAGATGTACGACGATGGATCCTCGATGCATCTTCACAACGCGTTCGGGGCGCTTTCAACCGCTTGCATGCTACTAACCGCTTCTTTGGGTGGAACGTATTCAAGAGGAGACTCGTTCACAGAATCGTTAACCTATGTCAAAACCAACACACTTCTCATGCCAACATGGATGAGTATTGCGGTGATTGCAATAATTTTAGCCGCCCTTTTGTTTCGAAGATTTTCAGCCGTAAAGCATGGATGAAGGTGACGGCGTCTCATTCGGTGCAGCTTGACTTAACAACGATTTTAGTTGCTCTTCGAGCAGTTGAGCCTCTTTCAACAACGGTTGATCATCAAGATGTGTCGTTGGCAGAATTGCGTTGAGTTTCTTGACCAATGCGGCAGCAGCACGAGCATCAGGGAAGCGAGGATCGGCTTCGACCATTACGCTTAGAACATCGATTGCCCGTCTTCGGGCTTCACTCAGCAAAACTCCGTTCACACCACGTATTACCCCACTTGTCAACAACGGCACATCCAGCCCATTCAGCATATCGCAAACGTTGTCGGTAGCTCCGATGCCTACCAAATCGATACCTTCTGTATCATCGTATTCAATTGTAGGCTCTTCGATTCCAGAGTTGCCTCCTAGGCCCTCCTTTGAGAACGCGTCGATCAGAATCCCCATACGAATTTTGGAACCCTTTGACCAATCGTACAGAGCCCATACGATGTCGTGTACGAGAGGGCTGGGAATAACGAGTTCGCTCATCAACAGGATGATTTTGTCGCACCCTTCTATGCTGCACTCCGGTTTGCCAGCATACGCACGAATGATGGGCATTGGCTTACCATCGGTAACGAGTGTGAGGGGGGGGAGTCGTGGATCAACGACGCCGCCTACAAACTCAAGCCCTAAATTATCGATGAGGTAATGGCCGACGATGCTCGATACCATGCCTACACTTGGAAAGCAAGTGATAACCAGTGCCTCTTCGGTTGCAACGTCGGCTCGAATCTTTACGAGAGTCCCTTCCATAATCTTACCTCATCAAGGAGGCATTCAACACTTTCGCTTTGAAGCGTAGGTTTCATGTCCTTCAATGTTTCAGCATGCTTATGGTCGAGGGTCGCAAACACAGGCTCTCCCCCTCAGCATGGAATCGATACGAAACATGTCCCCGAATGTATTGGCTTAGTCGACAAGGTTTGCCAAAGAAAGCCGGAATGGCGGCTTCAATGGGTACAGCAATCCATGCATCAATCGAAGATTTGCTACAGATTGATCTTAGTGGACGCGAGCCTTCAGAATCGGATTGGATTTTTGCTGAGGCAAATTCCATGTTACGGAAACGTTGGGAAGAGGAAAAGG
The DNA here is from genome assembly GCA_937894115.1 of uncultured euryarchaeote. Classification (GTDB taxonomy): domain Archaea; phylum Thermoplasmatota; class Poseidoniia; order Poseidoniales; family Poseidoniaceae; genus MGIIa-L2. The sequence continues at coordinate 3,725 of CALBFP010000229.1, forward strand.
AAGTATTTCACGCAACTCCACGACATTCAAACTGGAAGGAAGAGAAGTTTCGAGAAGCGCAAAAACAGCAGAAAGGCGCAATAAATATGCTGCTTGATCACGTTGGAATTCAAGGTCTGTCACACGAACGAATAACAGTAGCATTGTGGAAAAAAATACAATCCCTTGTCATTGCAGTGGAAGGAGAACTGGTAACAGTGGACGGTCATTTGATGGGACGGCTTGATCTGTTGCTAGCCATCGTAGATGAAAAGGGGCGCCTTACCGGTTGGTTGGTTGCAGATTTGAAAACTGGACGGCCGCCTCGAGGGGTTCTGAAACCGGAAGTCAATCGCCAATTGCGAATGTATCGAGACATCCTCTTGTCAAACAACAAAACAGCCCCTCCAGTTCTCGCTCAGGGGTGGTATACAGACACCTCATCAAAATGGGATGCGAAGGGAGAAAACGTTCTTGATTCTGCATACGAAGCTTGGAATGCAACGAAACCGAGCAAAACACCATTGGAACCTACGCCAGGGCAGTCTTCATGCGGAGGATTCTGCGACTGGAAGGCATGGTGCCCTCACTGGTGGAGTTGGCGGTACGAAAACAAATTATTGCATAAGGGAGATTTTGCCGACGGCGTTGTTCTTTTGCATCAATACGACCAGGAACGCTCGATTGCAACGGTCGAAGAATGTGTACCTGCCAACAGCAGTGGGAGCGTTCAACCGACAGGCCAGATTCGAAACGTAAGGTTTGATGGGCGTGGAAAGCAAGCCCTAGAGTCTCTTTTACAGAACGGGCACCAAGGAGCAATTTTCCTAGGGAGCGCTATGATGAATCGGGATGTTTGGCGTGTTGGTTCGTGGTGTGATGTCTTGCCATGGGCTCCTATTCCAGATTCAGGTATGTCTTGATGTCTTCTTTTGCTTGTATGTCTTCAATCCCTTTAGGAGAGAGCAGCCAATGCAGGTAGCTCGGGTCGCTATCTCTTACCTCTTTGAGATGTCGTCCACGGTGTCGTCCGACGGCCAGAACCAGATGGGGACCGTCTCTTCGCACCATGCCGCTTGAGTCCAGCGGTTCTAGATCCTCAAGCTGTGGCCCCAATTCGGATTGGGACTTGGCTGATGTACCGGTTATGCACCACTGTTCAACCTCTTGCAGTGATTTTCGAAAATAACTCGGGTGATCGCGCCCCAATTTCCAAAGCAACAACAACGAAGCGGCAGCATCGGCACTTGCAGTATGGGCGTTTTCGAGAGAAATGCCATGGCGATTGCAAAGCGTTCCAAGACGATGCGGACGAGGAAGCTTGAGGCGTCGAGCAAGCTCTAAGGTATCGAGTACGGCTTTTGGTTCAGGAGGTAAAGCACCGATTCTTAGGAACTCGGTTCGCAACATGGGCAAGTCAAACTGTCGAACATTATGTCCGATGAGGACACTCCCTTCAATGAGTTCAGATACTCTGTCAGCAATGGTTGCAAAATCAGGCTCCCCGCGAACATCCGAATCCGAAATGCCGTGAATTCGTTGCGAATCGTAGGGAATCGGCCGACGCGGATTGACAAGTTGGTCGTAGGATATTTCAGACCCATTTGAGTCTGAACCGATGAGTGCAAGTTGAACGATGCGGTCATTTTTGGTACTGATTCCAGTTGTTTCAAGATCGAAAGCGAGAACACGTTCGCCTTCAAGAAGTTCCATGTTTTTGTCCAAGTAGGTGCAATAGAAGAACTATCGCTTGAAACGTGTTGTTGATGACCAATGTTCCATTGGGGTTAAAGTGGAGTTCTTACACCCTTTCGCTATGGGCTTCTTTCGGCGTTTGTTTTCAAGAAAATCTCCAATTTCAAGCATTGAAGAAGAAGATGTTGAACCCGAATCCATGCTTTCTAGCTTGAAGGAGCAATACGAACAAAACATCGAACAACACGTTTCTTCATTGGAGGCTACTTTGGATTCAGAGGACGATCGTCCAGAACCACTGGATGTTGAACCCGCACCTGATTACGATGACCACGATGCTCTTCCAGATGATGTCCTTGTGGAGGAAGAAATGAAGAATTACTCGGACAAGAATGTAGTAGAACATATTTCAATAGAAGAACTTGGAAATCACCTCGAATCTGCGGGAATTATTGGCGATATTTCAACCGAGGTTTCGTTTGAATCGTTGGAATAGGTAGGCGTTCAAACCCAAGTTATTAACCCAAGAACAACAACACGGTTAGATATAGGACAAGATTGAGGGTAAGTTATGCAAGGGAAATTTTTACAGCTTCGCGGTGTGTTCCTCGCCGCAGTGCTCTTGACAATTTCTTTTGCAGGCTGCATTGGAGGATTTAGTTCTCCAACACAACCCCGTGCGACACTGGAAGCGTACCCCCTGCTCATACAGGAAGGAGAAATGGTAACCTTTGATGCACGTGAATCCGACGCGATAGAAGGCATCATCACCTCATATCGTTGGGATTTCGGTGATGGAGAAAAATCTGAAACAGTAACAGGATTCACCTCACACACATACGAAATTTTCGGGGCTTACACGGTTTCGCTTGAGGTTGAAAACGATCAGGGCGGAATCGATGAAACGTTCGCAGTGGTCATCGTGAATGGCGCTCCTACCGTTGTTTTAAACTACCCTGAGAACCCTCGTGCAGGCGATTCTGTCCTCCTTGATGCTTCGTCCTCAACCGACCCAGAGTCAGCCGAACTC
>CALBFP010000230.1 GCA_937894115.1 uncultured euryarchaeote
TTGGCATGGAAAACATGCTCGAGTTCGAAGTATCCGTCTTTGATGCAGATGATGTTACTGGCGAAGAACTTACGTTCGCTTGGGCGGGCGGAGCAGAGAGCATCGCTCTCGCTGGATGTGGTGGTGTTGGCGGTGCCGCACGTACCTGCACAACTCCTGTCATTCAGGACTTCGTGACAACCTTCCCAGTCGTTGTTACCATTACCGACGCTCATGGCGGTGAAGTAAGCGAAGAGATCATCATCGAGATTTGGAACGATGGTGTTGCAACCGATTCAACCGATAACGGCATCACAATGGATTATTCGTTGACCTACTTCAGTAAGTCTGAGTTCACGATTGCAATAACAGACGGAGATGCCAACGCTTGCTCAGGCATTACCTTGCCTGACGGATCCGGCGGCGAACTGTCCGGTGTTTACAACCCAGTGGCTGTGGTTGATTACGAACCGGTAACCACCTACGCTGCAAACGATGTCCTTGCACACAGCATCGACATGGTCTTTGATTCTGGACTTGGAGCCTCGTCGCTTTGGTTCACAACCAATTGCAACAGTCCAACCTTAACACAGCTGCTTTCCAACAGCGCTGCAAACAGTGAAGAGGACTCCACCAAGTCCGTTCTGTCTGCTGTGCTCGATGGACCGGTCCTCCCCGCAGGACAGTTCCTGCTCATCGGTGAAGAACTGCAAGCAAAGGATGCACCGAGTGCGTCGATCAGTGGATTCACTGCAGCACCAGCGTTCAATGGTGAAATCGTCATGAACTGGGCCGTTGAAGGAACCCCATTGTCCGGTGACGAAATCGTCATCGAAATCACAAACCCTGACGGTACCGTCTTCGAAGACAGCCGCACAACTTCCGATACAACCTACTCGTACGGTTCACAAAACACGGTACATGCTGGTTCATACGACATCACTGTCGCAGTCTGCAACCAAGACAACCTCTGCAGTACGCCAATCGGAACTGCTACGGTCGTTGCTGACAAGCAGGTCGATGGTGGTAGCGCAATCGATGTCGAAGTCGTTACCGATTACGATACTGGTTTCTACACACTCTCGTGGAAAACAAACGGTGATCTTGGCGATGTTGCCAAGTGGAAAGTTTGCCATGCAAATCAAGCATTCGATGACGTGAACATGCCAAACAACTGTGTGGAGACTGCAGATGCAGATACATTGACTGTCGACGTTGTCATGTCCGATCAGCCAGGAACGTACACCAAGTACTTCGTGGTCGTACCTGAGGACGCAGTCGGAAACATCGCCAACGCTGGTTCATCGAGTGATTCTGGTGCTGACGCACAGTACAACCGTGCCGCAGATGCCGGAGAAATCGACAACAACAACACCGACGCAGACGACAAGTCGAGCGGAGAGCTACCAGGTTGGACCTGGGGCGCCATCGGTGGTGTCGTTGTTGTAGCGTTCATCGCAGGTGCCTTCATCCTCTCACGAGGCGGTGGCGACGGCGAAGACAAAGACTGGGATTACTGAGATTAAAGCGATTGAGTAATCCGTCAAAACCTGTGCGCAGTGGCTGCACAGAAGCCGCCAGAGAGGGTGTTCAGGCACCCTCTCTGGCCTTTTTTATTTACACGTCTTCTCGAGCATCAAAAATCATCGCGAAGGATCAAGATTTCCATCGTGTTGAGTTTATACGAATTTTGGAATAAAAATATATGTTCATTTTACAAATTGTTTGTACCATTAAGATAGAAAATTTGCTCTCAGTATAACGTTTTGTAAACCCTCTGAAAAACAGAATTCAAACAAATTGCACCTAAACTCCTATAAGTGGCGGAGAACGTGGTTGCACTTGCATACAGTCCGTATGGGGTGAATGACTATGTTGGGAAACAAGAATAAGAAAACGAAAACCGCAATGGGTGGAATCGGAATTGCCGTTCTGCTATGTGCTTTGATGGCCTTCATGCCAATGACAAGCCTAGTAGACAACACAGCAACCGATACTGTCAGCAATGCAGAGATCGTCTCAGAAGTTGACGATTTCTTCAAACTGCCAGCAACCATCGAACAAACGACCTATGAGTACGATGCCGCTCAGGAACACCTGGGCATGAGGCAGTTGAACACAAAGGGATTCTACACTGAAGATGGCAGAATCGCACAGCTCACAAGTGATGAGCCAATGCATTACCTTGCCGACAGTGGTGCCTTTGAGGACATCAACCTCAACATCATGGCAACGCCTGAAGGCTGGGAAGTGACAGAGAACATCTTCACCACAACCTTCGGTGCTGAACTCGCCACTGGTGTAAGCATCCAAGCAAACCAATTCGTCGATCCTATCGTCACTGGTTTGAACCCAATGCTCGTTACAATCGATGAGACCGGTACTTCTCCAATGCCGTACCATGCTGCACCAGCAATGGGCGATGTTGAAGTCGGCGGAAACGTCATCCGATACCCGCTCGCTGATGGGTTTGCTATCGACTACGCTGTCGATACATCGCAAGTCAAGCAAAACCTCCTCATCCAAGAGCGACCCGAACTTGACGTAAGTGCGGCGTACTTCGGAATGACCGAGACCCTACGTCTACCTATGGGATACGGCCTTTTCCTTGACGGCGTTCCACTTGGCGAAGAGATCACCACAACCCAAGGTGAACTGGAAATTCGCAACATGGAATCCGGAGAATTGTTGGCTACCATCCCTGAACCTGTCGTTCTTGAAGAGGCTTCAACCGAGCCGTACATCGGAACCTACTTCATCCAAGTCTTCGGACCGATGGTTCTTCTAACAACTGCCGTTGATTCGGATTGGTTGCTGTCCGAGGACCGAGCTTACCCGCTTGCTCTGGACCCCACCATTAAGCTCACAAGCGGAAACCGTGGATACTGTTACGTTTACTACGGTTACTGTTACAACAGCACATACGCTTACTTGTACCGCTACTACGGTTCCTACTACTACCTACCATGGCACAAGTACACCTTCTCAAGCAGTTCTGCTCTACCAAGCGGCGCTACCGTTGAAGAAGTCAACTGGAAGCAATACGTCAACTACGGCTATGGAAGTTCATCCTCGACCAGCATTACAGCGAGAGTCCTCGAAGCATGTGGGACGGATACTCGATACAACTACGGTGTCACCTCCGCTTCCTGTTCAGGTTCAATCGCAGCCAACTTGCTGTCCGGTTCGAACACCAACGCAAACGAGCGCAAGTTGATCTCTTCAATCGGTAACTCTGCCGCAGCAGGTACCTATTCCCAGGGTACTGGCTGGAAGACTGCCGAAATTTGCGACAACAACAACGCAGCAGGTACTGCTTGTTCCTCTTCAACAGGTTCACACAACTACATCCTCAACGCCCAATCCAACTCTGGAGTAGTGGGTATGGGTGCAGACATGACCTCAAGCATTTACATCTACACACGATCGTACAACTCCGGTGGCTCCAACAGCTATCTGGAAGTCATCTATTCCGGTGGTTCTGACACGGATGCCCCAACCTCGAGTCACGTGCCATACACCGGTCTAACATCGTATGTCGAAGGTGAGCGAACGTTCTTCACCGAGTTGACCGACTTGTCTGGAATCGATACAACGTCCACCAACGGCGTCAAGATGTTTTACAGCATCAACAATGGAACATGGACTTCAACAAGCGCTACGACCGTACAGAGTTGTGGCAGCACTGCGACGGACTGCCGCTTCAAGGCAACCACCCCTGATCTCAGTGCAGGCGACTATGTCGAGTATTACTGGAAGTTCCAAGACCTCAACTCTGGAAGCAACGGAGCCAACGTCGGTTACGACCCAGTACCTCCTGCAAGTGCAACGAACCCATCAACATGGGTACAGAGCAATGCACACTGGTTCTTTGTCGACGATGTCACGAATGCTGGAACAGCCAAGAAGTTCACCGTCCTACAGACGGATGTTCACTCTGGCAGTTACTTCAGTCCTCAAGGTTTCCACGACCGACAAATGACGTACTATGACCACAGCGACGAGTACCTCTTTGAGTGGGACGTCTCCAACTGTGGAACAGGTAGTTACTCCTGTTTCTACTCGTCCTCTTACTACTTCTACTCACAGTGGAAGATGAGCTGGACAACATCGCCAAGCAGCGGTTACAACGGCTTTGGCGGAACACGAGAAGGAATGATGGAAATGCACCAAGGCGACGGAGGTTTCCTCGCCATCAGTGCAAAGAACGGTCCACAGATGAACCTCATTTTCCATTATGATTCATCAGGCAACGAGTGGGGAATGGTCGGTATCGGCGATTCGACTCCTGAAATCGAAACCGGAAAACTCGCTGGTGGAACCGGTGCATCATCTGTTAGCACCTACGGTTACACAGCTGCGTACAACATCCCAATGTCCGGACTGGACATCACTGGAACCTTCGGTAAGTTCGATTGGAACGGAACCTACAGCACATCGAAGGCCAACTGGCTCTGTGCCGGTACAAACGGGTTCTACTACTTCTACCGTTCCACATCGAGCAACGCTCGATGTTCCTCGGGTTACTACTACGCGTATTCCACCTCCTACCGATGGAGTGGATTTGCACTCAGTGCCGGATACTACGGACGCATGGCATCTTCCGGTACGACCACCTACAAGGTAGGAAACGTCGCACCAACTCCAGACAACAGCGCTCCTACAATGGACCACGGTGTTATGCGAGACTCGCACAGCAAGACCCGTACCTTCTCGTACACAATTGCTGATGCTGGTGATCCACCATCAGGATTGAACGTAAACCAGACCATCGGTGAAGGGCCGACCCTGTACTACAGTGTGAACAACGGCACTGAAAACTCGGTGTTGCTCAACCCTGTAGGCAAGCAGCGAAGCGAATGTGTCGATGCTGAGTGTCAGTGGTCTGCCGAAATCACGACCTTTGAGCGCGGCGATTACATCACGTACCGAGCCCAATCTGTTGACACATCGACAGCATCTGGTGGTACCAACACGCAGAGCACATCGAGCAACAGCTTCGAAGTTGGAGACCCCAACATGATGCTCATCGTTGAATGGCGCGACATGGGATACAACACTCAATACCTCTGTGATTACCAAGTCATCTTCTATGACGTCACCAACGAGATTGAGTTCAAGTACGACACCTCATGCAACGCATATTACGACTATGCTACGGTCGGATACATGGATCACACCCGAACCAAGGGTGACACCATGCGAAACCCTGGTGGCGGATACATGGCTGGAAACAACCCGCACACTGCCAACTTCCGTATTTCAACGGACGGTAACGACCATGGATACGAGACCTTCTCCGCAGGAATGAAATCCGTTACCAATGCCGCAGAGGTTATCTCCGGATCTTCCAACGGTCGTCCAACAGGATACTACTGTTCATACAGCTACTACTGGAACCAATTCAAGACCGGATGCAACGCCAACATCGACCTACCATCGGGCTTCACGTTTGATTACTTCCAGAAGTCCTTCGACGGAGACGACAGCAACGACCGTCTACGAATCGGTCGATTGGGTTACCTCTACATGATTGACAGTGGTTCAACAGCACTCGAACGCGGTATCACCACATGGGGTAGCAACATGCCTGCATTGCCATACTCAAGCAACTCAGCAGCACGAGCTGGAACCATTGCTCCGTGGTGGAGTTACTACAGCAGTTACTACTGTTACGACAACACGAACACAGATTGTGGCGTATACGTACGTGCCATGCCGTTTGAAGGCAAGGGTACCGATGTCGACAGCGATCTTGATTGTTCAGGCAACAACATCGAATGTATTTGGGACAACGAAGGTTCCCCGTACCGAATCAGCCCAAGCGGCGACTTCTTGTCCGTCAGCGGCGGCGACCTGACCATCGAGCCAGGCACCGTTATCCAGGTTGAGCAGGGCAAGGGTATCTCTGTCGACGGTACATGTGATTCCGTTAAGGCATCCGGTAACTCGACCCATCACATCCTCTTTGAGGGCCAGAATGGTGCCGAGTGGAAGGGTCTCTCGTTTACAGACGATTGTGCAACAACCGGCGGAACCGATGACCGACACGTCTTCAGTTACGTCGATTTCAAGAACACAAGCACTGCCGCAATCTCCGCTGGTTCACGCCACGGCGACTACAATGCATACTGTGCTGACAACTCCGGTGGTACCCGACCGTGCTATTCCAACAACAACGTTGGAAACTTCACGCTCAGCCACGTCACCTTCACCAACGTCGAGACGGCCATCCGTCACGGCAGTGGACAAGGTACCGGCTTCACCATGAACGAATTCAGCATTAGCGGTGCAGACAAGGCTTGTATCAACCTCCCATCGAGCTCCGATGCCATGATCACAGAAGGTACAATGACCAACTGTAACACGGACGGAGAATCATGGGGTGGCGCTATCGTCAACTACCCAGGTTCAACAGGCGGAATGCTCCATGTTGAGAACGTAACCATTGAGAACGCATACGTCAACCTGATTGACACCGATCTCCAACATGTTACAATTTCCAACGTTACTGCAACCATCACATCAGGAAGCCAACAAACAGGTACTGTTTTGTCATCCGATTACGGTGTTGCAAGCGAAGTGAAATTGAACAACTTTGTTGCCGATGATTACTCAAGCGCATCCATCAACGCCCTCGGTCACATCAACATGACCGATGTCGACTGGGGAAGCGCTGATTTGACCATCGCACCTGGTGGATCCTCAAGTACAGCAAACGGACCATCTGGCGATCATGCAATCATGGACGATGTTACTGCAGGTAACATGCTCATCTATCGAATGCAGCCATCCATCTTTGCTGACGTTACAGCAGGTCACATCGACTTCTCAGGTAACGCAATCACCACCGATGCAATGGTTGTCACCAACCTTGACTCTGGACGCTTCGGCGTTGCAGGTTGTGGATGGATTATCGATGCTACGACCGTCGATGCTGACCGTTTGTACAGCAGCTGTTCAAGCAGCGCTGCTCCAAACACGATGATTTTCGATGACGGTACATTGACACACACCTCGAGCACAGACCATGCGGTCTATGCGCGAAACTCCAAGATGACACTCGGTAACTTCGGCATCACCAGCTCCAACGCTGGAGGCGGAACGGTATACCTCGCCTATGGAAGCTCCAACGCTGACATCCGACTCATCGAAGTTGACCAAAACGGCAACGACTGTGCCGACTCCAATGGAGATACCGGAGACTGTGATGTTTACACCTCCAGTTCTGCTGTCGTCTACTACGGTGGACTTGCTGAACTCCGTGCTTACCGACTTGAAGCCGTTAACGGCGTTGTCACAGAAGTTGACAAGTCCGGTCACGTTGTGAGTGCAAGCGTCGTCAACGGTGCTGGTTCCGAACTCTTTGAGGTTGGATCGCACATCACCGACAGCAACGGTGAGGCCGATGTATGGGTCATCACTGGTGACAGCAACGGCAACACATACTCCGACCACAACCTCCGTGCCTTTGGACCAGCGGGTCAAAACGAGACCACAACCAGCGATGCATGGTACCCAAGCGGCGGATTCACCATCGGCGATTCATTTGCGCTCTTGTTGGAGCCCGCACCTGTGGATTTCAACGGAACCAACATGGATTGTGCATGGTTGGCTGCTTGGACCGATGCTGATACTGGAGCCGGTCTACCGACCAGCGGCACAACAGCCTCGGGACACACCATCTACGAATTCGACGGTACACCGATGACTTTGACTGAAGACCTCAACCTCAACGGTTGTGTCATCAAACTCATGGGTGCTGTTTTGAAGGTGAAGTCAACCGCGACAAACACACCTGTCTTGACACTATCTAACGGTGGAAAGTTGGTTGTTGGTACGTCAAGCGTAGCAACTGGAGCACTCCAAGCTGTTTCGTCAACCTACCCACTCCACATTGACATTCAAGATGGAACACTTGAGATTGACGGCGGTATCGTTCGTGACGTTGCACAAGACGCCACGACCGGCGCAGCGCTCTATGTTGGAGACGGTGCAACCCTCGTCATGAAGAATTCAGGTACGGTCTACGGATCCTCTGCCACCTCCGATACCATGGCAACCGTCATGATTAACGGTGGTAGTGCTGACATCGATTCTTCGAGCATCATCAACGTAGGAAACACTGGTACTGCCCTTTGGGTTGAGCAAGCCAGTGGATCGTTTAGCAACGTTGCAGTACAGAACGCTGCCGTTGGTATCCAATCCTACAACGGTGCACCGCAAATCGATGGATTTACATCGACAGACAACACCGTTGGTGTTGATGTATACGGCGGCATGAGCCTGCCAACAATCTACCGATCCACGTCGCTTTCAGGTAAGTCCACTGGATGGCACACCTACGCCATCGACCTCAGTGCTTTCCTCGGAAGTGGTGACTACTTGCAGGTTGGTGCAAACACCATCTACGGTGGAGGAAACGCACACCCAACGTACAACTACGCATCAAGCAAGTATTACATGATGACCGATCGATGGAACATCGAGGTCACTTACGATGATGGAAGCGGTGAAGTTTCAGAGAACATCACCACGCCTGACAAGAAAGGATACTACCCATGGGGAACCAGCGATCCGAAGTCAGGAAACGGAGCGGACACCTACGCCGGTGGTGAAGGTGGTGTTGCATCGTGGCATTGCAACCAGTACGGTTACAGCTACGGTCCAGGATACACTGGCTCCTTTGATGGATACATGTACTACATGTGGCGCTTCTGGCCACAAGGCCCACAGCAGTTCGTTTCCTATCCAGGTTACTACTACTACCCAGATCAGTTTGGATTCCGCTGGAGCGAGATTGATTCCGATACCAGCCCATCCTACGGATCCTATCCGTACATGTACTGGGGACTCTACTACAACTCGTACCACGGTGGACAAAGTGTCTACAAGCCTCCTGAAGGATACGTCGGATACGGTGGATACTACAACGTTTGTGCAGCCCGCGCTTACTCCTACTGGATGAACGCTGGTGAAGGCGCTCGAATGACCTTCCCAATCGTTGACATCTCCGATTCGGATATTTCCAAGGTGACCATGTACGTCGACGTTCTGCACAACCGTGCTGACAACTTCCAAGATCGAATGGACTTGGTCGCTCGTGTTGGAAACGATCCAAGCGATCTCGGAGATTACGCTCGAGACAGCGGAACAGCTTCTTTCCAGAACGGTGACATTACCGGTGCAGAAACCGGTATCATGGTCGGCGGTAACTTTGCTTCCGGAAACTTTGACGGAATCGACATTACTTCGCCAACCGACTCCGGTATCGAAATTGTCGGCGCAACCGCTGCCGCAATGAACGATATTGAAGTCACTGGCGGAGACTACGGTATGCTCGTCTCAAGTTCGGGTTCAGGTCAGATGGACTTGACAAACATGGACTTCGATGGACAGAACAACGCCGGTATCTACTACGTCAAGGACTTCGGCGGTGAACTGTCAGGTACCATTACCAACAGCGCTGGTGCAGCATACAAATACGGATCATTGACGGCGAAGGACGCGTCCTTTGACAGCGTGGTCGTTTCAGGCAACAACGTCGGTATTGAGACCGCTGGTTCAGGTGACCTCACCATCAGCGATTCAACCTTCGCCAACACTGTGGACGACATCAAGATCACCGGAACAAGTGAAATTGATTTCATCGAAGGAACCATTGACACCAACAAAGTTACTGTAACCGGTAACGGTGGATTTGAGCGAATCCGTGAAGTGACAATGTCACTGCAAGCCGATTCCAATCCTGTCACAGACACCAATGTCGTGCTGATGAACGCAGATAAGAAGATTACAGGTACCGGAACGACGGACAGCAACGGTGACGCAGAGGGAATACAATTCCGAACCATGCGCATTGACTCCTCCGGACCGACGACTGACGATTTGGCTGGATACCAAGCAGCTACAGTTGCCATGATTGATTACACATCGACCAAGGGTGACTTCCGCTACGCTTTCGAAACCTTGTCGCTCAATGATGCAGGTGGAAACACTGGCAGCATTGATTTGACGGATCGAATCAACGCTCGAGTTTGTTACAGTTTCAACAGTGCATCTTACGAGATGGTTTCCAACTGTGCGAGTTACCTCAGCACAGGTGGTAGCCGTGACTTGTCAGACGGTAACGGTGGTACGTACAAGGAGTACGGTTACTACGCAGCTACACCTGAAGATATGTCAGGGAAGACCATCATGATGGACGTTCCGTTCATGTACTTCGACGACAACGACGAGCACAACTGGAACAACACGCTCGTCCTAATCACTGGATCATACACGTTCACTGATACACAACGCTGGTATGCTCAAGGTGGCAGCAACGCTCCTGAGTTGTACTTGCACGATTCTGAAGTCTACGGATTGGCAACCAATTCAAACACTGGACAACAAACCGGTCTTGAACTTGGTTACATCTATCAAGCAATGGACATCTCGATCAAGGATTCAACCTTGAATCCTGTTGCTACGATTACCAGTGGTATGGCGTACAACTCCAACTGGAACAACAACGACTACAAATCTGAATTCTTGTACATGGACAACGTAACTGTAACCCACTACAAGGGATACACGCCACTAAACAACGCGATTCAGACCAATGACATCTGCGTTCGAATGACCGGTAGCGATGGTTCTCACATCAAGGACAGCACCTTCAACGATTGTGGTACAGGTATTTACATGACACGCAGCCCATACGCATACGGCCACCAGGCCAGTGAATACGGTGCTGACAACCTCACCATCGAAGGAAACGAATTCAACGATGGTGGAGAGATAGCTGACGTTTGGGTCGGATCCAATGGTTACGTCGATGATTTGATTGTCACAGGAAACTGGTTCAACAGTTCATCTGCTGAAGAAGGATTCTCTGCATTCGCTGGTAACAACAAGCGATTCACAGTTTCGGACAACCACTTTGACGGACCACAAACTGCGATTCAGATGTACGGCATCCAGGATTACACCATTGACAACAACGAAATCATCGGTACTGCGGAAGCAGGCGAGGCTGGTATCGAAACCGACGCTGGATACGGTGTCATCTCCAACAACTCACTGTTGGACGCTGATGGCGGTATCTACATGGAAGACGCTACAAGCCCACCAGCACCATCCACAAGTTTGTGTACGATTGCATCAAATGCATACAGTTCTCAAGCATCCTGTACGTTTACAATACCGTCGGGTGTTACTGCGTACGTTGATCTTCAATCGGACAGCTGGGGCGGTGAAATCGGTCTTGAAATCACCAAGCCTGACGGTACGAAAGACACATGGGCTGCAGGATCGTTCAGTTCCAACACCATCTACGCACGACTAACCTCTTACTCAACCTCGGGTCAGTACACCCTCAAGGTAACCGACACATGGGGCGATGGTGGAGCAAACATCGCAGTGTACTACGGTACTTCGACTGGCGGTTACGACGGTCCATCCGTTGAAAACAACACCATCTCGCTCAGTGCGGGACGTACGGCGCCAAACGCAGTTGGACTTGACTTCAACGATTGTGACAAGGTCACCATTCAGAGCAAGGACAACGATGTTCAGGTTGGTGACAACGCAATGGTTCTCAACGGCTGTGGTGTATCCGATGTGGACTCTACCTTCGCAGGAACAAGCGTTGCCTCGAGCATTGGTATCTCATCGCTGAACGGTGATGACATCACACTCGATGGAACAAGCATTGGTGGATATGCCTACGGTATCTCCGTCGAATCCGCAACCTTGGTGATGTACGGTGACGCTTCCGTCGCTGGTTCAACTGCAGGTATCTACGCCGACAGTGCAACGGTCACAGCGATCGGTGCATCCGTTGACGGTGGAACAAGCGGTACAGGGTTGTACATGGTCGATGGTGACTACTCGTGGATTTACCCACTCGATGCTGCGGGCAACGTTGGTGTCTACGCTGAGAACACCGAGTTCCGATGGGACGGCGGTATCTCAACGGCAACAACAGCTCTCCATGCTGTCGAGTCGACAGGATCTGTAGAAAACCTGACCTGGTCTGCTTCAACAACGCAGATTAACGCAGGCTCGAACGCTTACGTGACCAGCATTGGTAACTCGCTCGATGCCTCGAAGATCAGCATTGTATCTTCTGCGACCATTGACGAAGCGAACCTCTTCAGCCTTGATGCTACTCACCTCGGTGGCGCAGCATCCGCTGTTGGCATGTCCTTGGTTTCCACAGATGGAACCCGTGCGGCCTACGTCTCACCATCCTTCCAGCCTGATATCATGGCTGTAGACGGTGACAATTCGGATTGGATTGGTGGTACACCACTGAACCCATCTGACGATGCTATGCCCGGTTTGATTTCCGGTGACGGAACCAACGACTTCTACGTCACATACAGTGAAGGCGATGCGCTCTACATCGGTATGACCGGAGAAGATCTCACCAACAACGACCTCTTGATTTACCTCGATGTCGTTGCTGGTGGAACCAACACAGGTTACAACCTCAACGGTGCTCACACACTCCCTGTACAGGCAGATTACTTGTTCTGGGCAACCAGTGATTCCAACATGGATCTCTACTCCAGTGGATTCCTCGGTTGGGGTGCTAGCTCCTTGTCCAACGACGCTGTCGACGCTGACCTGGGAACAACAACTGCTAATTTCTTTGAAATCGCAATTCCATTCAGCCGAATTGGTGGAACGCCTGATGAAGTGAACATTGTTGCTGTCGTCCAAGACGGTTCAGCAAACATCCAAACCGTTCACCCAACTCAGACCGTCACTACGGGCGTACAATCGCTTGGAGAGTACATCTCTGTCGAGACCACTCATGACGACTTGGAATCTGGAAGCATCAGCGACGAAGTACTCGTCTACCGTACCTACAAGGGTACGACCACCGCAGGACCTGCAAAGGACTACGATGTGATGATCAAGACGAAGGCCGATTGTGCATTCGATTGGGCAACCATTGACGCTGTTTCAATGGCGACCAACCAAGAACTCAGTGTTGACATCAAGCGTGCATGTCCTGAAATTCAGGCAGCTCTTGCTGATGATGCAATTGACGAAGATCCTACTGAGGCATACGTCATATCCTTGACGAACCTCGCAGACGACGTCCAAGACGATGAGGCCGACCTCACCTGGACCGTCACAGAAGGAACTACCGTTGCACACAGCAACGTCTTGGTCAACTGGGACAAGAATGGACACACAGTGACCATCACGCCTCTCGCTGACCAATTTGGTACGATTGAGTTCGAATTTGTCGTAACAGACAGCAACGGCTTGACCGATACAAAGAACATGACCTTGACGGTAAACAACGTCAACGACAAGCCAGACATCTGCAACATGGATCGAGCTGATTGTATGCCAGTCTTCGTTGATGACGGATCTTACACGAACATCGTTCCTGAAGGATTCGGTAGCGTCTCCAAGTTCCTTGGTGACATCTCCAACGCAAGCAAGTCGTACATCCGTGACATGGACAACGAGCAGAGCCCTGTTCGACAAGTCTACACATGGGGTGCATCCGTACCAACGAACTGTGTTGCATTCGGAGTAAGCGTAACCAACAACGAATTGACGATCACCGAGAACACTTCCAACGAACTTGGTGGTGAGTGTGACGTCACACTCACTCTAAGCGACGACGCTGGTACATGTTACAACTCTGACTTTGCTGACACTACAGACGACACCAAGGCTGCTTGTGAGAACTATGTGTATCTCAACAACGCCAACTGGGGTGGAACCATCTACACCGGTTGTTACAACATGCACACGCATGTGTTCAACCCAACCACATCGCAAGCAGAATGTGAGGCATACAGCTTCACCGGTGAGAATGCTGACGCAGATCCGTATGTTGTCTCGTTCTCTGTAAGTCCAGTTAACGATGCTCCAGTCGTCCTCGATTGGGATGTCACATCTGGAGCCGTTGTAACCGCTGCGAACGGATCAACACCAGTTGCTCCGTGGTCCATCAGCCTCATGGAGGATGATACCAACGTCGAAAACTTGACCTATGACTTGTCTGCAGTCAAGTACGATGTTGACCATCTCGATGCAGACTTGACTTGGACTGTTGAATCAACCGACCAGTGTACCTACGAGAACTACTTCAGTACTGAAATCGTTGGAGACAACCTTGTCTTCACACTCGTACCTGATGCAACGACAACCGCTAACGCTTGGGAAATCGACTACTTGAACGACAACGGTATCCACCAAATCGGACCAAGTGGTTCCGACTTCTGTCAGATCCGCCTTGTCCTCAAGGATACTGCAACAGCACCAAGTTATGTTCCAAACTACGACCCATCGGTTATGCCGATTGCAAGTTACCAACAAGGTGTTGCAACCCAAGAAATCGGTGTTCGTGTTGAGAACGTGCGTGAACTCGTTGCGGACTACTCGCTCGATGAAACCACAGGATTTGACTTCCAAGGCATTACCGACGTCTTGACGGGCACCTATGTGCCGGTCGAGGTTGACGTCAGTGCTGGCGGCGATCAAGGACCGTACACCTACGACCACATGTTGGCTGTAACCTTCCACACCAGTGGAGGTCACGGTGAAGCAGAGAACGTCATGTACGTCACACCTCCAGAATGGGGCGAGACCATGACCATCAAGGAATACGTGTACATCGTTGACGATGGACAATCCACACCATACATCTGGGTTGAGATGGACGTTCTCACCTGTTTGGATGCAGAGTGTGACCTTTCGAAGTCTCCTGCACAACGGTTCCAGACCGATGATCCATCATCCCACATCAACTATGGTGGCGGCGTTGTTGGTGACCAATGGTCCAAGCCTGGTGCATACGGTGACGATGGAATGAAGGAATCTCAGCGCCGACCGCTTCTCCAAGACAGCAACTGGTGCAACAACGTCATGTTCTCCGATGCATCTGCAATCGGTAGTGAGGCAGGAATACCAACCACCTGTAACCATGCGAACAAGCCAGCTGAGGACTTCCTCAGCAGTGGAGACAAACTCCCATCGGTTGTTCAACTCGGTGGTGGCATTGGATCTGTTCCATCGTTCGCACCAAGTCTCGTCGTCGTAGCCCTTGCTGGCTTCTTCGTAACTGCACTTGCCATGGCAAGCCGCCGTGAAGATGAAGAGGAAGAGAATGAAGATACACGACGCATTGTCGAGGACGAAATGGCTGTTAGCCCGGTTATCGCAACCATCCTCATGGTTGCAATTACCGTCGTTCTCTCCGGTGTAATCTATGTCTGGGCTTCTTCTCTTGCTGAGACAGGTAAGTTGGGTGTTCCTCGTGTGACGTTCGATATCGAGAACGAAAAACTTGGAACTGTAGACGGATACTGGGCCATAACGGTCGATCAAACAGAAGCTGAGTTGGCTACAGGTGCCGTCACAGTAACGGTGCTTTACAGCAACTCAGACGGTGTTCGAACATCCTACGAAACACTCCTCTCAAACACGAGTGGTGTTTATGGATTCAATCCTTCGAACAGCGATGCGTTTGTGACCTTCGTCGATAAGGTTGAAGACGATGGTACCTTCAAGGAGTCTACCTTTGGTATCGGAGATCAAATCTTCGTCAAGACTCATGCTCCTGACGGAAAGGCATTGGACGATGCTACCATTCGTATCACGTACCAACCAGGACCAGGAGAAGGTTCGGTCATCAAGACCTACTTGGATCTCGAGTACAACAAGGTCGTCTGAAACGAGGTAACGATTGAACGACAGTTGATGGGTCGGTGACCTCGAGTCACCGGCCCAATCTTCTGGAGCAAAGCGAACGCTTTCAAGCGTTGATGTTCAGCACATGCTATGGCCAAACCATGTCGTTGTGTTGTTTTTGATTGTGATGGAGTACTCGTAGACTCAGTGAGTTCATGGAAAACATTGCATGATGGATTCGGTACCGACAACAGCCAAAATCTCTCGCAGTTTATTGCAGGGAAAATCACTGATGTTGAATTCATGCGTTCAGATATTGCGATGTGGAAAGCGATCCGCGAGCCAATCCATGAGGACGAACTGTTCAGAATGTATTCGGGTATTTCTCTCATGGAGGGCGCACGCGAGACCATCAAGGAACTCCAAGATGAAGGCGTTTACGTCGCAATCGTCAGTGCAGGCGTTGATTTGTTTGTCAGCAGTATAGCCGCCATGCTGAAAGTCGACGATTGGATAGCGAATGGTTTCGAATTTGATGAAGACGGCTTTTTGACCGATAACGGTGTTTGCCGTCTCCATGCAAGTGGTAAGGGGGATGTCATAACGCGTCTAATGGATATACATGGATTTTCACCAGAGGAGATCGTTTCCGTTGGTGATTCAGAAATGGATTTATCGATGATGGTTGAGGGTAGCAAATTCATTGGTTTTAATCCAAGTCGCGACTCGTCAATTAAAGCGTTCACAGACGCGAACGTTCCGATTGTAATGGAGAAAGATTTGTCAAAAATCCTTGATTTCATCAAGCTGCCATCAAGCGAAGGGAATTGAAGTGGTTTCGTGCGATTGAAGATTAACAACGGTTAGCATGCATGGTTTTGGTTGAAAACCGAGCATTTTCTGATACGAAGTTTGATCTTGCCACGTTGAAGAACAAATGAGTGTAGTTCCTCTAAAGTCCATACAAGCATGCCCGTGTACGTGTCCGGTCACAAAGATATCTGGAACCTCTCGTATGACAAGCCCATCCTCAACTTCTGGAGATAACGGCGTTTTACCCCCCCATTGAGGGGCTAAGTGTCTTCTTCTTAGCATCTGGCGCATTGCCTCAACAGGCTCTGCATACGTTACCGTCCGCAACCCCGCTACGAAATCATCGATGGACTTCCCATGATACGAAAGAATTCGGACATCATGTAATGAAAAATCACAAGGATTCCCTACAAATGTCGTTTTGTTGTAATCTTGTTGGATTTCTTTGCCAAAGGTTGGTTGTGGTTCGGCAGGTCGCACAGCATCATGATTTCCTGGCAACATCACGCACTCAACCCAATCGGGCAACTCCTCAAGCATTTGTGCGAACAGACTGTATTGTCGATAAAAATCAGGTATTGCGAGTTCTTTGTCCTGACCAGGATATATTCCTACACCATCAACACAATCACCGCTTAGGACCAAGTATTTGATGGTCTTTGCAAGAGGATCGGCGTGAAACCAGCGTACCATTTTGTGCCATTGGGCTTCAAGAAATGTCTTCGATCCTAAGTGGATGTCTGAAAGAAATGCAGCACTTATTCCAGCGTGCGCCGCCTGTTTTTCATGCCTATCTTTCATTGGAAAGAACAGGTCATCAACATAGAAAATGTCCCCCGTCTGTGAGAAGGACCCACTTACTCCAAGCACGTCATCTGGCATCAAGCCTGCCTGTACAACCTGTTCGTGCATTCGATCACGATCATCGCCTTGACGAATTGTCAAGAGACAGTTCATTTCACCAGTTTCATCTTCCAGAGCGAACAACAGATGTCCGTTTTTTGTGTGCCTAGGTCCGTTGACAAGTCCGATTGCTACGGCTAGGTTTTCATAACCTTGGTATCGTCTGTACTCCGTATTCAACCTACCAATTTCCTGGGGTTTTCTTGGAAGTCGAGAGTTTTTTACAATCATTTTTCGAATGCTGTTCAAACGGTCGTTGAAGCATGCCTGAATGTGACTCATCTTCCCCTCTGTCGTACTGTTTCCGGTTATATCATAATGAACAAGAATGTCATTATCAACATCGGTAGCAATTCCTGAAAAGTCTTTTTCCCTCCAATCTGGAAGATTGTTTCTGTATTGAATTTTAACAGGTTCAGGGTCATGAATTGGTGCGATGGTTCGACCTATTGGCTGACTGATGTTTTTTTGTTCATTGTTCGATTTCGATTCTAAAATCATTTGATCGAGGAGTTCGGTTGTCAACATTCCGCGTTGAAAACCAATTTTTGGTCCCTGTTCAAGAACTTGAATCGGATGTTCTATTGAGAGGAGTTTTTGTTTAACACCGGTTGTAACAAGAATTCCTCGTTTCATCAACTCCTGCGAAATTACACCCCATTTCGCAGTCATAATTGTTCATGAGAGACGACCCTCCAAAAGGGTTCATGTTCACTCGTTTGCTGAATCCTTGTCCCAATCGACATCGGTACCTAGGTTGTCATCTTTTGAGCCAGCGTTACGGTCAGCCCATGACTGCGATTGCCAAGCAGTCTCTTGTGCCGCAGCAGCAGCTCTTTGGTTGCGAGCGATTTCTTCGAGGGCTTTTACTCTGGCTTCTTCTTCCCTCTGTTTTATTTCATCCTGTAGGTTTTTCTCAGCGAGTTCCATCGCCTGATCCCAATGGCGGATTGCTGTGAGCAGTGCGAAATGTACGAACCCTTCTTTGTTTTCTTGTCGATTACCACCAATTTGCGTAGCCTCTGCGATTGCCCATGTTTTTGATGCAATTCCGACATAGACGTATCCTACTTTTTTGCTGGTACCATCGTTACTTGGACCTGCAATTCCTGTGATGGATATTGCAATGTCAGCATTTGCTCGCGTTAGAGCACCTTGTGCCATTTGAATTGCAACTTCTGCGGATACCGCACCGCGTTTTTCCAGTGTCTTAGGATCGACATTCAATTCGCGAATTTTTGCATCATAGGAATACGTCACCCATGATTGATTGAACCACTTGCTCGCACCAGCGATGTCAGTGAGCGTACTCGACAACAAACCACCTGTGCAGGATTCAGCGATGGTGATGGTATAACCATCTTTCAGACGGCGAACCAACCGCGCCGCGGCCGCTTGAGCCTCTTCGTCCATTGGTTGATGGCGGTTGAGCATCTATTTTGAGGTTATTGGATTGCCAAGCGTTTCAAATACGACTCCATCAACGGATGGTTGGGTCTGTGGTCTAGGGGTTTATGACGTCGCCCTTACAAGGCGAAGATCGAGGGTTCAATTCCCTCCGGACCCACTACCATAAATGATCTTCAATGGTTGAAGCGTCACACGACACGACTTTTGTAATTCCCGTGATTTGACGAATTTCATCTGCGTCTGCTGCTTCTGATACGAGTAGGAGGTGGACAGCGCGGACCCATAAACCGTTTTCAGGAACAGATTTCCGGTGATCAACGGCTACTAAAACCCCATCAAGTTCAGCGAACATCATCACTGACAACGCTTTGGGGATGTCTTCTTGTTGAAGAATCACCCAACGAAAACCCTGTATCGATTCACGTATGTTACCACTCAGTTTAGAAAATCGAACAACATTCATGTTTACACCATCTTGTAGCGAAGAAGAGCAACAATGCCACCCAAGCCAGTAAGTTGCTCACCAGCATCGTGGTCGATTGAGCACTGAATCAGATTTCCACCAATCTCATCCAATTTCGCGACCCAATCACTGAGCAACACCCCATCAATCAACGTCTCTCCATCTCTCAATAAATCAATCGCAACAAGAAGCGTTTCAATCGCTCCTTCTTCCATGGCTCGAACAAGTTCCTGCTCTCCATAAGCAACTGCCCCGTTAGAGGCGATACGGGTCCATACCTCTTCTAAGAGCTGAATTTCTTTGTGAATTGCGTGGTCCTGCAGGAATTCATTTGCAAGTCCATCTTGCAATACTTCGTTGGCACCTGCTCGTCCTGCCATAGATGTTGCAATCAAACGTAAGTTTCTTTGCGGTTCAGATTCGAGAATGACCGTTCTTAGTTTTTCACGAGCATGACCGGGTCCGCATACAATCATCGGTAACTCTTGGTCTGTTGCAGCGAGTATCTCTTTCGCTACCTGTTTTTGGAACGATTTTGCCACAGATTCACTGTTGCGAGCGTCTCCACGCTTCCCGCCACCGCGCATTGACCAAGTTGCCCCCTCTCGTAAGCCTCTTGAGGTGATTTCAAACAACACAATTTCGTCATTTTCAACAACAACAATTGAGACATTGCTTTTGTTTGATGACTCAATCGATTCCTCAAGCAGTGATACATCCATCTCGGGAAACGCATCCATTGAAATTAACTCAACTTCGTCTCCACATTCTATGAGATGTGTGTGGTGTAAACCGATATCAATCGGTGCTTGTTGTATGGTCCCATGCACACGCAAAATATCGGAATATGTTTGATATTCGGTTTTGAGAATTTTCAACTGAATCCACATTTTCTTGCGTTCAGCGGCTTTGGCTCGTAATCCAGATTCAGCTGTTGTAGGATCTCTTCGCTCACCCAACATTGCAATTGAACGTCCTTGAGTAGCAACCCGTGCCAGAACCCACAAATCATCCTCGGATTCTATCCGAAGTTTCCATTGAGTGTCATCTCGCCGCAGGATGCGCATCGGTGTTCACCCAAATACGCCCTTGAGGTTACCGTCCTCATCCATATCCATATCGTTTGCAGCAGGTCGTTTCGGCAAACCTGGCATTGTCATCATCGAGCCAAGAATGGCCACGACAAAACCTGCTCCGGAATTCAAACGGAATTCCCGAATAGGAAGATCAAAACCTGTGGGAGCACCAAGCATTCCAGCATCATGAGAAAATGAGTATTGTGTCTTTGCCATGCAAATGGGAAGATTTCCGTAACCCCAATCCTGAATTTTCTTGAGTTGCCGTTTTGCTGATGTTTCGATCTGTACGCTGTTTGCTCCGTACATTCGGGTTGCTATAGCGTTGATTTTGTCTTCGATAGAATCGCTTGAAACTACGAGTGGAAGAAACGGACGTCCAGCAGCGACATGTTCATGAATGGCCTCGACAACAGATTTAGCGAGATCAATTCCACCTTCTCCACCTTTGGCATGAACGTCGGTCCGACATACTCGAGTTGCTCCGCTTGCTCGAGCAGCGGATTCAATTGCTTGAAGTTCTGCTTCTGTATCACTACCAAAACGATTGATTGAAACTACAACAGGTACACCAAACCGAGCCATGTTTTTGATGTGACGATCAAGATTGGATGTTGCGCCTGCGATGACAGCTTGAACATTTTCTGTTTCTAGTTCTTCTTTTGATGGTCGATAGCCTCCACGTTCTCCAAAGGCTTTACCGTGCAATTTCATCGATCGTACAGTAACGTTCATCACCACGCAATCAGGTGCTTTGCCAGATGTATTTGCTTTGATGTGCATAAATTTTTCAGCGCCCATATCGCTTCCAAAGCCAGCTTCTGTGACCACGTAATCAGCACAAGAGAGAGCGATTCGATCTGCAACAATAGAGGAATTTCCATGCGCAATGTTTGCAAAAGGGCCTCCGTGAATAAATGCAGGATTTCCTTCAATTGTTTGAACGAGATTGGGTAAAAACGCATTGCGTAGAAGAAGGGCCATGGAACCTGCTGCTTCAATGTGTTCCGCTTTGATGGGTTTCCCATCCATGGATTCAGCGATGACAATGTTGCCAAGCCGCTTTCGTAAATCTGCATAGTCTTTTGCAAGCACGAGAATAGCCATAATTTCGGAGGCGGCCGTGATATCAAACCGGTCTTGACGTACGTTGCCGTTGGCTGGACCGCCAAGTCCAATCACAACTTCTCGCAAAGACCGGTCGTTCAAATCGACAACCCGTGGCCAGTAGACTCGGTTTGCATCGATGTTGCACTCGTTCCCTTGCTTGATGTGGTTATCGAGTAAGGATGACAGAAGATTGTGTGCAGAAGTGACTGCATGGAGGTCACCAGTAAAGTGCAGGTTGATTTCCTCCATAGGAAGAACTTGAGCGTGGCCTCCACCAGCAGCCCCTCCCTTGATACCAAAAACTGGGCCCATTGATGGTTCACGGACGACACATGTCGCGTTCTTGCCAAGTTGACATAGTGCTTGAGTCAATCCAATTGTTGTGACTGTTTTACCTTCACCAAACGGAGTGGGGTTAACCGAAGTTACGAGAATAAGATTCCCATTGGAAGAACCAAACCGTTGCTTCATTCCCTCCCAAGACAACTTCGCCATATGTTTCCCATAAGGAATCAATTCACCGGAGGGAATTCCTAATTTCCAAGCAATGGCCTCAATCGGTTCCAATTGGGCGTTACGTGCGATGTCCAAATCACTAGCCATGAACTGCTGCAAGGCCGTTTGGCTATCAAATCAACCCCTCAAAATGGGTCCTTCCTACGGTTTTACCATAGATTTTGTTTCGGCCGACTTCAGTCTTCCTTCATTGACCCAAGGTAGTCGGGTAGATCGACGCCAGCCATCTTGGCTACATCATGGACCGGAGGCAGGGAACGTATCAAGGAGGATACGAAATTCGCTGTGCTTCCACCCTCGCCACCATTGCCTGAATCCCAAACAGTAATCTTGTCGATTTGGAGGTTCGAGATTGCCTCGGTTTGTCGAGCAACGATCTCCTCAATCTTCTCAACCATCAGAAGCGTTGCAGCGGCTTTGACATCGCCACCAGCACTTGCAACGAGTTGTTTGTATCCGTTTGCTTTTGCTTCGAGAACAGCCTTGGTACCCTCTGCTTCAGCGTTGTAGCGGGCCAAAACAGCATCTGCTTCACCTTGGGCGATGCGACGTTGACGCTCAGCCTCAGCCTCTGCGGCAATCTCAATCTGCGTCTTGGATATTTCCTCACGAACGATTTCTTCAGCACGAAGACGTTCTTGTTCAAGACTGTATTGTGCTTTTTGAACATCCATTTCAGCAGTACGTCGGGCAACTTCCGCACGTCGCATTGCCTCAGCTTCCTTCTCTTCAAGGTCTGCTTGATACGCAGCAATTTCAGCACGAGAAATGTTTTCGCCCTGTACACCAGTTGCTTCTTGTTGTTGGACGTAAACACGTCGGTCAACTTCAGCAGCCTTTTGTCCCTTTTCAGATTCTGCAACGTTTTCTGCGACTTGGACTTCCCGCTCTCTGTCTGCATTTGCCTTACCGATTGCACCATCACGCTCAGCGTTTGCAACGTCGACGAGAGCCTTGTTGACGGCACCTGCTGCAGCCTTCTTACCAATGCTGTTGATGTAATTGGACTCATCAGTAATATCGATGATGTTGACGTTGATGAGGTAGAGACCTAACTTGTGAAGTTCTGCACCGACGTTGTCACGGATGAGTTCGAGGAATGCATCACGATCTTGGTTGATTTGTTCGATGGTTAAACTTGCGACAGTAAGACGGAGTTGACCAAGGATAATTTCTTGTGCCATTCCCTCAATGTCGTTTTTTGTAAGATGAAGCAGACGCTCTGCAGCGTTGTTCATAATCAGGGGGTTGGTACTGACACCGACTGTGAATGTTGATGGAACGTTGATACGAATGTTTTGTAGTGAAAGTGCATTGTCGAGAGGAATGGATATTGTCATAGGAATAAGAGAGATTTTCTTGTATTCCTGAATCAGTGGCCAAACCATAACGGCACCACCGTGGATACATCTCGAGGCTTTCCCCCCACGGATTCGTCCATAAACAACGAGAATTTCGTCAGAGGCGCAACGTTTGTATCGTGTTGCTACCAATATAATTCCAAAGGCTGCGATAGCCAATACGCCAAAAACGATGAAAACTGCCCAAAATCCTGCATCCGCCATGATTCTTTGTAGCGTTCTTCGCTATTAATCACTTTGCCTGCGGCTTTGTTGGATTTGTTATCACTCTTCGGAGGAGATGTCGTCGAGTGGCGCAACAATCATTGTCGAACCGATGATATCGACTACTTTGATGAATTCTCCAGATGGAATTAGCATGTTTTTGTCCTGTGCTCTAGCCAACAACGTCTTGAGCGTACCGTCAACAGGAACTTGAATCTCGCCGGTTTCGTTTGGCTTAATGCGGGAATAGACTTGGCCTCGCTGACCGACCGCATCGTTGTAATTGATGGTACCATCAGCTTGCAACTGATTGATTCCATACATCATTTTCCCCATACCGTACATGCCGGCTGCAGCACCGATTCCACCGGCCAGTACAGCGACAACATCGCTACCGGTCGCTGAAAGGCCGAACATACCTGTCAGGCCGAACATCATAACTGCAACCGAAAGTCCTTGCACGCTCAAAATTTCGAATGCTCCACCTCCAGCGTCGATATCCAAGCCGATTGCATCGGTAACTCCTCCTAAGACGTCACCGATCATCATCAGAAGCATCATGATAAAGAAGAGAATTCCACCAAGAACTGCGCAACTCACGAAGATAATTTCCATCAGTGTCGGAGTCTCAATTCCAACAAACTCAGTTAGCCATTCAAACAAGGTCATGTTCCGAATCACCAGCCAGTCATTAATTGTCTTTTCTAGCAATTTGTTGGAGTTTGTATCGTTCTATTGCAACTATAAGGGATAAGGAAAGGCCCGCGAACAACGCTGATACGATGTTTGGAACATCAGCAGCCCACAGCAGCAACCATACCCACAGAGGTAGAAACAACATCATTGTTCTACGAATAAAAGGCCAGAGTCCTCCGAACAACTCTTCAGAGCCTTCATCGATGGCTCGTATTGTCGTAACCGTTCCTGGGTCGATAGGAATCATGTTTTTCGCCTTGTTATCAAACAGCGGCCAGCAATACGATCAACGAGACAACCCAAAGACCGACACCAAAGCCGACACCCTTTCCTTGGCCCTTAATCGCATCATCGTGAACCTCACGGCTCATCTTGAGAGGATTGAGAAGGAGATCACGTTGTTCTTGTCGGAAAATAATCAATGCAAGCATAAATGCTGCAGCGGCGGAACCACCAAACAGTGTTGTAATCCATCCTTCTACTTCGCCAACAAGTTTGATTGAGAGAAAAACTTGTGTAATTGCAAACATCATCCAGAGAAAGGACCCACGTTCTGCTGCGGCCATGGTACAAGGAGGACGGTCTTCTTTTTGAATCCATGGCCTGCATTTTGTTGCTTAAGACAAGATGTTCAAAGCAGACGTTCATGAACAATGACTCCGAAGTAGAACCATGTTCGGTTTGAGGTACGCTGTTGGTGGCGCTCCGATTGAACACACCTTGTCACCAATTTTGTTTGACCTTGTCCTTGTGTATCTCAAGGACAAAGGGTACTTTTCAAAACTTGATGCATCAACGGTTACCATTGTTGAAACCAACCACATCGATGAGGTTCTTGGATGGGCCTACATCGAACACGACGAGCACCAACCTCTATGGGGACCTGTCAACGAGAAGGTGAAGACGTTCCAACCGCAGCTTTTGAATGCTGCATTGAAGGCGATTCAACTCGATTCTGATGCAAGGATTGCAGCAAAACTTCGACCGGTTATTCGTAAAACTGACACATTGAATTTCCCAGAGCGTTCCTCCTCATATGAAGTGTGGCTGAACCTCACTTCACCCCTCAAACACCAGATTCAAGGTGTGGCTTTCTCAGCAATCGATGAAGCGCTTGAAATTATTTCCGTTAACGCACTTCGATACGATGGGCAAGGATGGTATTGTGCGACCACCGATGGGCAAGGGGTTGTACATGTAGCGTCACACTTTGGAATCGAAGTATC
Organism: uncultured euryarchaeote; assembly: GCA_937894115.1. Lineage (GTDB taxonomy): Archaea > Thermoplasmatota > Poseidoniia > Poseidoniales > Poseidoniaceae > MGIIa-L2. The sequence goes on from CALBFP010000230.1 coordinate 25,406, forward strand.
CAAAGGTGCAGTTCTTGGCATCAATGGAGGAGGGGGGGCTGCTCGTTCAATTGCTTCCGCCTGGCGCAGTCATGGTGGAAAGATTCTCTCCCTTGGCGGAAAGCGTCAACTTCCAGCAACAATGGTCAATTCAAAATTGGAAGCGAAAACGATGTGCGATTTGATCATCGATGCTGAGGGCACGCTGGAAGTTGATGTCAATGCAAGGTTCGTTCTCAGTCCAGTATATCAGCCTATGAAAGGGACGTATGATGAACGCATGAATGCGCTCTCAACCAGCAACAATCAAATTGACGGACGGTGGATGTTGGCCGCTCAACATCTCGAGTGTTGGCGTAGCTTGTGGGCACCTCATCTTTCAGCGGATATGCCTTCATTGGAAGAATTGGTGACATGGTTGGTCGCAGTTGAATGTGAATTTGAGCAATGACGATGCAATCGTGTGCAAAAATCAAATGTCCCTACGCGCACCGAACACCATGAGAGAGCGAGCGTTAGGCCTCATCGGTTTGCTTTTTCTTTCTGTACTTTCAACGGCAATGGCAGTCCCTGAAGAAGACCCCAATTTTCAGCCATCGCACACCGGACCTGACTTTCCAGTAGGTTACGTTGATTTCAGTTCCGAATCCGGCTCTTTTGAATCCGATCACCGTCTGGTTTATCCGGCTATGTACAGTGGTGAGGAAAAGGAAATGGCTGGAAATGGCCCGTTCCCCTGGGTTCTCTTGCTCATTGATGAAAACGAATCTCCGGACAACTACATGCTCGTTTCAACGCGCATCGCTCAACGAGGTACAATGGTCTACATCCACTCCGAATTGAACTCAGACACAAATCCAACATGGCAGAGCCTCATCGACTCCATTCTCGATGTTCAATCATGGATGAAAGATGCGAATCAAACCAACGATGTTGTCCTTGGCATGTACGGTTCCGTTGACGAAAATCATTGGGGTTTGATCGGGCACGGCTATGGAGCAACTTATGCTGCGAATGTCTACGTTAACTGGGAGAATCTTGTCACTGACGGGACGCTCCAACCTCCACGGGCGTTGGTCGGATTGGCGATGCAAGTAGAGGAGGTTCAGGATCCAATTGTCATCAGTGGGGGGGTTCCCAATGTTGCTCTTTTCATAACAGGAAGCGCTGATGAGGTCGCACCTGCAACGGAACACGTAATCCCAGTACTGGAAAATGTCGATGGACTTGCATGGCAAATACTGCACTCGCTGGGGGCAAATCACTATCAGTATCAAGACTCGACATCGTTCTTTGAAAATCTGAACGATGGAGATGCATCGTTGACACAAGAAGAACAAATTGATCACGCAATGGAGCATATTTTGCCGTATTTCGATCTCACCTTGCGTGGAGATCATTCCAAGTTCCGAGAGGCGTTCAATCGGGAAACGAACCTCTATTCTTCTTCGGATTCAAACGGTTATGTCGATGAGTTGCTCGATGATGCAAAATTGATCAAAATAACAAACGTCACAAGTCTAAATGGAACGATTTTTGGTCCACAAGACAATGCTGAATTTGAGGCGTTTTGGTCCATGAGAAATGGAGACGTCCATGCAGATCTTCCTTCATCATGGACGATTGAGGGTCATTGTCTCTTGAACAATCTGACAACCTATCAAGCCGTAATTGAAAACAACAAAGTCTCGTGTACGATACCAATGCAAGGTATAGCTCCGGGGCCACATGAACTTCGACTTGTCGTCTCGGTAGAAGGTGGAACAGGATTTGAGAGTTTTGAGTTTAATCGAACCAACGACCCAATTGTACTGGTGGAACCATTACCAGAATTTCTTCTTCCACAACGTGGATCTGTTCGCATAAATGCCTCGGAAATTGCTTCGGATCCAGACGGTCAGGCGATTCGTATCGTGAGTGCAAATTTGCTTGAAAATCAATCGCATTTTAACATCGTTGTGGACCAGGACTCTTCTTCTGCAATGTTGTATCATGCGCTGGATGAGGAGTGGGAGGGAACGACTCGTGTTGAGCTTTTGTTGAGGGCTGAAGGAGAGATTCTCGATGAAGTAGTCGTAACTGTCATTGGACGCATAACTCCGGTGGACGACCAGATTATACAGCTGTCTATGATTGAACAGCAAACACTCATCGAAGATGGTCAAAGCATTTTTATCAACTATGAGGATTACTTCTTCGACCCAGAACAACAACCACTGACGGTTTTGATTAACGGAATGAATCAAGGTTCGGGAGCGAAGGTTTCTTGGAACGTTTCCAGTGACTTGCAACGTGTTCAATTCACACCGCTTCCTAATGCGAACGGTGCAGAAGTCCTTCAGTTGTCCATTTCTGATGGTGTTAATCCTTCTCTAATTGTCGACGTACCCCTTCGTATTGAGGCCGTAAACGATGAATTCGTTGTCGATGAAACCGCTTGGTCGATTACGATGGAGGAAGAAGAAACCGTCCTTCTGAATCTCTCGGAATTTGCAACAGACATCGATGGAGATGCATTGACTTGGACGGTTGAAACCAACGGAAATTCAAAGGCAATGCTTGCCTTATCTGGCCAAGAATTGCTTGTCTCTGCCTTGCTTGATGAGTGGGGTTTGGACTCAGGTTGGTGGTTAAACGTGACCGATGGAACGGAAACCTATTCTCGAATCGTGAACATCACCATCGAACCATTGCCCGATCGGCCAACTCTTTCAAACACATCGGTTGAAAAAACCGGTGATTCTGAATTAACACTTCGATGGGAGTGGAGCGATAAGGACGGGGATGAGATGGACGTCTTCCTTCAGTTTGATGGCGTCGATGTTATCGGCCAACGCAATTGCGATGCGAACGGGACTTGTCTTGAACGGGTCGATATCGAGATTGTGCCTGGATTGTACGTCAGCATCGATATTGTCGCTCGGGACGACTCGTTTTCCGATGTAGTATCAAGATTGCAGTATGTAGTTCCTGAAGAACAATCAACACCATCGTTGAGTGACGATATTGAATCAAATTCAAGTGGGACCATGGTTGCAGTTGCCATTACACTACCGCTTCTTTGCATCATTGGTTGGTTGCTGTATCAAATCAGAAAGCCACCGAAAAATCCAGTGGAAGATACCTCAGCCGGAGGCCTACTCGCTCGTGCTGAAACAATGAATCGGTCATAGAGGAATGTTACCGTGCTTTTTAGGAGGACTCCATTCTCGTTTTGACCGGAGAATTGCGAGTGCTCTACACAAGCGCAATCGGCTTTCCTTTGGTTCGATAACATCGTCCAACCAACCGTTGCGTGCTGCAACATAGGGATCGCCAAATTTCGCTTTGTATTCCTCAACCAGTCTTTGTCGGACTTCGTCTTTTTGTTCTTCATCGGCAGCGTTGATAATTCTGCGATGAATGATGTTGACCGCGCCCTCAGCACCCATTACTGCGAGTTCAGCTGTAGGCCAAGCGACGTTGTAATCGCTTTGCAGGTGTTTGCAAGACATTGCAAGATACGCTCCTCCGTAGGCTTTACGTGTTACAAGGGTCAATTTTGGTACGGTGGCTTCCGCATATGCAAACAGCAACTTTGCACCATGTCGTATGATTCCTCCCCACTCTTGAACAACTCCGGGAAGGAAGCCTGGAACGTCTTCAAACGTTACCAATGGAATGTTGAACGCATCGCAAAGCCGTATGAACCGTGCTGCCTTTATCGATGCGTCGATGTCCAAGCAGCCGGCAAGGACATTCGGTTGATTGCCGACCACGCCAATACTTCGTCCGTTAAGGCGGGAAAACCCGATGATGATGTTCTCAGCGTAGTTTGGAAACAGCTCAAGAAATTCACCGTCATCGACGATTTCTTTGACCACACCAACCATGTCGTAAGGTCGGTTGGGGTTGTCTGGAACCATCGTTTCAAGTTCATCGTTCATCCGCTCAATAGGATCTTCTGTAGGATGGTGTGGGGGTTCTGCGTCGTTGTGGTCAGGGAGATAGGAGAGAAGTTCTTGAACCAGAAAGAACGCATCGTCTTCATCTTCTGCAACCAAACATGCAATTCCTGAGCGCGAAGCATGAAGATTTGCACCCCCCAATCCAGCCGCATCAACCTCTCCCCGCTGAACTTCTGGTGTTTCCAAAGGTGAAGAGAGGAACAGTTGCCCATGCTCCTCACCAAGTATCGTAAAATCGGATAGGCTCGCTGCCAAAGCAGAAACCCCGACTACAGGGCCCAATACGAGACTAATCAGTGGAACTCTTCCGCTGCATTGCACCAAACGATCGAGCAATTCTCCTGTACCTGCAAGTGCATCAATCCCATCATGGGCTCGTTGGCCGCCACCATCCCAAACACAAACGAGTGGGGTTTTCGAACGTTCAGCCATCTCCACTAGTTTGGCAATTTTCTTGGCGTGCATTTCTCCCATCGAACCACCATGCACGCTGAAATCCTGAGTAAAGCAGTAAACACGCCGGCCGTCGATGGTACCGTGCCCTGTAACGACGCCATCGCCTAAAGTTTCGTGGAGGAACATATTGTGATCCATTGTTCGATGAGTCACGAAGGTGTCAATTTCAACAAAGGATTCAGGATCGAGCAACAAATCCATCCGATCGCGAGCGGTTCCACGCCCCGTTGCTCGAATGGCCTCAAGGGCCTTGCGTCCACCACCTGCCTTGGCACGTTCACGGTTGGACCGTAACTCGGACATGGGGTCTCCGTTGGGAGTTGCCATGTGTCCACCAGAACCGATAAGGTTCTTCATCGAATCGCTTAGTTGAGAATGGTTTGTTGCTGTTCTCCAAACACGTTCTGACCCATTACGGATGGTACATCGAGTTGGTTTGAAAGTGCATGATGGAGTTTTACAATCGCTGCTTCGGGTGACGATGTAATGCCGTGACCAAGCAAACCAATTTCTTGTTGAATCCGTCCTTTTGAGTAAACGTTCATGTTGATTGGTCCGTGAATGCACTGGTTGACGATTAATACGGGGACTGCAAGGTTTTCAAGGGATGCTCGAAGTTCTGCATTCTGAGGGGCGTCATCGTTTGAATTCTCGATTGGTAAGTGACCCAAACCGGTACCATGGATGACCAATGCGTCGGCTTCGGAGGAAACAGCATCCTCTATTTCACGCGCCGTAAGCCAAGGCCCAGCAACCATTTGTCGAACAACAATTGATTCATCATAGCGGTCGGCTTTGCTTGTGATCGGTCTTGGTGTTGTGTTTTTTCGAGCCTCTTCATAGTGTTGGCTCAGTTCGAGTTGATTGTGTTGATCTCCAATACGAACCGTGGCGAGTGGTGTTGTGTTGACAGGACGAAAGGCATCCCTTCGACTCGAGTGCAACTTCCGAACCCCTGTTGCGGCGTGAATTGAGCACGATCCATCGTCGCTCGTTGTGTGCATCGAGACGACAACCGCATCGCTAAGCTGACCGGTTGGCGCAGGTCCTTCTGCTGACCATTTTACTGCTGCAATGAGGTTCTGTGCGGCGTCGGATGATGCTCGATCGCTCGATCGTTGGGATCCGACAAATGCGATGCGGCCGGGTGGATTTCCGCCCTGGCCGCACCAAGCAAAGGCCAAAGCAGAGGCAGTGATGTGAAGTGTATCGGTTCCGTGGGTGACAACAACGCCAACGCACCCCTCTTCGAACGCTTTTTCGGTGGCTTCGATAACAAGATTCCAATGAACAGGTCGAATATCCTCACTGAACATATTTCCTATTTTATGGACCTCAAGGTTTGCAATTTTCAACAATTCAGGGACGTGTTCGAGCAATTCTGAAGGTTCAAACTGAGCGGTGACGGCTCCAGTTGTGTAATCAACTTTTGAAGCGATGGTTCCACCGGTGTGAATGATTCGTACTGTAGGGAGGTCTTGCGCATGTACTGGTTTGATTTCTTGAGTAGGATTTGATGAATCTGGTTTTTGCGACGAAAGAATTTCTACTGCATCAAGCGGATGGCTTACATTGTATCCGTTTGCCAGTTTGATGGTAATGTGACCCTCAATTGCTGGGGGCAAAACAACGCCTTCAATTTCCGTTTTTCCTTCGTGCGTCAAGATTCTAAGATGAACGTGATTACCTGCCTCAAGATCTTGTGCCATGGTGCTCGGAATGGTTTCCAGCCCTTCAACAATGCGATGGTGGTGCCGGGAGCGGGGCTCGAACCCGCGACCTTCGGATGTCTCAGACACCACAAGGGGCTTTGCACGTCATACGATCGCCTTGAAGGCTGCCCTATGAGTCCGACGCGCTACCAACTACGCCACCCCGGCCTATCTTCGCCTGCAAAATCCCCCATTTGAAGAATGCGGGTTCAATGCGTGAAAATCAACCGCATCCTTCATTCACTCTCACACGTCCGGAGGGGTATGGTCGACCTCTCGACGGCGATGACTGCGGCTCAAGCAGAGCGTCGCTCTCGTACGCAGGGCGATGACCGAGAAAAAAAGGTACGTCGAACAGGTCGAAACCTTGGAATTGAACCGTTTGATCCTGTAAAACACGTCCAAAAAGAGAAAGCGGACACTGCTTCGATGTGGCTCGTGCTGGGATTCTCGTTAACCGTCACACTGCTTATGCGCTATGTTTTGATGGGTTCGACGGATCCTGACAATTCGAAAATTTTGTACATCCTTCCATTGACATGTATCTTCCTTATACCGACCCTACACCGCACTGTTATGCCAGAACGATTTGTCGAACACTATGGTGGCGGTACGTGGTTCAAATCTGCCTTCTTGCACACATTCACATTCCTTGCATTGTCGTTCCTTCTCGTTAACCCACCGTTTGGCGACATTGCGGCTCCCGAACTGGCAAGCAAATGGACCGTCGTTACTGATGACGGTGAAGACATAACCTATCCCGAAGACATGGCTACATCGGGTTCGACACTGACATGGTTCACGGATGGCTCGCCGGTTCTTGCAGGGGATGCATGGCTGTTGTTTGGTTTGATGGACAACGTCAATTCAGACGGTGCAGTCGTTGAGGTCACCAGAGAATATCAAGCCAACGTTACCGTTTTGGAAGAGAACGTCTCGTATTGGTTAAACGAATTTGAGCGGATTCAAAACGGGACAGTGCATGACCCTTCAAACAATTCTGTGCCTGATTTGACCCCACACGGTGAATTGGACCAGCCTTTCTCCATCCATCTCGGAACGAATTTAGGCGAAGGGACGCACAAGATTACTGTAATCATTACCGAACAAGGTGACCCGTGGGAAAACGTCCAATCCTACACGTGGAATCTTGTCGTTACGAGCGAAGTTGCGGCTTAGGACAACAAGTCTGAATGTTGTTTCAATATGCGATCGAGTACAGAATCGATTTTTGCAGACATGCGCAGTTCGGCGGTTTTTTGGTTGAGTTGTTCCATTCTGTAACCACGAATCAAACCGGCTAGCGGCGTCCATGACAACAAATCGAGTAAGACATCAAATCCTTGTTTCATGAACCTGCGAAACGTGAAGTCAATACCACGTTGTTGGAGAGACTCTTTGCAAAGTGAAAGTGAATTATTGACCTCGCAGCATCGAGACAAGTTTTGCAGTCATAGCATCGAGTTGTATACGTTCGCCCCCTCCTTCAACGAGTCGATAATCAACATCCGCCATTATCTCGGTGAGCTCGAGTTTGTCCATCTCAGAAATGAAATCGACGTTGTACAACTCGCGATGAAGTTGTCCGACAAAATCAGTTCCAGCCAACCCATATTTGTTGAGGAGTTCCTGCAGTCTTCTTCGAGCCGCATGAAAGCCATCGTCTTTGCAAGCCATGATGTACTGATGAAGTGCTTCAGGAGGAGCGGTTGCTGATGTTTCGTAGACAATGGATCGAGTAATCGTGTCGCTGATTGCGGCAGAAACCTGTAAAGCTGTGATGGCTCTTCTCAGGTCTCCTTGTGCAATTTTTGCCAGTGCTTCAGCAGCGTCATCGTCGAGGGATACACCCTCTTGCGTCGCTACGTGCTTGACTTGATCGAGAACTTCGGAATCAGCCAAAGGTCGAAATCGAAACACTGCGCAACGGGACTGTATGGGTTCGATAACTTTCGATGAATAGTTGCATGAAAGGATGAAGCGGCAGGTCTCAGCGTATTGTTCCATAATCCGACGCAGTGCTCCTTGAGCATCGTTGGTGAGTGCATCGGACTCATCGAGAAAAATAATCTTGAATTTGGCCTCCCCGTACGGCTGGGTCCGGGCGAATTGTTTGACTTTTGATCGGATTTTATCCAATCCTCTTTCATCGGATGCATTCATTTCGAGTAGGTTGTCTCGATACTGCTCTCCAAAGACGTCTTTTGTCAATGCCATAGCAGCTGTCGTCTTGCCGGTACCTGGTGGACCTGCGAAGAGAAGGTGAGGGAATTCTTTGTGTTCAGCGTACACAGTCAAGCGATTCACAACAGAGGCTTGACCTCGTATTTCGACGACACTTTGGGGGCGATGTCGCTCGACCCAGAGTTCGCTCATGAGAGGCTTGAATAGGCGAGCCTCCTTCAACATTCGGTTCGGTCATGTTCGAACTTAACGGCGCCCCCCTTTAGGGGGGCGTACGCCGAATCAGTCATAACCTCTCACGCCTTAGGTCGAACGAGCGCCATGAAAAACAGCACCACAAATCGAAATGTCTTCACCGCAGTGACGCTAATTTTGATGTTCCTATTAGCCGATGTCTTCGTACCATCAGCATTCCCTGCCCCTGAACATCTTGAGGAAGAACCATCGGTTCAACATGTCATATCCACAACCAATCCCAGTTTGGACACCTACATCGATTCTGATTATCCGAACGACGATTACGCCGGTGAAGATACAGGGCTGCTCGGCGTATCGGGTACGAGTGAGGGGCGTATCCTTCTTTCCTTCCCGCTCAACTTTGCACACACAGACACGATTCATTCTGCGCGTCTTGACCTCGTATGCACAAACAGCGGGCCAACTAACGGATTGGCGGTATACCCTGCATCGACCTCTCTCTCATGGGACGAAAACGCAACATGGAACTCACGCGACGGTACCATGCTGTGGGGTGAGCCGGGTGTTGGGGAAAGCACCGATCGCTCAGATTGGGAGCCCCCCATTGTAACCGCACCTCTAGGGCCTACTGGAGGATCCTCCAGTGTTCAACTGAACGTAACGGCTCTCACTCAAGTTGCGGTTGCTTCAAACGCCACCGCATTGGGGTTGGTGGTTGCCGCACAGGATTCTCAATACGATTGTGCGATGAACGAAACGTTGAATGTTGCCGATAAACCATCACTTCGTATTGATTCTTCATCAACGGTATCTGGAAGCGGAGGACTCATCACACCGAATTTTGTTGCAGATGCCGCCCCACTCATGACCGGCGATTTCCTTCTTACAGCAGACCTCACGCCAAGCATGACATGGTCTGGTTTCTCCGGTACCTTCGCCGAAGTACAACTCTCGTTGAGTGAAGAATTTAAGGACGCACAAGACAATTACGCTTGGCTTTACAATTCCGATGTTCACTCGTCAATTTTTACCTTGTCAGGTGCAACCGGTTCATTGGATATACCATCATCGGATGCCTTTGAGAACGGAACCTACATGCATTATCGAATGCGTTCGATGGACTCAACAGGCACGCTCGGATCGTGGGAAACGGGTTCGTTCTTCCTCCCCTCCCACGACGTTGTCGATAACGGAGATGGAACCGCATCAATCGCCATTGATGTGGATGATCTTTCATCCGAACTCCCCTTCATCGAAGATGCATATGCTGACGAGACCAGCAAGAATACAAATTACGGTTCTTCCACAACATTGGAGGCCGAACTGTCCTCAAACAAGGAGAAGATTCCCCACTTCCGATTGGTGTTCGATGCGATAGGTATGCATTCCAACGCAACAATCCTTGATGCTTCATTGAACCTCACCCGCTCCACTTCAAGCGGTTCAGCAACATTGGCGTTGCATGAAATGGACAACGATGGATCGTGGTATGAGGATGAACTCACGTGGCTGCGGAAGAAAACCAATCAATGGTGGCGAGACGGAGGCCGAGGATTGCTGAGTTATTCGACCGATTCTGGCGTAATGGGTTCCCAGGTCAGTGATGACTTTTCGTTTGATTTAACCTCAGTACTGCAGCAACATCTCGACCAAGGAAACACCGGTTTCATAGATCTCGCAATGACAACACGTTCACAAAACGGTGCATATTCTGCGAATGCTGGCGTTGATTCCGTAACCTTCCATTCGTCGGATGCAAACAACCAAGCGGATAAACCGTACCTCTACATCCAATACGATTGGTCCACACCGGTGACAACAGCACCGGATTTGACCTCGCCATGGGACGGTGAAACCCTCTGGAATCAAACGGGTCACAACTTCACTGGCAACACGACTCCTGCACTGAAGTGGTCGTCATCAACATCATCGTCGTACGATATGATTTTTGAACTTTCAACCGATTCACTGTTCCATGACCGAGTGGTCCGATTTGACACTCGTGTGGACAACGACTTTGCTCCGGTTGACGGTCAACTCGTTTTTGATGGCACTGAAAGCCTCGAAGCAGGTCACATGTACAACTGGCGAATGTTGCACGTTGATTCCAACGACCGTCACGGGGAATGGTCCTATTCCTCGTTCCTCATCAGTTCGATAAACTCAACATGGCTTGGCGGAGACCGTTACGAATTCCGTCTCAAGCAAGGGAATGCGAGTTCAGATGGGCTCCATCCTGCATGTGCTGATACGTACATCGACTCTGGAATGCCCAGTTCAAATTACGGTTCAGAAACGGAGCTCCAAGTTTCCTACAATACGATTCCTTCTGAGACGACTGTGTTGTTTGGATGCGACCTATCAACCACATTCCTCCCATCGGGTTATGCTGTAGAATCTGCAAACCTCGAGTTATATCTTAGTGATTTCCCGTTCGGTACACCGGTTGTCGGAGCATGGGAAAACACACAACACGGTTGGACTGAAGACGGTGCAACATGGGCGACTTACGATGGAACCAACACATGGAACAGCGTTGGAGCCAAGGGAAGCGAACGCTCTTCCCTCCTTGATTCGGTGAGCATTGGGACAGGGTACACCTCAACCTCATCAGCGAACTGGAACGTAACGCTTGCTGTGCAAAATGCGATGCGTAACAACCACTCTGCAGATTTCATTCTTGGAATTGTTGGTGCAGGCAGTGGTCAAATTCGTGACGTTTTGTTCCATCCTGGTTCCGCTGCGGACGCCAAGCGACCGGAACTTTCCTTTGTCTACGTCCCAGGTTCTAATGCAATTCCAGTCGAGCCTGTTCCAGTTCTTCCTCTCAATGGAACATGGAGCGTTGCCTCAGGCATCAACCCCGAACCGGTTCTCCGTCCAAACATGAGTTGGACTCATACGTCTGGTGTCGGAGTAAGTGGCTATGCAGTGCAAATGGATACGGTCGACACATTCGACAGCAACGACATGAGCATAGAGACCTCATGGTCCAATTCCGGATTTGATCTTGCAAACAATGCATTTACGCCGACGAGCGACTTGGACGCTGGTAAGACGTGGTATTGGCGTGTTCGTGCAGTCTCAACGACCAATCAACTAGGAAATTGGTCCGAAACCTTCCATTTCAATCTCCCGTCTTTGGTCACTTGGAATCTTTCTTCAACAAGTGCAGCAATTGAGGTTCGACATCATGAGGCGATGCCCGATCTCCAACTACCGCACTTCATTGATACATGGGTTGCGCAGAGCGGGGTTGAAGGACAACAAAACCATTCCAGCTCAACCGACCTCAAGGTCGGAGAATTGGGCAGCGGTTATCATGCCAGCGCTCTTTTGAAAATACCCTTGAATCAACTTCCAACGCCGAGCAACGCAAGAGTTACGAACGCTGAATTGTCGATGTGGGCTCAATCCGGTTCGGATACCAATGCACAAGTTGCGGTTCGCCCCGTGTTGCAACAATGGACCACGGCTGTCAACAATTCAAGCTATGATGGTCTCAACAACTGGAACGCCGACGGTGGTCGAGGTATTGGATCTGATGTGGGTTCATTGAGCGATTTGAGCGCATCCGTTTCCGCTGATTGGATGGACTGGGATGTCACTGAATTGGTTCAAGCAGCTCTCGCCAACGGTGACTCCTATCTTTCGATTGCGCTGATGACCAGCGACGCTTCCAACGCTCTTGTTACGTTCACCAGCACAGACGGACTTGCCACCCAACGACCTTGGTTGAACCTTACATGGACTGAAGGCTCATCTCCAATCCCTACAGTTGCAGCAAGCAATGTACTACCTGCAGATGGCACCATCGCATGGGATTTGAGCGGACACGTTCCAGAACCTTTGACCCGCCCTGTCATGACTTGGAGCCATTCAAACGCCGCCAACATTGACGATTGGAAGGTTTTCATTCAAAACGACGACTCGGATATCATGCAAGGCTTTACTGTCTACGATTCAAGGGCAGATCCTGCCTTGTTCGATTTGCAAAACCTTTCGTTCCAGCCATCGAGCGACCTTTCGACCAACCAAAGCATTCGTTGGTTCGTTCAGGCCGTGAACAACAGCATGCTCGGCCCTCGCTCGACGAGTTCTCTCTTCCACATTCCGCACGACATTGGAAACGAAATCAACAACACATTGGGTTACATCAACGTCTCAGAAGGAGGCTTCCTTCCGGACTACAACGAACCGTCCGGTTTCATAACGGATACGACAATCGATTCAAGCGCACCAACTTCCAACCTTTTCAATTCCGACACGCTTAGTGTTGGACGCTCAGCTATCAGCGGCGGTCAATCCCAACGCTCGTCGTTCATTGTATCCGTCGATTTGACCAAACTCCCAATCAACGGAAGTTATGAGATTATGAATGCCTTCTTTACACTGCACACAAAATCCACAAGTTATGGAGAGGTCTATTGGAGTGCATCTGCACTCAATACCGCTTTTGATGGTGACGCCAACTGGAACAATGCCACCAATTCAACTCAGTGGAACGCACCTGGTGCCTACCACTCAACGGATACGGACATACCCATGCTGGGTAAAAGTCTCATTGATTCCAGCAGTACCGCACAAATCGGGGATATTACGTGGATGCTTCAACAAGCCCTTGCTGGTGGTTCAACCAGTTTGGATTTCCTCATTCAGGCTGAAGAAAACGACAGCAGTGTCGATGGCCGAGTTGATATGTATTCAAGCAACGAAGCCAGTGCAGACCTGCGTCCATCCCTCAACATTACCTTCCGAATGACGAACCCGTACGTCGACCCAAGTCCAACAGGTTTGCTACCGGTTGACGGAGCAACGCTGTGGAATACATCAGCGCCAAGACCAACAGGTACCGACGATCTCAACACCTCTTGGACCCCTCCATCTTCTAACTTTACTGGATACGTCCTATGCGGAGCATCGGACGCACGGATGGTCTACGATTTGAGTTGTGTCAACACTGCGGATTCAGCTGGTTTGATCGATGCAGAAGTAACCTGGGATCCAACAACCACAACACTGAACTTTGGCGACATCGGTTCCGGCGATCATTGGAATTTCTGGAGGGTTCTTTCATTCCAAGACATAAATGCAGGACAATATGCTAGAATTGGAGAATGGTCGCAAGTCAACAAATTCCGGATACCCGATGCGCAAGGTTCGGACGACGGGGCAGGAAACCACACCGTGAATCTCTCGAGTGGTTCCATCTTTGCGGAAACTGGGTTGTTGCCGGGTGCTCCAGATACATACACCGTATCTTCTGCATTAAACACCAACTATGGTGGTAGTTCGACGCTCAAATTGGGTGTAAGTTCCTCGGGTGATAATGAAATCTACATTGAATTCGACCTGTCCCAGATGCCATGGCCATCTGCCATGACGCCGACATCGACGATGCTTCAACTGTATCGAACACAGGTTGCTGGTGTCACACCGCTAACAGTGAGCGCACATGCGTGTTCAACGTTCAACGAGGCAAGTGTAACAGCGCTGCAACCTCCGACCTGCAGTACAGCAGAAATCACGCGTTCCACACTTGCGGTTACACCTCCATCTGGTTGGCTTGAGTGGGACATAACTTCTCTTGCTCAATCCAACATCGCAAGTGGAAACCTGACCATGACCATCAAACTCACTGTTGTTGGTACGGGAGCAAGTCTCCACACCTTTGCATCCGGTGAACACCCGACAGATTCCTGGCGACCGACGTTGCGAATGGATTACGTTGACAATGTCGCAGGCATCGTTCCTCCTGCCCAACCCGCCCTCCTTTCACCTTTGGATGGAGCAATTTTGTACAACACGACAACAACTTTGCTTGAATCACTTGACAAGCCAGTGCTCAATTGGAATACCGTATCTGGAGCGACCGGTTACATTGTAACGATTCGAAACGCATCGGGACAATATACCTTCAAATCGGCAACCTCAAACCAAATTTCAGGCACGAGTTTCACCTTTGCGAATGCTGTTGCTCCGGGATCAACATTTGAATGGTGGGTACAAGCAGTCAACGGTTCCATACCCGGCCCTTCCTCTTCCCGTTGGGTTGTTGGAATGGGTGACCCTCAAACCACCGATAACTTCGATCACACGTGGACGTACAAATTCCAGACGGGCAACGAAATCGATGAATTGGCGCACACGAATGTGCAAGATACCTCCATTTACAGCGGATTGACCGAGACCAATCTCGATGGCGGTGCCAACACCGTTGGCCTCGACCCCAGTCAGGATGAGTACCGATTGTTGGTCAATGTTGACTTTGGTCAAATTCCATTCAATCCGAGCATGAACGTTCATTCCGTTTCTTACGGCATGTATCTCCAAGATTTGGAGTACGGATCGGGTGCAACGGGAATGACCTTCACAGTCCATCGCATGCTATCCACAGGTTGGTCTGAAACGACTGCGACCTGGAACGGCACCGGCAGTACGACCTGGAATGCGCCGGGTCTGCAAGCAGGTGTTGATTACAACTCGACGCCACTGGATACTGTGTTCATCAGCAATTCACAGGTTACAGATTCATGGATTTACTTCAATTTAGGACATCGAATGCTGTACATTGACGGTGTCCACAGTTGGGTGATTATCGGAACACCAACACAAGGTTGGATGCAAGCCGAATTTGCCGATAACAGCGAATCAAATGCTGCAGTTCGTCCTTTGCTAATGATGAATTACACCGATATTGATTCCATTACGATTTCACCTACGGCGACTTCTGTCAATGCCGATTCGACGGTTCAGTTTAGTGCTTCGACCGCTGATTACAACGGATTGGTAGCCAGTGTCCCCATCGTTTGGAGTGTGAGCAGTGGCACAATCGATTCGACCGGATTGTATTCGCCGACACTTGTTGGAACGCACACCATCACTGCGTGTTATGGTGTGATTTGCGAGGACGAGTTGGTAACCGTAACACCTGGAGCACCTATCGACCTAAGCGTTTCACCACTTACAGCAACAATAACTTCCGATGAAACGTTGCAAATAACTGCAAACGTTGTTGACCAGCATGGAAACAGCGTACCCGGTCAAAGCATCACGTTCACACCAAGCAATGGAACGATGGGTGGAACCTTCGGCGACGTTTTCCAGCCATACGCCGTTGGTGGACAAACCGTGACGGTCACATGGGGTTCGAAGTCGGTCGTCGTCAACGTACTTGTCGAATTGGGTGCTCCAACAAGCATTGAATTGACGGGTTGTGATGGAGTAGTTCCAGCTGGAACCGAATGTGAAATCACAACGACACTGTACGACCAATTTGGAAACGTTATCCCACTCAGTGAAGCAGGGGCACTGTCGTACTCCGTCAACGATGGATTGTACAGTGAGGCAACAAACATGTACTTTGCAAACACCGTTGGAACCTGGCAATTGTCGCTAACTTCGGCAATCGGCTTGGTTGATTCAATTGCAATTCAAACGGGGCATGGTCAAATGGCAGCGCTTGAGATTACACCATCCGCATGGGACATCACTGCAGACGATGTTGTCTTCCTCAACACAACACGGATCGACGTACAAGGTAACCGTTTGCCGGTGACCCTTCCGCTTGAAAATTGGACATCCATTTCTGATGGTGCGTTAAACATCACCCTCGATCATCCTGTTCAATGGATACCAAACGGTTTGGGTGGCCGTGCAATAACCGCACAGTACGAGACTATCTTCCAATCCATAACGATCAACGTCACAAAAGGTGTCATGGTCGATATGGTGCTCATTGTTGATTCCGCAGATGCCGACGGCATGACGTATTCCATCACAGCAGATGAAACCCTTGTGGTGAAAGCAAAGGCCAGTGATGGAAAAGGAAATCGATGGACCATCGATGTCAACTGGACGATTGCGCATCCCGATTGGCAGGACCAATCGGTCTTGTTGTACATGCTTTCGGATGAGACCGAGTTCATGCCGGTTTTGGCATCGACAACCGCTTACGTCATGCGAGCGGAATACACTTTCGATGGACAATTGTTCAGTGAAGTGGTCAATGTAGAGGTCTCTGAGGGAATCATTCAGGTCTTTACGATGAACACAATAGCATCCAATGGCGATACTGGGTCTGTTTACAACATCAGCGCTGACCACTCAATTGACTTCTCGGTCGCCTTAAGTGATGGTGATTTGAACCCGCTTGATTCCAGTGCCCTTACATGGTTGTTTGAGGATCTTGATACAGGCGATGTTACCGACGTGACGACTGAATTTGTCTCCGATGGCTATCAATGGGAGGCAACCACAGTTGGCAATTACCGGATGCTTGCGTTTGTTCTGAACGCAGAAGGCTTCAACTACACGCGTTCGGTTGACATTTCAGTGTACCACGGTGTCGCCGTTTCCCTTGAGCATGAACTCGAAACCTTCGATGAGGATGCCGGTGAAAAAATCGACATCACCATTACAGGCACCGATAGCGACGGAAACACATTCCCACAAGACGTCGAGTGGATTGAGGACGGTTCAACATCCGATCGCGTTATTCCTAAATCGGTCAAGGGTGCCTACACATACCAAGCATCTGCTGCCGGTACACACGCAATGGAATACTCAACGAATGCTGTCTCAAACGGCTTTGAGTTGAAAATTTCACCCCAAATGATCGTTGATTTTATCGAGGTGAATCTGTCAGCAGAAACCGTTGACCAACAAGCTTCGATCGATGTAACAGTACGAGCATTCGATCGCTACGCCAATGAGATTCCCGTTCCGAGCAGTGCACGTGTAGATTCTACTGGACGTGGTACTGTCAAGAGCACGGGCCAAGGTACGTGGAAAGTGACGACTCTGGAAAGCGGTCCACAAACCATTACAGTATCAGCGGGTCAAGTAAGTGAAGATTATCAAATCGAGGTAACGGGAACGATTGGTGGTTTCTTTGCTGCTGGTGGTGCCTTGTATTACATTGGAGCAGTACTTCTTGGTCTGATAGTTGCTGTCCTCTTGGTACTGTTGTTCATGGCCTTCCGATCTGGCGATGATGATGACTGGGATGATGATTATGAGGACGAAGATGATGACGATGAGTCACCATCTGCACGCGGTCCGTCTGGACCAGCACCGGGTCCATCGGGCCCAGCGCCCGGTTCAGGACCTTCAGGTCCTCCACCTCAAGAAGAGGAGAAGGAAGACACCGGTTGGATGGTTGAGCATCGTGTTGATGATGACGGAACCGAATGGGCACAAAGCGAAGATGAGACGTGGTATTACCGTGAACCCGGTCAAAGCGATTGGAATGAATGGCAGGATTAGGTGGAACCATGCGACGACGACAAACCGCAGTTGCGCTGTGCGTCGTGTTGTTTGCTTCATCCTTTGTTTCGATTTCAGTAAGTGCGAATGGCCCTCCTGCTCAAGTGGTGATTTCAACACCGTCAACAGTCATTTCATCCGATGGTGTGTTGCAAATGGAAGCGACACTATACGATGCGTTGAACAATGTTGTCGGTGGTGAGATTACGTGGTCAGCAAGCAATGGAACCATCGAAGAAACAGGGTTGTTTTTCCCATGGTCAGCTGGAATGGTAACCATTCGTGCAGAACATGCTGGCTTCAACGATACGGTTGTTGTCTCGGTCGAAGCTGGTTGGGGTCAATCCATTCGCATCAACACAACCGATCAACCGCGAGCAAAATATCCGTTTGTCTTGCAAGCCGATCTCATTGACTCTCACGACAACCCTCGTTCAGGTCAAGATGTTGTGTGGACCGTTGACGGTATCTATGTTGGCCAGGGTGAACCCTCATGGACGCCTCCTTCGCTCGGACTGTACGAAGTTGTTGCTCGTTACGACCAGCTTGAAACAACGGTCACGATGGAAGCCATTGCGGGTGACCCTTTCGAATTTGTTTTTCCGAGCAACCTCATTTTGCGAAGTGGACAAGGTTTGCAGTTGTATCCCGATCTTGTTGACTCGTACGGTCAGAAAATGAACAATACGCTTGCTGGAAACAAGGTATGGACCGTCGAAAATGGAACCATAACCCCTGTTGGATATTACTATGCTTCCGCTCCTGGTATCTGGAATCTCTCGGTTCGAGCCGGTGCCATTTGGGGCAACAGCACAATCCGTGTTGTACCTGCTGATGCTTCGATTGTTGAAATTGAAATTACACCCGATGAAACCGTGTATGTTTCTGGAGAATCCTACCGTCTTGATGCGGTTCGTACCGATTCGCAAGGCTACCGCTCGGCTGTCCCAATTCCTTTAGGGAATTGGACTGTGGACAACGGCATACTTTCACAGGTTGGAGATGAGGTGTACTGGACCCCTGGTCAGTCAGGTCAGTTTGCAATTGATGTTGTCGATTCGGATGTCCCTGCTTCCATTAACGTGGATGTGGTGCACGGGTCAGCTTATGCTACACAGTTGGTCTCAAGTCAATCCTCTGTTTCCTCAGGAACCCAATTGGCGTTGGTTCATGAGGCGACGGACACTTTTGGAAATGTTTGGCAGGTTGAAGCGAACATCACCAAGACAGAGGGTGAATTTGCCGCGGTTGAAATTTTTGAATCGTATGTTTCAATCATGCCGAAAGAATTGGAAGTTCTTCGATTCAGTTCCTCCTATTTTGATGCATCCACTGGAATTGTTCACCAGGCGCAATGGTCGGGTGAGGTTACTGCAGGTCGATTGGCTTCCATTGAATTGCCAGAATCGGGGACGCAGGTCGCTGCTGATTCGTATCTTGATTTCGATCCGAAGTTCAAGGATGCGTACGGCAATACCATCCCCTATGTCGCTGTAAACTGGACTGTAGCGGGTGTCGACCGTACTCTTGAGATTCGTATGGCCGATGGAAAATGGTACCCAACTGAAGTGGGTGAACACGAAATACGAGCCAATGCGGATGGCGTCTTTGCAGCAGTTCGTATCAACGTTGTACCCGGAGAGGGGACCTCTCTCGTCACTGCTGGTGATGCAGGTTTGGTCATCGAAGCGGGCGTTCCGACCGACATTTTCGTTGAATTGGTGGACGTCCATCAAAACAAGGCTCCAGCAGAAAGCGTAGAACTGGTGACAGGCGGTTTTGTCCTCTTTGATGCATCATCGAGCGGTCCTGGTTATTGGCAATTAACAGGTGTAACGAGTGGGATTTACGATCTTGAAATTGCACAGGGCGATGCTGAACACACCATTCCACTGACGATTGTTCCAGGTCAGGCCGTCCGTGTGATCACAGCTATGGCCAACGAGACTCGAAGCCAAGGTGAAGTTGCCCTCATCACTGTTTGGGCAGAGGATTCCCAAGGCAACAGAGTCGAAGTCAACCCAGACAAGACAGGTGTTAGTTGCACCTCAGGTAAGGCAAGTCATGTGAAATCAGATACATGGGAAATCGAACTTGAACAAGCAGGTTCCGACCGCTCCTGTACAGTGGAATGGAACGGATTGATATCGCAACAATTCTTTGATGTTGATTCGGTTCTTCTTAGTGGTGCACTCGGTTCAACAAACACCGCAGTTTCCATCATCATTGCATTGCTGCTCATGATTTTCATCGTTTTGGTGGTCCTCATTCGCAAAGGAAGCCAAAAGGATGAGGATTGGGACGATGAGGATTATTACGACGATGATGAACTCGAAGAACATGCTGAAGAAATCAATACCGAGGTCGAAGAAACGGTTTCTGCTGAACCTCAGACAGAACATTCCGATGCGGTTCAAACGGTGCAAGAATCCGCAGAACACATCCAACCCGAAATTGCCGATGACGTACGACAAGAGCTTGCAACAAAGGCAGGCCAAGTTGGTGTCATGCAGGCTGCGCCTGGGACAAGTCAAGGCGATACGGGATGGTATGTTGACGCAAACACCGAGTTGCAATACTGGAACGTTGGTAGCGACGGGTCCTGGACACGAGTTCAGTGATGGTCTGTGGTGCTATGGGCGTTGAAGAACATCGAGACTGGGGAAACGTGGATTATGCGCCCTTGTTGAACGGTCAAGCATTTCCACCAGATTTCATGTGGGGTGTTGCAACTGCATCGCATCAAATTGAGGGCGGTAACACCAACAACTGGTCGCAATTTGAACCTTCTTCTAAGAGCGGCCAACACAGCGGGGATGCATGCGATCATTGGAACCGAAGGACTGAAGATTTGGAACTTATTCAAAATCTCAAGGTTACCCATTACAGATTTTCCCTTGAATGGAGTCGGATTGAACCTGAAATGGGGGTCTGGAATGAAGACGCAATTGCTTGGTACAGCGGTCTCGTTGATGATTTATTGCAACGCGGCATTCAACCAATGGTCACACTTCATCATTTTACCAATCCATTGTGGTGGGAAGATTTAGGTGCATTCGAAAAGGAGGCGAACATTGTATATTGGATTCGATTTAGTACGAAAATGTTTGAGGTTTTGAGTGACCGAGTGACATGGTGGTGCACAATTAACGAGCCCGCTGTCTATGCTTCAATGGGGTATGTGCTTGGTGAATTCCCTCCAGGCGAACGCTCATTCCGAAAGACGCGAAACGTGTCGCTTAACCTGATGCGCGCTCATGCCCGTTGCTACCGTATGCTAAAATCCATGGAAAACGGACCGAAAGCAACCATTGGATTGGTCAAAAACATCAACATTTTCGATCCGTACAGACGTTGGAATCCATTGCACAGGATACAGGCAAATCTCCTCGATGGAATGTTCAATCGATGCTGGCTCAAGGGGTTGAAAAACGGCCGATTTAAGCCTCCTTCAGCGTTTCGTAGTGTTGCCATTGAAGGCCTAAAATCCAGCAGCGATTTCATCGGATTAAATTACTACACGCATTTGTTGACAACACCTTTTATGCCGACGAAGGTGGAAATTGATCCCTTGATACGACCTTGGGAAGAACGCACTGATTTCCGATACGCAATGTATGCAGAGGGTCTTGAACGTGCAATAGAGATGGTTGCCGATCTCAACATACCGATTATCGTAACCGAGAACGGCGTCGCAGATGACGACGACGACATGCGTCCAGAACACGTACGAAGGCATTTACAAATCACCTCAGAAGCGATTGCTAAAGGATACGACGTTCGAGGATTTTATCATTGGACACTTATGGATAATTTTGAGTGGGCCGAGGGGTACAACCAACGTTTTGGTTTGTACCATGTTGATTTTGATACACAAAAGCGAACCCTCCGTAAAAGTGGAGCGTTGTATGCGTCCATTGCTCAAAATCATCGAATGCCGCAAGTGGTTGTCCTTGCAGGAGGGCTTGGTAGCCGACTTGGTGAGAAAACCAAAGACACACCGAAACCTCTGGTCGAAGTTGGAGGAAAGCCTATGTTGACTCACATACTTGATTGGGTAAACGCTCAAGGATGCAATCGTGTGTTGGTCTTAACAGGACATCATGGTGAAAAATTTGATGATTTTTCGTATCCTGGCCTTGAACTTTCTTTTGTTCAAGAATCTCATCAATTGGGTACAGGCGGTGCGTTATGGAACGCAAGAGACGAACTCGAGGACGAGTTTATCCTGTTGTGGGGTGACGATTACCACCCCATTGATTACAACCCTCTTGTCGAACTTCATCGAAAGACTTCGTCACCGTTGACGATGACGGTAACCGCAGATCATGAAGAGAAAAATCTACAATTCGAACAAGGGCGATTGGTTGCCTACAACAAAGAAGAGATCGACATCGGTCGATTCAATGGCTATGAAGCAGGAACCTCAGTGGTTCGTAAATCCGTTGTGTTGGATCACGGAAAAGAAGGAACATGGTCGTGGGAGAACACAATCTATCCAACACTTTCTACCGAGATTCATGTGCACGTGGATTCCACACCGTTCTGGGACATTGGAACGCCTGAACGTCTTGAACGATTAGAGAAATTCTTCAACGAATCCAGCCGCTGATGCAATCAGCATGTTTTGCTCAGGAAGGACGCCTTCACGTTCGACCAGTACCAGAATCATCCCGCCAAATCCTCCTCCCATCATTCGGGCACCGTGGACACCCTCCAATCGTTGCAATGCTTCAACTTGGGCATCCATTTCCGGTGTACTTACGCCGATTGAGCGCAAAGAGTCATGGGTGGTGTTGAGCAACCCGCCAAGAACCTCAGGAATGGCGTTAACAGCATCATGAACACGCGCATTTTCTTCAGTTATGTGGGTCTGTTTGATTTGCTCTGTGGTTGTTTGTCGATAATTATGGGTTCGAAGTGTCCGATGAATTCCAGAGTCGATCAGTTTGAATTTCCACGAATCCGGTAACACCATCGCAGCAGTTTCCATTGTTGAAAAGTCAATCAGCGTGCAGTGTTGAGTGGTAGAATACATCATAGCCATTTGGTCCAAAAGACCGCACGGAGTTCCAAGAACGACATGCTCCAGACGTTGTGCTTCCAAACATGCTGCTTGTTTGTCCATATCAGGTCCATGGGCACAGAGAACAACAGCAAGACACAATGCTGCAGATGAAGCCATTCCTTTACCAATTGGAATGGTGCTATCGACCTTCAAGTGAGCAGGTGGACCCCCTGCTTCTCTCCACAATGCCAACACCGTTTCGTCACCAACGTACTCTGATTGATTAAAATCCACGTCTAAAATCAAACGATGCTGAGAGGCGAAGGCAAGTGAACAACCTCCAGCATAATCGGTGTGTTCTCCGATAATGTTGACGCGTCCAGGCACAGATGCTCGACGCCTCATTCTTGCACATCCTCGCTGATGGCGAGGTCAAACCATACTGGATAGTGATCTGAAACATCCGAATCACTCATGTTGCGATCAACCCCCCATCGGTCGAAAAATCGGCCATTGACATCACTGGTCATGACGATTCGATCGTAAGCACAGTGGGTGTTCTCAGAAAATGTGGTATCTGCTGAATCCGGAACGACCCATGTGTACTCAGAGCTCCTGATGTCCAATTGATCCAGTTCGTATGTCGAGGCGTATCCGCAGTCAGCATTGAAATCACCTAAGACGATGATGTGGTTGTGGGTTGAATTTCGCTTGTATGTTTCAACAACGTTGTGCAAGGCCCCCGTTTCATTAACGGCAGAAGCCGGCTTGGTATGGACGGTAATCAACGCAATCTCTTCGAGTATTGAACCATTGTCCGCCAGCAAATTGAAGTTTGAAATCAGCGGTTCTCTCTGGAATTGGTCGTTCTCAGAATCGTTGTGTAGCCAAAACGATGTCGCTTCAAATCGTGAGGTTCGGTAATAGAATGCATATTGTTCTTGTCCGCTTTGATCGTCGTCTTGTTGCCCAGAACGCTCACTCAGAACCAAGGCATACGTTTCGTTGGATTTTGCATTGATGGCTTCAAGAAAATCATAGGGAACCGTTTGATCGAGGTCTTTGATTTCCTGGACAACAAGCATGTCGTAACGCATGGTGATGTTTACCAGTTCGGAAACCACGTCCGCTTTCCCCATTTTTGCTTCACCAAAAATCTTGATGTTGAAGGTTGCAATGCGAGCAACGTCCTCTCGACGAGGTGGCTCCGATCGTGCATCAATCTCTTCGTCCTCCTCAGAATCAACCTCCACATAGACGGTTCGCCACAAAGGGCTTTCATCTTGATGAACGAGGAGCTGAATGGTCATTGGAAAGAGAATCAAGAGTGCAACAAGCATGACACCTTGCAACGCTTTGTCTTGCCGTGCCATGAGTCTGGATTGGCATCACTGTTATGAATCCTCAAGGTGCATTCTATCTCAAGCATAGGTTCTTGGCGCGAATCTGTTTCGTCGACACATGGCAGAAGAGGTTTCGATGGAAAAGGCCAAGGAAATCGTCGACATGTTGACGCGTGGAGGTTCCATTGATTCCATCAATACACCGCTGGCGTTAGGAATCTTGCCGTTGGTTGAATCCATAGGTGATGTGGAATTGCTGAACCGTTTGGTCGAACATGCGCAAACAGCAGCAAAGGATGACGTTGAAAGAGGATGGGCACGTTTTGAGCACCTCAAGAGAAATTCTGGTAGTATTGACGAGTTCGCCGAATTGGCGTTTGAATCTGAATCGCTTGAAAACGGGGCGCCACTTGCTGCTGCCTTATTGCACCATCACGGACTCATGCTTCTCTCTCTCGATGAAAACGAAGCAGCACAGACATCCGTACGCCGTTCCTTAACCTTGAGAGAATCCATCGAAGACAAGGAAGGGATGATCTACGGTCTTGCGGTTCTCTCCCATTGCGCACGAATAGCGCAAGATTGGGATACTGCAATTCTCCATGACACGAGACGCCTTGAACTCGCCATAGTCTTGGAAAAGGATGTTCTTCGCATGGAGGCCCTCGCCGACATGGCGCATGCTCAAGCCAGCCTTGGAGAGCTCGGTACTGCATCAGAAATGTATCAAGAAAGCCTGGATCTTGCCAAACGCCTTGAAGATCCTGCGGGCCATCTGGTGGCAAGTTGGGGCATTGCCGACCTTGCAGAAATCGAAATGCGGTACAACGATGCATTACTCGCTTTGTCCGATACGATGCATTTGTTCATGCAATTGGGTCTTGCCACTCCAGATTTGCTCAAGAAGCGTCTCCATGATTTGACCTCCCTCGGTGAAGAGGTTAACTAGGCTACGAACGGGTTATGTTGTTTGACGTGTTGGGGATGAAGAGGGGAAGTGCATGAAACACGACATTTTCTTCTCCATCAGTCAAACGCCTGACGCTGATGGGCACATCCCCGATGAACAAACCATGTTGAGAAATTACTTCCAACAACTGGAAACAGCGGACGAGTTGGGGTTCGGTGTTGGATGGCTTGCTCAAGCCCACCTCTCAACCGAGACTCAAAAATCAAACAAACACCCCGTTGTTCCGCACTGGCAAGGGGAAGTTGGCCTTTGTACGGACTTCCCTCAACTTGCTATGGAGTCCTTCCGTCGGACCAACGACATTGAAATCGGTAGTGCAGTTGTTTCCATACTTGCATCCGGTGGCCCAATTGCACAAGCAGAGCGCATTGCCAATACCTTGCAACTCCTAGCTGTTAACGACGATAAGCGCAAACTGCACGTTGGATTCTCAGCAGGACGGTTTGAATTTATGGCCCGACCCTACGGTATTGTTCCACGAACACCTCTCGAAGAGGCTGCATGGCCCGCTTTGCGATCTCAGATTTTCTTGGAGGCCAGTGAAATCTTCTTGCGTTTACTTCGAGGGGATACCGTTTCCTCACAGATCGTTCGTAAGACAACACTTACCAGAAAGAATTTCAAAAACGAAGAGGATTGGGAACGGGTTCAACAAATCAACGGTTCTGATGATGATGAGATTGCTTTTGAACGCCGATACTTGTTTGAAGACATTCGCATCGTTCCAAACACCTTCAATCGCGACCAACTTGTGCTTGTCGCTGGCACGCACGATCCCGATGCTCAAGTCTTCGTCAATTCGATCCTCCCTGTTCGCGTCTTCAATCTCTCGATCACCCAACCCGAAGTAATCGAGGCGACCCATGAACGAATGCGAGCATGTTTTCACCCCGATGGTGGTGCTTGGATACGTTCATACATGCCTCGAACAAGTTTTGTTTTCCTCAACGACGAACCGCATCTCGATATGGAGCAACAACGAGCTGAAGCACACCGCGAAGCCGAGCAAGCCTTGGGCGCCTATTGGAACGCTCTTGAAGGGACCATCGACCCCTCAAAGGTCCAGAACGCTGCGCAAAACGCCTTGATTGGAAATGTTGAAGACGTTGCTCAACAATTGGTCGCAAGATTTCATCCAAAAGATCGGATTATGGCCTGGTTTGATTTCTTCAATCACGACAGCGATCGTGTCTGTCGCAACATGCGGGCATACATGCAAAAGGTGGTGCCAAGAGTTGAGGAACTGCTGGGAAGTGATGTACCGTGAAAATCAACCACCATGGGCACTCTGCAGTAAAACCGGGCCGTCCGGGAAGCGGATTGTTTCCAGACTCGCCGCTCGGAGAACAAATCGAGGGAATCCCTACTGGGCGTGATGTTGCGTGGGAACCGCTCGTCGATTATCGAAGAAATGGGGTTTCTGAGACGACCATTCATGGCGCAGTGGCATGGGCACATGGTGATGAAGTCATTCATTCGTTTGGAGGAAATGTTCTGTGCTACGGTCGGTCGATGATGAAACCGTTCATGCTCAAAGCCTTCGTGAACGAATTGTCGTCGTTGTCTTGGGAACAGAAGGCCATATCGGTTGCAAGCCACAATGGGGATACGGAACACGTGGCTGCAGCCCAGTCTTTACTGTCTCAATCCGAATGGCCTTTGATGCTGACTCCGCTCGACGTTCCACTGATTCAATTTGGTCGACAAGTTCGCCGTCCTCGTCGATGGTACCACACCTGTTCGGGCGAACACGCAGCTATTTTACGCGGATGCCGAGAAAAAGGCTGGAATCGAGCAGGGTACACGCTGCCGAGCCATCAGGTCTTCAATGCGTACTTGACCGAGATTCGCCGATACCTTGGCAAGGACTGGGAGCCACTGCGTATTGCAAAGGATGGTTGTGGTCTACCAACGGTTTCAAACACAGTTGCAGAATTGGCTCAAATTTATGCAGGACTGGTGCGCGACAAAGAAGAAGACTGGATTTGGGAGGCCATGGTTCGCCACCCTGATCTGGTTGGCGGCTTCAATCGACTCGATTCAACCATCCTCAAAGCGGGTGAAGGGTCCGTAATTGCCAAAGAAGGAGCGGATGGGTTGCTCGGTCTTGCGATTGAACATCCGGACTATCCGAAGGGGCTTGGCATTGTCATCAAAATCGCTCACGGTTGGAACGCTCAAGCAACATGGTACGTTGCCCGTGCCGTTCTTGGAGTGCTAGGAATCGACTTGAGAAACCCCTATCCATTGCACCGTCAAAAAGCATTCATTGTCCCCGGTATCGTTCCCGAGCAATATCTGCAGGTCCTCGAAACCATCCCCACATGGGACGAGTGGGACCCAGACCAAGATCGTTGGATGTATGGTTCGGAGTTGAAAGAATGAACGCAATGAATTTCATTGGTGGAATCTTTCTCGATGCAGAACATCAACAAACGATTGAAAACATCAATCCTGCAACCGGTGAACGTATTGGAACCTTGCCACGTTCGGACGCATCGGATGTTGAATCTGCTGTAAATGCTGCAAAGGCTGCTCAAAAGGAATGGTCTGCACTGAGCATGCAGGAACGAGCGAAGTGGCTTGATCGTCTAGCGGATGGACTTGCGGCTCGAAAAGAGGAACTGGCACGGCGAGAATCTCGAGATACTGGGAAACCGTTGGCACTTGCCCGACGCGTTGATGCACAACGTTCGGTTGACAATTTTCGATTTTTTGCAGCCTATGCACAACAACAGAAGCAAGAGGTGTTTGAAATGGACGACGCAACGAATTTCGTGCATCGTAAAGCGATTGGAACGGTTGGACTCATCACACCATGGAATCTACCACTTTACTTGCTCAGTTGGAAGGTTGCACCTGCACTGTTGATGGGCAATACCGTTGTTGCAAAACCAAGTGAATTAACCCCTTCGACTGCGAATCTTCTCTGTGAAGTGGCTTCTGAGGTTGGACTTCCTGACGGTGTTCTCAACGTTGTTCACGGGTATGGACCGGAGGTAGGCCAAGCCATTCTTGAACATCCATCGATACGTGCAATTTCATTCACAGGAGGTACTTCAACAGGCCGTCATGTTGCAGCAACATCAGCACCGATGTTCAAGAAATTGTCGTTGGAGTTGGGTGGCAAAAACGCAACAATCGTTCTCGATGATGCCGACCTTGAACTCGCTCTTGACGGTACGCTTCGAGCAGGCTTCACCAACAGCGGTCAGGTCTGTCTTTGCGGCTCACGAATTCTTCTGCATGCCTCGATCGCCGACCAATTTCTTGCCAAATTTGTCGAACGAGTTGAGCGAATGGTGTGCGGCGCACCAGAGGACGAGTCCACACAAATAGGCGCTCTCATCAGTCAGGAACATCTCCGTAAAGTCGAATCCTACATCCAACTTGGTATTGAAGAAGGCGGGGCCGTCGTTGCTGGGGGGACGCGTGAAATGACGGGGCAGGTCGGACCTACGCCTGATGGTGCGTTCTTGAGACCCACAATCATCGATGGACTGAACCACACCTCACGTACCGTTACAGAGGAAATCTTCGGCCCAGTGGTTACCATCCATCGCTTTGATTCCGATGACGAGGCGATAGCAATGGCCAATTCAACCGAATATGGGCTCGCCGGTTCGGTGTGGTCCAAGGACGCCGAACGAGCGCATGCATTGGCTCAGAAAATCGAAACAGGAATTGTCTGGATCAATACGTGGCTGCACCGAGACTTACGAACACCGTTTGGAGGTGTGAAGAACTCAGGTGTGGGACGCGAAGGGGGATATTGGAGTCTGAATTTCTTTTCCGAGCCACTCAATGTTTGCATTAAACACGATTGATTGAGCAGCGAGCCTTTGAAATGGTGAATTCATTCGGCAACATGAGGCAGGACGATGTCGATTCACAGTAAAGCGACCAAAGTAACAACGCACACGCTGCAAGAAATGAAACGCGCTGGTGAACCCATTACGATGCTGACCGCATACGATTACTCTCTCGCTCGTCTTGTCGATGCAGCTGGAGTTGATGTAATTCTTGTTGGCGATTCTGCTTCAAACGTCATGGCAGGTCAGGTTACGACAGTTCCGATGACGTTGGATCATATGATCTATCACGCACAATGCGTACAAAGGGCCGTCGATCGAGCGCTCATCGTCGTCGATATGCCGTTTGGTACGTATCAAGGAAACTCACGTCAAGCCTTGGAAAGTGCAATTCGAATTATGAAAGAAGCTGAAGGTCATGCCGTCAAGTTGGAAGGTGGCTCAGAGATTGTTGAATCCATTGAACGTATTTTGACGGCTGGAATCCCTGTGATGGGACACCTTGGGTTGACTCCGCAGAGCATCTACAAATTTGGTACCTATTCGGTTCGAGCAAAAGAGGATACTGAGGCTGAGAAACTAATTGCTGATGCTAAATTGTTGGAGGCGGCCGGGTGCTTTGCAATCGTTCTTGAAAAGATTCCAAAAGAATTGGCTCAACGCGTAAAGAACGAACTGAACATCCCAGTTATTGGAATTGGGGCTGGCCCGCATTGCGACGGACAAGTTTTGGTTCTGCACGATCTTCTTGGAATCACGATGGATTTCTCACCTCGTTTCCTGCGTCGATATCTCAATTTAGCCGAAGACATTGGTGCCGCAATTCAATCGTACTGTGAGGACGTCCGTTCTGGAGACTTCCCCAACGAATCCGAATCCTACACTTCTTAGATGTAGATGAAGGACAGGACGCTGCCGCCAAATGCTCCGACATTTACACCGATTCCGTGCCAGAGACCGTATCGGAACGGTGGAAAATCAAATTGAAGCCAATAGGAACTGATCCATAACCACGCAATGGCAGGTATGTAGGCTCCACAATACACCGATGCGCCTTGAAACATCCAGG